>JAYSUL010000010.1:0-18249 GCA_043719125.1 Candidatus Saccharimonadota bacterium | reverse complement strand
AAAATAGTGATTAACAAAAAACCCACTATAAAGTGGGTTTTTTGAAAAAAGAGAGTAATTACTTCTTTTTGTTGCCGTTCTTAACAGTTAGGAAGCCGTTTCGTGGGTTTTCACCAACGAGAAAGCCTTCTGGAAGATCACAACCTTCTGGTCGCTCGTCCTTAGAGAAATAATAAATTCTCTGTTCTTTGCCACCACGAAGTGTGACCATTTTAGTATTCAAGTAGTAAGTTACTCCCTTAGAGTTCGTGTGCTTATATGCCACAGTAGTTATCCTCCTTATGTACCCTTGATAGTACCTCTACGATACCTCTATAGGTTTTACATTGTCAAGAGGCCATAACAAAAATCACCACATATCTATAGAATTATACTTGTATAGGAGTCATGAGTATATTACACTTATGTTTATAAACTTTTAATGATTGCACGGGTAACGGGTGGGCAGGATATAACAGGTTAGTTACTTCCCTACTCCAAAAACGGCAAAAACAAGGAGATGATCTATGCAACAACCTATGGCTCCACAACCAAATGCTCAGAGCCCAATGACTAGCGTTAAATCAAAGAAGGGTCTAACGAAGACTCAGATATTCATGAGTGTCGCACTATTTGCAGTCGCGATACTTGCAACACTAATGCTATTACTCGTAGTACTCGGTGGTGGCAAGGACCTCAACAGTGCAGTCAACAAAGACCAATATCAGGCAGTCTTCCTCAACAGCCAAGATGGTCAGGTATACTTTGGAAAACTTGAAGCCTATAACGAGCAGTACTACCGTCTAACAGACATCTTCTACGTACGTGTCGAACAAAAGATACAGCCAGAAGGTCAAGCATCGGCCACGACAACTGACCAGGCTCAGCAAAGCATCAGTCTAGCCAAGCTCGGAAACGAACTTCATGGTCCAGAGGATGAGATGTTTATCTCAAAAGACAAGGTATTATTCTGGGAGAACCTCAAAGAAAGCGGTCAAGTAGTAACTGCAATCCGCGAGTACAAGAAAGATCCTGATGCAGCAAACAAGGCTACTGAACAAAATACCACAGGTGCTGAAGGCTCAACAGCTCCTGCGTCTAGTGCAACTCCGACTACTACAACTAAGAAGCCATAGTAGGCGGTAAGAACTACAGAAAATACCCCCAATAACGGGGGTATTTTTAACGCCTAAAAATAAGTGTAGCAGTAATTTTTGCTATGATACGAATAGCAAGTGCTAGCGTGAGAGCTACGGTGACAACCACCAGCCATCCAGCCTTATCGGGTGTCCACATTGGACTAACAAAATCATAGCGATACAGATCTGCTAGTATTACTTTCTCGGGCTGGACCGGATGTGCGGCACCATAGTCCGCAATACACTTTGACCTCGTCACGAGATTTGCCCGTCCGAATTGAGCCTCACATGTCGCAATGCCCTCGTTAGTCACCTGCACCCTCTCTGAAGTGACACGAGTGCTCTCAGCACTCTTAGCGCGCTCATATGATTTTGCCAGCTGTACGGGCGCATTTTCACCTAACTGTGGTAGCGGCGAAGCATTCATGTGTGTCGCAACATGTGTTTGTAGGTTAATTAGTGCTTCATTTACCCCCACACCCGACTCATCGGCTGCCAGCACAAGCCCATAGAGCTCTCCTGAGCGCTTATTATTATTTCTGAGCGCATATGCTGCCATTACACTCGTTGCACCAAGAGCGACAACGTTCAGCGTGCTAGTTGCTGCGGATAAAATCTTTTTTTTCTTGCTATTCATAACTTTATTATCCTACTTTTCATCGAGAGCCTCAAATCGCTCTAGCAATATTCCTATTGAACCAACAAATGCCACTATAAACATTGCCTGGAATACGACACTAGGCGAATCCAGAATCATTAGCCCTGCATATATAACTACCCAGACAACAAGTCTTGAAAGCGCATCTATCATAGATAGTGAAGCCAAATACGCGATCCGATACCCCGGTAGGCTGTCTGCGGCATCATATATCCCTTTGAGGAATGGCATACGATACGATGCTGTTATCGGCTCGTTAGCCATATTTACTAGCCCTACCCCTACGACCGACCTAATAAATATTCTGGCTATGTGTAATAGTGCGTTCAACATAATACTAATCCTGAGTAACTTACGTCCCTTATTCTTGTCTATTACGCCCCCTATGACTCGGCTTAAAAACAACGAAGATGCAGTACTGAGTGCGGCTATAATTCCCAACTTCGCAAAGGTATTATCTCCGAGTATAAATACTGCGGCGTAGAGGGGCCATGCAATCAGCGATATGGTACTCTCGACAGTAAAGGATGCAACCGAGATATAGTCTCTTTTCCTCACCCGAAACGGCAATCCGCGAAATGTTATATGCTGGTTTGTCTTGACTGTCTCGCTAGTGAAAAATAACGGCACAGCCGAGCAAAGCACTACCAACATCGCTAGGCCAACAGCATACCGAGGGTCTGCGTAATTTGCCAGCAGGCCTCCGATGAGCGGCCCTATAATCCCACCACATTTTTGCACTATATCCATATACCCAAGCTCCTTGCCGCCATGCTCGGAGTGCTTTATTTTAGAAAAATCGACGGCTGTGGCGAGTAAGTGTAGTCCATACGCAAACGAACCAAACCCAGCTACAAGAATAAGTGGCCACCTAAGCTCCTCTATAGATATCAGAAGTCCCAGATAGATAATATATATAAAGTTTGATAGCAGCATCGTGTGTTTGGGCCCAATTTTTGCAACGATAAACGCTGCCGAAAAATCAAAAAACGGTCTAAGTAGAAACCAGAACACATGAAAAAGTGCAACTTCGCTCAGCGCATAACCTATCTTGTATAGGTATATGGGTGTAAACAGACCAATAAGACTAATCCCCAGCGAACGAAGCAACTGCGAAGCGTACAGCTCACTGAGCTCATCGAATCCGGCATTGCGCCAAAAGTGTCGTGGTTCTAATATTCTTGAAAGTAGTTTTTGAAACATTTTTATTTGTACTTATCTGTTGCAAGTATACCTCAGATTAGGCTATCCTACCACTATGCACATCTACTTTGTTGGTATCGGCGGAACAGGAATCGGACCGCTCGCGTTACTGGCCTCCCAGGCGGGCTATGAGGTGTCTGGATCGAACGACAACGAAAGCGAATACACTCACTACCTCGAAAAAAAGGGGCTTGATGTACGCATAGATCAGAGCGGTAAGAGCATGTCTGAGATACACCTAGCCAAACCAATCAACTGGGTAGTAAGTGTCTCCGCAATCACCCGACTAAATCCCAATCATCCGGAACTCGTCTTTGCAAAAGAGCATGGGATGAAGCTAACTGAACGAGACGTCTTTCTCAATGAGATACTTAAGATTAAAGATCTCAGGATGATCGCCGCTGCAGGCACCCACGGCAAGACAACAACAACTGCCATGATGGTTTGGGCATTCCAAAAACTAGGCATTCCAATTAGCTATTCAGTTGGCGCAAAAATGAGCTTTGCCGATATGGGTCATTTTGAGACCGGAAGCGAATATTTTATATACGAGTGCGATGAGTTTCATCGTAATTTTCTACAGTATTATCCCTACATATCTGTGATTAGCGGTATTTCTTGGGATCATCACGAAGTATTCCCCACCAGAGACGATTACAAGGACGCATTTCGTGAATACATTGGACAATCAGAAACAACAATACTCTGGAAAGAAGATATGAACTATCTAGGTCTAGAACAAAGTAGTTCGATACTTGTGATTGATCCAGAGGATGTTCCCTTAGAAGAAACCAGCCTTGCAGGGGAGTATAATCGACGCGATGCGTGGTTGGTCATAGAAGCTGTACATAAAGTGACAGGTCGATCCATAGAAGAAATTCAGTCAGTAATGAGCGAATTCCCCGGGACAAGTCGTCGCATGGAAGAGCTGCAGACCGGTCTATTCACCGACTACGCACATACACCAGAAAAGATCACCGGATGCATGTCTGTTGCCAGTGAATTAGCGTCACAGCAAGGTAAAAGTGTAGTCGTTGTATACGAGCCACTTACAAATCGTAGACAGCACTTTATGAGAGACGTATACAAGGACTGTTTCTCTGGTGCAAAAAAAGTATACTGGTTGCCCAGTTATCTAGCTCGTGAAGATCCAGGTCAAGAGATACTAACACCCGAGCAACTGATTACTGGCTTATCAGACCCGTCTATTGCAGTGCCCTCCGAACCAAGCGATAAGCTCTGGAAGGACATTCAGTCAGAGCTCAAAGATTCCATTGTTGTATGTATGTCAGGTGGGGGCGGTAATTCGCTCGACGAGTGGGTCAGACATCGCCTAAGTAACTAGAGACCAAGTGCCGAGTCGGTAAGTTCTGCTGAGCTATAATCTGTTTCGTCGCTATGTGATGAGATTTGTGTTTGTATATTAGTCTCCAACTGGTCCAAGTAAGCATCATTAAGCTCTGCCGACAGCGGAAGCTCCTTTGGCGTCTCAATGCTACGTAGATTGTTTGCCTGAATCTGCTCGATGGTTTTCTTTGTATCAGAGTGTAAATAGGCTAATAGACTACCCGAAAACATAAGTATTGCAAGCAGGCACGCAATACCGATCACAAATACCGGGTTATTCCTCAAAAGTATGCGGTCATCTTTATTTTCCATCAACAACTCCATCGCCGGTGCCGAGTTTAAGCTTCAACGTATCAAAGGCTGTTTTTAAGTTCGAGTTCGTAAGCTCCGTGATCTGGGTTGACGAATTAACCACATCTTTTCGTGCTGAACGAACCCCTTCCAATGCCGCCCTAAAATCCTCCGGCTGAGCCTTACAGTCTACCTGTATCGAGTCTTCCAGTGCAGTTTGGTAGTCTGATACAGCAATTTCAAATGTGGCTTTTTTGAGCTGATACTCCACAGTTAACAGTTCTATATTTGATGGATCAATCTGTTTTGCGACAATCAGAGTCCGCACGGTATCGAGCGAACCAATAACATCATCGTACGTAACAGTTCGGGCAATATGTGTTTCATTCAGCCTGAAGGCTATCTTTTGCAAGCTCGTCTGTGCAGGTTCACATCTAGTCACAACGAGCTCACGCTCCTTGTCGCTCAACTTTATTCGGTACTGCTCTCGAAGAGCGGCTATCCGGGCTGTACGGGCGTCTACGGAGTACGTGCCGACATCACTAAGCGATACATCTGTCTGGGCGCTTACTAATACTGCCGGAATTGCCGATAAAATAAAAACAACTGATACAAATAATTCACTACGCTTCATCTATCTATATTCTACACGGTCATTTAGCAATAACGTAGTTCAGCCCATCGAGAATGATAAGTTTATCCTTGATTAGCGTACGGATAGCATGTGGAGTACGAATATCCGGGTGGGACTCTAAAAGCTGCTCTTCAGTATAAGCATGAACCAGTAAACTCCGCAGAATAGACGATCTAAGTTGCCTGAGTGATCCCTCGAACGTCGCCTGTTTTGCATAGTGGGCACTTTTTTGAACATTTTTCACACTACCTTTTAGGTACGTACCATAGTCCATTAGCGCCCAATACCAATTTCTTGCATCGAGATGTGTAGCACTAATGAGCCTATCTAATACCCGTATGATCTCATTGTCAGTGACTGCAAATTTATCAGAGAAATGGTGCTCAATAATTACTGTTCTGATATTTGTTTCTATAAATACGACTGGCTCGTTAAATACATATGCGCTGATCGCGCCTGCGGTGTTAACGCCTACTCCAGGAAGCTTAACAAGCTCCTGGGTGCCATGTGGTATACCATTTACTACAAGTAAGCTTACTGACTCATATAAGTATCGTGCGCGTCTATTGTAGCCAAGTCCTTGCCAAAGGATAAGCACGTCTCTTAAGTCAGCTTTGGAGAGCGACTTAATGTCAGGAAATATCCTCATCCATTCAAGATATTTAGCGATGACGCGTGAGACCTGGGTTTGTTGTAGCATCAACTCAGATACAAGTACCTGATAGAATCGCTGAGATTCATCTAAAGATAGTACCCTCCACGGTAATTCACGATTAGCAGACTCGTAATAAGTTTCGATTAGCTCTATGGTTTCTGAATCTTGCTGGGTATACTCGCTAGACATGGATATAGATACAATACTTGACTACTTTGAGACTGTCGACCCAATACTAGCGCAAGCTGGCCGTGAAGTCGCAACTAAACTCACGCTAGTAATCAAGCAACCTAGTAGGAACTATCTATCTGATCTTTGTGAGTCTATTGTGAGCCAGCAACTTTCCGTAAAAGCAGCGTCTACTATTTGGGCAAGAACACATGGAACAGTCAGAAACTGGAACGATCCAAACCAAATCATATCAGCAAGGACGGAAGATCTTAGGACCTGTGGTCTTTCAGGGCAAAAAATAGGCTATGTCAAAAATATTGCAGATGCTGTCTTGAATCAAAAGCTTCACCTCACAAGGTTTGATGAGATGACCGACCAAGAAACAATTAATGAGCTAGTTCAAATAAAAGGTATCGGCCAGTGGACCGCCGAAATGTTTTTGATGTTTAGCTTGGGTCGAGAAGATATTTTTTCGAGTGGAGATCTTGGTCTACGGAACGGGATAAAAAAGCTCTACAGCCTCGAATCAGTGACACCGCAAAGTGCATATGAAATATCACTAAAATGGGCTCCATATAGAAGCTGTGCGTCGAGAATACTCTGGAAGAGTCTCGACAATGAGCCTGTCACTGCTTAGCTGAATCAACCCAAGTAGCAATCTCGGCTGGCATCGACATTACTGATAGACGCGAGTGAGTAACTAGCTTAAACTTTGCAAAGTCAGGGTTCTGCTTGAACTCAGCCAGTGTAGGCCCATCAAATCTTTTTACAAACTTGAGTCTAACTGCCCAAGAAAACCTAGCATCTGCCTTGTTTTCGAACGGTTCATCATCTACCCGAGCTAGACCAACGATTTTTTTGTCTTTCATCGAATGATATATGTAAACTAAATCCCCTGCCTTCATCGTCTTTATACAATTGATAGCCTCATAGTTATGGACACCGTCCCATAACGTCAAATCTTCATTCTCAAAATCATCTATCGAGTATGTAGAAGGCTCAGTTTTTGCTAAAAAGTAATTCATACAAATTATAATACCACCTTCATATATCTCATGAAGGTGGTGATTATGGTGGCTACTACCTAGCTACAAAGGACGCTAACTGGTTTTAAATTTACTGAAGTGACTGCAGGTAGGACGATTTGGGCGCCTACATGTAGCTCATACTCAGTGAAGCCATCGCTAGAAGGATTGGCGCTTACTACGTCAGTCCAGTGCTCGTAACTTCCGTAGTATTTTTCTGCGATACAGCCATAGGTATCACCTTCTTTTACTGTATACATAGTCTGTGTTTTGTCGCCAGCCTGTACAGTTACTGGGGCAGTAGTTGTGACTGTTGGCTCTGCTTTTGTCGAGCCCATAGCTTCTGACTCAGCGGGTTTACCGTTGTCGACAGCTACTTCAGACGTAGCGTTTTCCGAACCGTCATCTACGACTACATTTGTAGCTTGATCTTCCGTTTTTTCTAGTGTGGCAACATCAAGATCCAGATATTCTGCCAGATGGTTAGATGCTGTGTGTCCATCTTCACTTTTAGCGATAAATGCGTTATAGCCCACAAGAACCGCACCAGCAGCTGCAAGACCCAAAAGTATATTCATAAGGTTTTTACGTAACATATTATTCTTCCTCCCTGTCCGCAGTGAAGTAAGGCATTGCATAGGCAATAAAAGCTCCTACAAGACCAACTCCTGCAATTGCTACGATACTTGCAGTCAAATTACCATTTATTAGCACTCGGAATAAGTCCGAAAAGCTATCGTATTTTTCGGTAACTGGAGTAGACCAGCTATCAAATGCCCATGCCATCGTAACCATTCCCAAGATACGAGCTACAGTTGCTGCCAGCGCGCCCACTACAAAACCACGAATTGCCCTTGGACCAAGTTCCTCGCTTGATTCATCTTCAAGTGCAATCCAGAATGCAGCAAGTGCAACTGCAACTGTTACCAAGGCCCATGCCCAGTGATTATAAAATGCGCTCAACCAGGACCCAAAGAACATGAGTAAACCGGCCAGCGCGCCCACCCGTTGGTATTTGCTTTGTAGCATATGTTTGTACCCTCGCTTATATTACTACTTGCAATTAAAGCAAAAGCGTTGCAGAAGAGCAACGCTTTTGGCATTAATTACAACTACCTTATATGGCTATTGTTCTACTATTTTTAGATTTAGCTCTTTAATTTGAGCGCCATCAATTGGACTTGGCGAGCCCATCATTACATCTAGCCCAGATCCGTTCTTCGGAAAAGCAACGACTTCACGGACGTTACTCTCGCCCATTAACTCCATAAACATACGGTCGAGACCGAAAGCACAGCCCGCATGAGGCGGCGCACCGAACTTGAACGCACTCAGCATCGCACCAAATTTTGCTTCGACATATGATTTGTCGTAACCCAAAATACCAAATACTTCATACAAAATATCCGGGTTATGATTCCTGACTCCGCCTGAGCATATTTCATAGCCATTCATGACCATATCGTATTGATCGGCTAAAATCGACAACTTGTCTTCTGCTTTTAGAGCATCTAGCCCGCCTTTTGGCATAGAAAATGGGTTATGTCCAAAATCTATTTTCTTTGCGGTCTCATCATATTCATAAAATGGAAAGTCAACGATCCATGCAAGAGCAATGATGTCTTTGTCTTTCAAGTCTAGTAGTCGGCCAAAGTGCGAACGTAGATTACCGAGCACCTTATTGACCTTTACTCGGATGTCGCTACCAAAAAAGATCGTATCGCCATCTTTTGCGCCAGTTTTAGTGACGACAATAGCCAGTTCGCTTTTACTAAAGAATTTGGCTATCGATGATATAGCAGAACCATTTTCTACAGTGAGGTACGGAAGCCCACCTGCGCCATCCTTTTTTGCTTGGTCCGTAAAGCTATCTAACTGAGAACGGCTAAAAGCAGAAGGTACGGTTATCGCCTTTATAACCCCACCGGATGCCACCGCTCCTGTAAAAACACCAAATCCACAGTCTTTTAGTTCGCTAGTTAGGTCGATTAATTCCATACCAAATCTTAGGTCAGGCTTGTCACTTCCGAATCTGTCCATTGCCTCGCTATATGGAATTCTTGGTATATCTTCTGTGAGGAGTTTTTTGCCAGCAAAACTTGTTGCAAGATCTTTGATTAGTGGTTCAATAGTAGACCGAACCTCTTCTCCGCTCTCCACAAAAGACATCTCCATATCTAGCTGGTAGAACTCACCATATAGACGTTCTGCTCTAGGATCTTCATCTCTAAAACATGGTGCCATTTGGTAGTAGCGATGTATACCACCCACCATGAGCAGTTGCTTGAACTGCTGAGGAGCTTGGGGCAACGCATAAAAATGACCTGGATGGAGCCGTGAGGGAACAAGAAAATCTCGAGCACCTTCCGGACTTGAGTTTGCCAAAATTGGAGTAGTTACCTCAGTGAAGTCTTGGATCTCCATATAGGTTCGCATTCGTGAGTATAATTCGGCTCGCTTTTTAAGCATAGTCTGCA
Source organism: Candidatus Saccharimonadota bacterium (assembly GCA_043719125.1). Classification (GTDB taxonomy): domain Bacteria; phylum Patescibacteriota; class Saccharimonadia; order Saccharimonadales; family JAGQMS01; genus JAGQMS01. Next base: position 8,670 of record JAYSUL010000010.1, on the reverse strand, counting down.
TCTTTGGCCTACGAAGATCTAAGTAACGATACTTTAGACGATTGTCTTCGCCAATTGTCTGAGTAGAGTTCACCTGGATAGGTAACGGCTCTGACCTGTTTAATATAGTAATCTTAGACACAACTAGCTCGACGGAACCTGTTTCTATGTTGGGGTTCTTAAGCTCCTCAGAACGCTCCTTTACCGTACCTTCGACGGCTATCACAAACTCATCACGTAGCTCATTTGCCACGCTAAATGCCTCTTCCGTCTCGGGTTGAATGGTTAGTTGTAAGACACCCCGGTAATCTCGAATATCTATAAAGATTAATCCGCCATGGTCCCTTCGGGCATTTACCCAACCTTTTACTAATATTTCAGCCCCAACACTGTTAGTGGCGTCTACTGTTATCGTACGTTCCATTTAAGTATCTCCAAAAGTGATTTTTGCTATATATGGCTTACGTCAGGGGTCAGCTAACTAGCGATCGCCTTCGCTAGCGCTCGCCCAAAGATTATTATCTAGTGTAGCTCTGGTCATTGGGTCGTATTGTAGCACGAAATAAGAAGCTCTGAACAGTGGTAGCCGATCACAAATACTTACCAAAACCCATCAAAAACGCAAAAACTACGGTGAAAATCATAAAAAACACAACTCCAAAGATTATTGTCTTTGTTTGCATATCACCGTTCTTTGGCCCTTTTGCAGTAGGTGGGTGAATGTACCGTTCGTTGTCTGTCGATAGAGAGCCCCTCGTTGCTTCCGGGTAGAGTGACTTTTTATCCGAACTCATACTGTTACCCCCTCACGACTCTTTGCTTGCGAGCGGGCTTTTTGCATTGCAACAGCGCGAAGATCCTCGTATTGGTCGAATTCATCGACTATTTTTCTACCAATGATCTGCTCCATGACATCCTCGATCGTGATTATCCCAGTCACCTCTTCAAATTCATTAACCACCAAGAAAAGATGATGTTGGGTTCTCAAAAAAGCGTTTAGTACATTGTCGAGTGGCGTAAATTCATTAACATAGTAGAGCTCCGGTCGCATTGCCTGGCTAACAATTTTGCTGCCCCTTAGGTCGCTTAGATCCTTGCTATACAAAATACCAATGTAAGTACCAGTCTCGCTTTCTGTAACCGGAAATCTAGAAAAACCACTCTCATGCAGTTCTCCCAAAAGTACTGGGGACAATATGTCTTCGCCACGTACCGATCTGACGATTGTTCGCGGAGTCATAATCTCAGTAATCTTTTTGTCACCAAACGTCAGTGCATGTACGGCGATACCTAGCTCATCCGCACTAAAAGGATCATCCTCAATTCGAGTATGCTCGAGTATATCGAGCAGTTCTTCTTTACTGTTTATCCGACGTACTTCGCTGCGACCTATCCAAGCGCCCGTAAACCTCTCAATTATCCTTAGTAGTGGAGCGGTGATCGCTAATAGGCGCACAAACAGACGAGCAGAAAATGCAGCCATTCCGAGACTCGGCGCTGGATACTTGGACCATGGCAACACCGCATGTATCAAAATCGTCACCGGAATTGTGATTAGAATTACCAACCAACTCCAGAGCACACTCTCGAGCAAAATGATCATCGCTGAAGACAAAATACCGATAAGTCCCCAGAGTAATACGAAAATATGAGGGCCGTAGGGTCCCCTCACCATATATACAGACTTAGCCTGCCTACTTCCACCTCGCGCCTGACGCTTTAACTCGGCTACCGTTAAATATTCATAACTCCTGAGAAGTAATACCAAATAGCCGACTGATCCCGCGCACACCAATGCCAGAAGAAGCTTAAGCATATCTATATTCTACCCTAAATACGTGAGTAGGTTACAATATAGGTATAAAGGGAGATTCTATGGACAAAAAATTCGTTATTGCACTGCTTGTTATTCTCGGTATTTTCGTGGGATATTTCTATGTTACAAAACAAGACTCAAAGCAAGATGGAGCCGCTACAACCTCACAACCAACAAACCATGTTCAAGGCGCAGGCAATAAAAAAGTAACACTCGTCGAGTATGGTGATTTCCAATGTCCAGTTTGTGGACAGTACTACCCAATAATTAAAGAAATCGAAAAAAAATATGGTGATGATATTACCTTCCAGTACCGCAACTTTCCTATAGATAGCATTCACCCAAATGCACGCGCCGCTCATAGAGCAGCGGAAGCAGCAAGCAGTCAGGGAAAGTTTTTTGAAATGCACGATCTACTATATGAAAACCAGCAGACTTGGAGTAGCTCTAGCAATGCAACTAGTATCTTTGAGTCATACGCCACACAGCTAAATCTAGATCTCGCAAAGTTCAAGCAAGATGCATCCGCTGAAAGTACGAACAATACGATCAACGCTGATACTGAAGCTGGTAAAAAGCTTGGTGTCACAGGCACACCTGGATTAGTCCTAAACGGAAGATTACTGGACGATAACGAACGTCGTAGTTATGATGAATTGGTAAAAACTATCGACGCAGAGATAGCCAAGGTTTCAGCTGCCCCGCAGAACTAAGCTGAAACCGTAGAACCCTTAAACAACATATTTGTGCCAAAAAGGTAGCAGTACCTGTACTGATACTTTTTTCGGCTTTGAACTCTTAACCATAACTGAAATAGTCATGGGGAAACCTCCTATTACACCTGGGCTAGGTCGATCAGATAAAGCGTAGTGTCATTACCAAGGCTTTATATAATCCTGACGAATCAGGCTAATCTGTACACACCTAGAACCTCTTTATTTTTGTCTTTTTGTCTCTCTTGGTCTCAACAATGTCGAAACGACACAACTGAGAGATTATACCATAAGCAGCAATAGAGTTGTCAAGGTTAGTATTTTCGTCGATCTTTTTCTGCTCGAACCTTTTGGTGGAGTTTATGTGCTGCTTTTGATGCCTCTATGTCATGTAGTCTGCGGAAGTCGTCATCCAGTGCGCTTAGCTCTTCGTCACTTATATCTTCAAGATCAATAAAACTATCGCGTGCATTTTTAATTGCTCTGATAAGCTCGTCGAGCTTGAGGTGCATAGCTTTTGCATCACGATTCTGAGTATTTTGAATTAAAAACACCATAAGTACTGTTGCAATAGTGGTGCTTGAGTTTATAAAAAGTTGCCACGTATTAGAGAAGTTGAATAAAGGACCTGTGGCTGCCCAGATAACAACAACGCTGAGGGCAATAAAAAACGCTAATGGCTGTCCCGCTATAGATGATGTTTTTGCAGAAAATCGGTGAAACCATTCTTTCATGTACTCATTACTGTACAATAAACATAAACGAATTAACAGCAGAGGTAGCAACCCTGGAACACAATCTTTTCACAGAACTAAGCTTAATTATCGCTGTTGGTGCAGGTGTTTCAATGGTCATGAGACTACTCAAGCAACCACTTATTATTGGCTATATCTTGACTGGCGTGCTAGTTGGACCATCCTTACTACACTTGATCGAAGATCAGGAGTCAATAAAAGTATTTTCAGAAATTGGCATAGCTTTACTACTATTTATCATCGGCCTTGGCCTCAACATACGCGTGATCAAGGAAGTGGGTCGAGTCTCGGGGGTAGTTGGACTGATGCAGGTGATTGGTACTGTTTTGGCAGGCTATACCGTATCTTTTGCCCTAGGCTACGGCCGGGTCGAGAGTTTGATTGTAGGCGTAGCGCTTAGCTTTAGCAGTACGATTATCATCCTCAAGCTCATTGGTGATAAAAAAGAACAGGGACGTCTGTACGGCAAGATAGCGATAGGTATATTACTAGCTCAGGATATAATCGCGACACTTAGCCTGATATTTATTGCTGCTAGTAGCGATGATGGCTTTTCTCCATCGAGCCTGCTATGGCTTGGCGTCAAAGGAGTAGTAATCACAGCACCGCTGTTTTTAATTTCACTCCATTTGCTTCCCCGGATGCGCAAACTAATAGCAGGAAGCCAAGAGTTCCTATTTCTATTTGCCATAGCATGGGGTTTTGGCGCCGCCACACTTTATAAGCAGTTTGGGTTTTCAATAGAGATTGGTGCGTTACTTGCAGGAATCAGTCTTGCATCAACACCATACGCTCAGGAAATAGCGTCTCGGCTAAGGCCACTCCGAGACTTTTTTGTGGTAGTGTTCTTTATCAACTTAGGTACAGTGCTTGACTTCGGCTCTATAGGATCTACATGGTACAAAGTTGTTGCGCTCAGCCTAGTAGCGCTTATTGCAAAGCCGCTCATCACCATGATGATCATGGGTCTCATGCGCTACACCAAACTTACTAGTTTTAAAACATCTACTGCACTTGCTCAAGTAAGTGAATTCTCACTGGTAATGCTAATCCTCGCAGTCAGCCAAGGTCTAGCTAGGGAGGAATTGGTGTCGGTGATAACAATGGTCGCGCTTGTAACAATTACATTCTCATCGTACTTTATTATCTATGCCGACAAACTTTATAGAATGCTTGAGTCGCACCTTTCTCTGTTTGAGAGACGTGTTATTAAGGCAGAGCACGAGCACAAGGCCACCTATCAACTTGTGTTATTTGGCTATAAAAAAGGTGGAGCGGAATTTCTAAAGACATTCAAAAACCTTGGCAAAAAATACATAGTCGTTGACTACGATCCAGATGTAATTGACCTACTCGAGCATCACGACCACAACTATCTTTACGGTGATGCGACTGATACTGAGTTCCTTGAAGAGCTCGGCCTAGAGCACGCCAAACTCGTCGTGTCCACCATTTCTGACTATCAGACAAACCTCTGGTTGACTAGGTACATTGAGAGGGTCAACCCTCGAATTGTATTTATCTGCACTACGGATAATTCGCACCATGCCAGTGAGCTCTATAACGAAGGTGCCGATTATGTGATGCTCCCCCACTACATCGGTAGCGATAAAATTGGGTCTTTCATCAAAAAATCTGGACTCAAAAAATCTGAGTTCAAGAAGTATCGCAATAAACATCTAGCATATCTCGAAACTCACTATGACGACAACCCGCTAAGGCACAAGCACACTAAGCTAGGCCATACTATTCTGGCTAGAATGAAGTAGCTTCTTAGGCTTTGCTTTTTAGTTTTTTTCTTTTCTGCTTTTGGCTTTTAATTAGAACCGTAGGTTTAGTCTCGCCGCGTTGTTCCTTGGGCCTGCGTTGGTTGGGCTTTGACTTAGTCTTAGCCCTAGACGCTACCTGTTCGATGGTTAGTCCAATACCATTATCGACAAATTCAGTACACCAGACTTGGTTACAGTCGGTACAAAGCCCACATCCATGTACTGTAGTGCGCTTTTCAGGACATGCTAAACAATCACCCTTACGTCTAGCGTTTGTGAGGGTTTCTGCAATGGACTGACGCTTTTTTACATGATCATGGTTGTATACAAACGAGACGGCTGACAACGAACCATCAGCTGCTTGAGACAATGCATCATCTAGCGCAAACTCAGTTGTTAGTTGATCACCGGGTGAAATAGACAATCCACACGCAAAATAATCACGTCCCTCCTCTGCACCTGTCGCACCGTACGCGCTCAGTGCACCAATGAAGCCCTCTGCCCCATTCATCGAACGGACAGCATCATCATAACTAACATTATTTTGATGGAGTGACCGTATCATTTCTATCGTCGAATATACCAATAACTCATGAATCACGGCAGCATCTGCATCGTTAAATACTCCAGGATGCCTCCTTAACTTCTTGAGCGCCTCCTGATAATGGCTATTGAATGACTGTGAGTGTTCATGAAGTTTTTTGATGACTTTTCGCATTCGCCGAGATTGTCTTCCAAGTACAAGAGACTCGCATGCAAATACATATGACTCTGAGTATGCGCTTTGAATTAGATCACCGTACTGCTCCGTAACATCCACTGTGTTGGATGATTTTTCGTATTGCTCATCGGTGAGTAGATCGGCAAGTGCCACCGCAAATTCCTTCGCCTGCCTATCGGTGAAAACGCCAGTTAATGCATATCGAAGCCAATCATCAGTTCTAGTATCTTCGGGTATGTCTGCCCCCAGATGTTTATTAAAGATTTCGAGAAGTCGAATCTTATCACTACCATCAAACGACAGGGAACCTGTCAGTACCTTGCCATTACCTAGCATATGGTACAGCTGGACAAAGCCACGCCTTAAGTGTGGCACATACCCAACATGACCCCATTTATCTTCTCCTGACTCCTCAGCTGCTTCTTCTACGTACGGGGAGACTATTATACGTGTGTTGTACCATGTTTCACGGCGAGCCATTGAATCGACAGAAAGTGCATTTTTATGATCCCACTGCGAGCGTACATATTGTGGGGCGAACCAGGGGTTTTTAAGCATTTCCTCGTAGCCACAAATCAGACCGTTACCGGTCATCTCGGACACTGCTCGTGATAAATCTCTTGCCATTACAAGGCCGTTTACTACACTAAGCTCATCAAAATCACGAACTTCTAAGCTATTTCCGAGCGCCCTATCGGTACCGTAGCCCTCAGCTACAGATGTCAAGAACTCCACATAACCTTGCTGTTCTGCAGGGGTAAGTGTATCGTGATGACGCATCTTCCATCCGAACATACGTCGACCTAAACCCGCAAACCGGCGCCTGGCCCGACATTCTCCTACAGAGCGCATCGTTGTCAGTGAACGACCATATGTTTCATGGGCTACAGGATTAGACTCCACGTTGTTCCGTGATGCTAGTACTTCCCCAAGCTCATCCTCCCTTAGAACCTGCACATCAGGGAAGCTGGCATCGAGGATCTCAGGAGATTTTGGTCGTTCTAGTGTTGTTGTCATGGTATCGTCTGCCAACAACATTCAAGATAACGAGATGTTCATGGCAGTTCTTTGCTCGAATACTGCTTATAACGTGGGTCGGACTCATCGAATATCGATATTACCGTAGCGGCACTGCCCTGGGATCACACCAGAGTTCCAGTTTGTTTGTTAAATAATCACTATATGTAGTGTACCAGTTTTATATAGTCACGCTATGACTTTTTATACAACGACTATTGTGCAGGGGTTGGTTCGGCGGGAGTCACCTGGGCATTTGCGACAATTACTACTATCTCTGCTCCGTCAGTCGCCTTCTCTGTCGTTGGGAGAGCGGCTACAACAGTCCCACCTACCGCATCGGCAATCTTTTTGGCTAGATCTGCTTTTTGACCGCTTAGATCAACAACAGTGGTCGCAGTATATTGCCCAGTTGGCGTTGATTTGCCACTGACCCGTACATCGTTTGGAAATTTAGTCGTCAGTGTTAGCTCTGTAGAATTTTGTAGCTCTGCACTCGCGATAATCTGGACTGCAGCACCGGACTTTACTGCCAATGTAGCGGTATCTATAACCTTGTTTTCGGAATCACGATATTGAATAGCTTTACCGGCTTTTTCATATAAAAATACGGTGTCGCCTTTTTGAAGTGACTTAAAAGCAGTTGAGAAAATCTTCTCTTGCTCAGTAGTAAATTCTTTTGGATCTTTTGTGACACTGACTACAGTAGGTGTCTCGTCTTTGGGAAGCTCATAGACTTTACTCGCCCTTGATATGAGTTCTTGATTAAGCTCTTCACCTGTCTTGGATGTGGATGACTTAAGGTCTCTATACTGTTTAAAGTAATATCCACCGAATGCAAGCGAGCCTGCGAGAAGTAGGATAAATATAAGGTTCAGGATGGGTAGTTTTGGGCGGTTCTTTAAATTAGACATAATGCTTCCTATTTTATTTGGTAAGTTACGGTGACTGTATAGGTTACTTCTTGTTTGCCGGCGAGGACTGGTAGTGAGCTAGATTTTACTGAACCCTCAGCGCTATCAGCAGACATTAATGACATCCCGCCGTATGGCATCATGAAGTCACCAGATTGATCCTCGATACTCATAACCTTGCCTAGTTTTGCACCAAGCTCTCCGACACTACGATCAGCTTTTTTCTTGGCATCTATAAGTGCGAGACTTCTAACTTCATCTTCGATTTCTTTGCGCTTTTCGGTCGTAAAGCTCGGGTATGGTGTAATCTGACCTTCTGGCGAAGTTGTGATGAGGTAGTCCTGTACCTTTTGAGAAAGCTCTTTATTCTCGACATTGATCGTAATAGTATTTGATGTGATTTCGTTCGTGCCATCATTCCAGTAGTTATCATAGGTATACGTCGCCAGCGTGATGTCAGACTCATCGACACCTAGCTCCTTTAACCTTGTCACAATTGTATTGATCTTGTCGGTTAATTCTTTTTGGATAGCAGCCCTATCAGTCCCCTTTTGTTGATACGATGGACTAAACTGGTACTGATTTGGTTCGGCTTTTTTTGATGCTTCTCCCGAAACGGTGATCGTTCTCGAACTATCACTCTGCCACGGTTGCCAGAATATCACTGATGTGATGAGCGCCACGAGCAATACACCACATACAATCCTCAGATCAACATTCATCTTTTGATTTTTTAGCATTGTTCCCTCGCTTTCTATACATCGTAGTATACCGCTTTTGTATACGTCCGTGAAGACTAGTGTATCTGTTTGACCTCTAGCACCTGAATGGTTATAATCATCCCTTGTCAGTGCTTTCGATAAATCGAAGCAAGTACCTTATACCGGGGAGCAAGTCTCCCCAATAGTCCGGGATAGCTCAGCGGTAGAGCAAGAAGCTGTTAACTTCGAGGTCGCTGGTTCGAATCCAGTTCCCGGAGCCAATTT
>JAYSUL010000009.1:0-18940 GCA_043719125.1 Candidatus Saccharimonadota bacterium | reverse complement strand
CCCGACGCACCACCTACACGGGTTATCGCCAGGTATCATAAATATATTATAACATAAGTAGTTACTACTGTAAATATTCCGGCACAGGGTGTCGTGTGAATTCCTTGAGTAGACTTTTTCCTGTCATGAGTCTGTGTAGGCTTTCTGCTTCCCACTTGGCACCATTTAGCGCATTATGCGGTCTAGGTTCTTTTGGAAGGCCACAAAATGGATGGATAAAGTCTGTATCCATAACGCTCCAGCCATCGGTCATCGGTACAACCTTACCTAGCTCCTGCATTTTCGCGTAGGTGATAGAGTGCAGGTCAATTGATCGTCTGCGTAGACGAGCGCGAAGCCCAACCTGAATGGCTTTCTTGTTATAAAAGGGAACATCAAACGTACCGATATGAAGCCCACCTATCATCTTTATAGTGCGAGTGTTGAGCCACTCCTCAAAGTGCAGTATAAGATCTCGTGTTGATTGCTTACTTTTGTCCCGACATTCATCCATTGTAAGTCCGTTTACTTCTAGTGCTTCCTCATCTATCTTTTCACCTTCGCGTATACGACATTCTTCGTAAAAAAACTCGTCGGGTACATTAGTGTCAACGGCTCCAATTGAGACGATACCATGTAAGTCAGGGTCTAATCCTGTTGTTTCTATATCAAGAACAATCATATAGCTATCGTATCACGATCGTCACCGTACCTTAGCTGAAAAATGAGGTGAAATATGCTGTGATATAGTAGTAGAACAACATGAAACTCAATAAACAAGGTTCTCTGTTACTTCTTGGGTCATCTGCGTTAATTGGTATAGTTACTGATATTCTCACACGCCAAGATATATTTGGACTTAATTTCTTGCTTTGGTCACTGATATGGTTCGGAATTATATCTGTACAACTTTTTAAACGCAACAAACTAAACTACCGAACCTGTGTGTATGTTGGGTTCGCACTAGTAAACGCATATATGGTTTATATACGAGCTGAGCCAGTAGTCCAAGTCTGGTCCGTCTTCTCTACCTTATCTTTCCTGGCTTTGTTATTTGGTGCAACATATCTTGATAATTACTTTGAACTACCGCTAATGAAGCGCTTCTTTGAATATGTTGGTGGGTCAGTTATGAGTACAGTACAAATTATCGGTGTCATTACACGATCCTTGGGCGTCAAAGCAACAGAAAAGCCTATAAAGGCACGTGCGACAGTTGGCATAGGTATCGCTTTTATACTAGGGCTTATATTTATCGGCCTTTTTTCTAGCTCTGACCAAGTATTCCGTAGTAACTTTAGCTGGCTTGGGAATGCACTCACCTCACTTGGAGACTGGCTAGGGAGCTTCAATATCGGGCGTATAATCACGGTTGGTTTCTGGATCGCCGTTGCTCTAGGGTGGCTATCGATGGTGCTTAGTCGTAACAAGATTGACGATATAAGTGACATTAAACTCGCTAAACTTATATCTAAAAAGGATGCACAAATAATCTTGGGTGTTATATCGGCTATTTTTGTATTATTTGTATTTGTACAAGTGCGCTTTCTTTTTGGAAAAGCAGTACTGCCTGATGGGATATCCTACGCTGATTATGCAAGGAGCGGGTATGGGCAGTTGTTGTTCGCGACTATTCTTGCTAGTGGCGTAGTTTACATTACTAGAAATATCGTTAAAGACTCAGCGAGTAAGAGCATTAAATGGATTTCTACTGCACTGCTTGTACTAAATGCTTTGGTTGTCTTATCGGCATGGGAAAGATTGAGCCTATACGAATCTGCTTACGGGTGGACAATGACGAGATTCATCGCTCGAATGGGACTTGTTTGCATCATGGCTGGAATCGTCTATTTGCTAGTCTGGGTTTCTGGGAGGTTATCAAACAAGGAAGTATTCTCGGCCAGCTGGTATACATTAGCAACTGTACTACTAGTTTCTGCAATTATTAACCCAATTGGCCTAATTACTAAACGCAACATTGTTGATTTACCCAAAAGGGAAGTGGCATTGGATGTGTACCACATACTTAATCAATCGGCTGACAGCTATCCCAGCATTTGTACATATGCCCCATTCCTTAAAGAAAAGTACCCTGCAGAGTACACAAGCCTTATAAATAGGTCGTTACCACTAAGCGAATCAGGGTATTATGCATACTATCAATATCAAAACGTTGTCCTTCAGGCAAACGATAACGAAGGTCTATCTGGTCATTTCGTAAACACAAAAGCATTTCGTTCAAAAACAGTCTGTTTTAGTAAATAATCATCCCTATGTTAAAATTGGCAATGCACATATGCCCAGGTAGCTCAGTGGTAGAGCGCATCCATGGTAAGGATGAGGTCTCGAGTTCAATCCTCGATCTGGGCTCCAAACACGACAAAAGTTAAGCTAAGATCGCGAGACCTTAGCGCTCATTTCAAGATATATATGGTCAACCAATCGTATCCTACGTGGATGTTTACAGATCATTTAGCAGAACTCAACATGCCACTGGCATGCATCGGGTCTCGAGTCAATCCGAGGGTCTAGGGCTCCAATTAACTTTTTGACGAAACATCCCACATCTGTTAAAATGTACTAAAGTTAATCATAAATCTAATCGAGATACGGAAATTACATCATGGCAAAAAAGACTGAAAAGCGAAAACTTATTGGACTCATCTGTGAAGGCTGTGGCCACAGGCATTACTACACAACAAAAAATACTATGAACACTCCTGATAAGATAGAGCTAAATAAGTACTGTCCAAAAATGAGAGTTGCCGCTAAGCAAGTAGAAACAAAGAAAAACCTCGGTGTCAACGTTGTCAAAAAACGAAAAGGCTAATAACTTTCTGCACTAAACTTTGCTCAATTTTTAGCCTAACTTGCTAGAAAGAAATGAATGAAGAAAATCAAAAACTATATTGACTACGATATGTTCACTACCTTCTGGTGGGTTACAAAGGTGGCTTTTCGAAGTGCCACTTGGTCATCGAGCTTATATTTAGTCTCCAATATTCTCCGGATTGGGTTTAACCTTTTTGCATACTATGCAACCGCAAGGATTAGCGCTCTTCTAGTAGATGTAATAGCCAATGATACTAGCACAGACCAACTAAAATTATGGTTTTTGATATGGTCAAGCACGAGCATAGTTGGGTACAGCTTATATCGACTGTCCGAAAACATGCTTCGTTATATCTATTACAGGGTAATCAAATGGACTACAAGGTCATACCAGCGCCAGTTATGCGATATTGATATGGCTGACTTCTACAACAAAGATATCCGTAATGAGATGAATAGACTTACATCGGGTATAGACTGGAAGGTACCGAATGCCTCTACGAGTGCGCTGACCATCATACAGTCCACCATAAATACAATTGCGACTGTTATTACGGTTGGTATCGTTGCATGGTGGCTTATCCCTCTATTTATCGCTCTGATGTTGCCGTACTTTATTTACGAATCCAGAATAGCGAAGGTTAATTGGTTTATGTGGGGTGAAGAAGGAGATTCTAGACATATTTATTGGGGTATTCAGAATCTACTCGAGCACGCCAAAAAACAGTTTGAAGTTCGGGCCCTCACTGCAAAGAAAAAACTACTGAGTATCACAGGTAGTATGAATGATACGTTTTATGGTAAACAAGAAGCAGCAGTCAAAAAGCTCAATGGCTTGGCATTTCTGTCTGTAGTAGCTCAGTTTCTACGTGAAGGTATCGGCCAAGCATGGCTACTTAGCCGAGCAGTAACAAACGTCATAACACTAGAACAGTATTTTTTCTATATCGCGATAGTATTTAGGCTTGATGGTGCAATATCTGGGTTATTCTCATCATTTGCCCAGATACAAGATGGTTTGAAATACTCCAGCGATTTTCGAAAGTTCATGTCGCACAAACCTACCCTTACCGATAGAGTAAATGCGACAAAAGTACAAAACGAGTCACCTCCTTCCGTCGAGTTTATAAATGCTACATTCACCTACCCAGGTGCTCAAAAACCAGCATTTGAAAACCTTAACCTACTAATAGGCTCTGGTGAAAAAGTAGCATTAGTAGGAGAAAATGGTGCCGGTAAGTCTACGATCATAAAGCTATTGATGCGCTTTTATAAATTAGATAGCGGCGAAATACTTATCAATGGTGTCAATATCCTAGACATACAAGTAGATAGCTGGTACAAGCAAGTCGCTACATTGTTTCAAGATTTTAACCAGTACCCTTTAAGTATTAGCGATAATATTTCAATCTCTGGTGAAAAATCTAATAAAAACCAGATTATCAAAGCCGCAAAGCTCGCTGGTTCGGATACGTATATCATGGATTTGAAAAAGGGCTATGACACACATCTGGATCCAGCATTTAAAGACGGCGTTGAGCCAAGTGGAGGTATGTGGCAGAGGATTGCACTGGCAAGAGCGTTCTATCGTCAGGCTAACATGATTATCCTAGACGAGCCCACGAGCGCCATTGACTCCAAAGCGGAATATGAAATATTCAATAATATTTTTGCAGTTCATGATCAAAAGACTGCGCTCATTGTTTCACACAGGTTCAGCACTGTTAGGAAAGCAGACCGTATCGTAGTGATAAATGACGGTAAAGTGGTCGAAAATGGAAGTCACGAAGATCTGCTCAAGGTAAATGGGCTATACGCGACTATGTTTAATAAACAAGCCGAAGGCTACCGTTAATTCTTATTTCTAAATAGAGCAATCAGAGTTGATAGATATTCTGCATGAGACCAAACTAGCGGTGATACACCCCGAGGTTCACCTGAGTCTGGATCAACTTGTTCGCTAAGCATCCCCGACGAGGTAACGTGCGATAGTGTCCAGTCGAGTGATTTTTGTGCAGATTCCTTCTCACCAACTTTAATATAGTATTGTGCTAACCATGAAGTAGTAACGTACCAAGGATTGGCGCTGTACTTTTTCGATACCCTCATGTAGTCATCTCCCTGGTATCGGATAACCCCACCATTAATCACATTATTTGCTTCTAGGGCAACACGTGTTGCATATACAGCGGTATCATGGGGGTCAGATGGCCCATATGTCGATAATCCGTACAATGAGGCAACATCAAGCATTTCTAGCTGTTCAAAGTTACCGCCCTCAGGCTTAAGACCTCTCACGAACCATTGATGTTTCTCGCTAAATAGCTTGCCGATATTAGTTTTTATACTTGCCGCGGAATCAAGCCATTTGCTAGAGCGATCATCTGAGTTGCCAACGTACTCAGCAGCTCTAGTAAGTGCAGAAAAGACGATGCTAGATGTATAAGTATGTGTTAAAAATAACTGTTCCCATAGATCATAGCTTGCATGAGGCAGCCCTGTCTCTTTGTCCATGTACGTAGCCATAAATTCTGTGCAAGGTACGATTATTTTTTGCTTTAATTTTTCGTGGTAGGTCGTGTCGGTTGTTGTTTGGATATAGTTGATCGCTAACAGCACCAAAGCGGCCGTTTCGTCTTCCTGAATGTTTAGCTCCGGACGATCATATTGCACCAATGGGTGCCATGTACTGCCAGGGCTGGAGTCTGGTAGGTATTTGTGGTGTACATAACCTCTAGGGTGAATGAGGGGAATTGCAAAGTCTAAGAATTTTTTTACTTCATCTGTATAACCGAGCGCCAAAAGGGGAGAAAGCGAATAAAAAGCGTCCCTCGGCCACACGTAGTTATAGTAGTCTCGTCCGTAGTTATAGATACTACTATCTGCACTAGCTATCAGGCCGCCTTTTTCACCCTGATGGGCTTTAATGGTCAGGATACTACGCTTTGCAAGCGCCTGGTATTTAACGTCAAGCGTGTCGATAAACGAATTACTCCGTGATAGCCACCTTTTCCATTGTGTGACAGTATTATTGAGGTATAGGTATAGTCCATTAGTACTAATGTTACGATGTAGCCTCGTTGCATGTGAGTACGTTTTATCACTCGCAGCAATCCAATAGTCAACGTGATAGGATCCTTTTGGATGAATTGTAAACGATGTGCGGATAATCGAGTCTACACCACCATGCTCTACTAGATTACCCGATAATTCGCCGTCCTCCGCATCAAGGTAGGTACCCGCTTTACCCTCAATACCGTAGTTGCCAACAGCAAATTGGTCGAATGAATCACCATCTATTGTACGTAGCCCTATGACGAACGAAGTATTACTGTTGTAGGTCAATATATATGGATGCTTAGCTTTTGTATAAAGCGCTGTGTCCGCTCGACCAGAAGCAGATATCTGAAATACTTGACCGAAGAACATCCGCACTGACCTTGCATGATCAATACGGTTTTCTACAATTGCCAGTCGCCCAAAGAAATCATCTTCATAGTCGACGAAGTCCCTAAAGCTCACTGATATGCCGAACCTTTCCGAGATGAATAGGGAGCGACCCATCAAACTGTTTTCATCTAGGTGTGATTCGCTGGTCCAGTCGCTACTATCTAGCCAGCTAAACTCTCCGTCTATCCAAAAACCAATTTTATGGTGCACAAACCGAGCGCTGGTCATATTTTCTAAGCCTACGTATGGATAGTAGAAATCATTGACGAACCCACTTTCATCGAGTCCAACACATAGCCGTCCATTGCTGAGGATTGCGCTTCGAGCCATTAGCTTTCAATACCTTTCTCAGCTAGCCTATATTTCAGATCATGCCATGCATTCATAAAGAACCTAAATGCATCATATGGTGATTGATACGGGCTAAAGTAGGCATGTACATCTCCATCAGAGAACCACTTTGTGCACATATAGTAGAAATGATCACTCGTTTGGAGCCTACGCCAGTCGTCGATAAGCACTTGATCGTTCGATGCAAGGATTTTTTCAGACAAACTGTAGATATCTTTTATGGAGTCTTGTTGCATCGCATTCCCGAGCCATGCTGTTAGGTCTCTTTCGGTATCCGCCCAAGTGATCGTCTGCGGTATATCAACTTCGTCCTTAACCTCGTAGCTAGTCGCCGCTTCAGTAATTGTTCTAAAGCCGGTGTTATCTATTGCGAGCCATTTTTCTGGTAGGGTGCTCAGGAACTCAAAGATACCTGTATCAGCCCACTGATGCTCTCCAAATGTCTCGTAGTCCATAAAAAGATTGATTATGTCGCCACCATGATCTGATTCATACGCCCAGTGACAAAACTTATCAGCCGTAAGCGGCCATTCAGACCAATGGCGGTTAGAGAATCTAAACGCTATATCATCACTGAGTTTATAGTTTTTCATTAACAGCTTAATGTTGGTTGTGTTCGTTGGCTTATATACATAGTTCGCTGATCGCCAGCCAAGTATCGGGTCCCAGCCTTCTGTAATGATAGCCTGATAGCCAGCTTGATCAGCCCATTTTGCAAGTTCATTGTTATAGCTAAGCTCTGTGTTGCGGAAAGAGGTGGGTACTACGCCAAATACTTCCATAACTTTGTCGGCATGGAGAGCTACCTGCTTTGTAAATTCGTCAATAGAAAAAAAGAATGCAAGTGAGTGATAGTATGTCTCGGCCACTACTTCTACTCTTCCAGTAGCTACGAGTCGCTTAAATGAGTCTAGAACATCAGGGCGCCACCATTCAAGTTGCTCGATGAGCGTACCAGTGATTGAAAGGCTAAGGCGAAATTCAGGATGCTTTTCTAATAGTTCAATCAAAACGGTATTGGTGTCTAGGTATGATTTCGCTGATACTTTATCTATAATAAATCGGTTATTTGTATCCAGTCCCGGTGTCTCATCGTTGAAGTACTGATGGTCATTACCAGCGTCAAAGATAGTGTACGGCTTTACACGTAATGGTTGATGGGCGTGCAGATATAAAACTATCGACTTCATACTGCGCTCCCAGCGGCAAGCATGTAGGAACTAGTAGTATGCTTAGCAGCCTTAACCCACGACTGACTTTTAAAGTCGTTGTAGCCGCCCTCTATCATCGAGCCACTTAGTGCTCTGTGCTCTGTCACGGACAAAATAGCATCTGCAATCTGTTTTGTATCCCAGAAGTCGAGCTTTATTGCGCTAGATACAATCTCTGCTACTCCTGATTGTTTAGACACAATCACTGGTGTCCCGAAGCCGATAGCTTCAAGCGCAGTGGTACCAAAAGGCTCAGATACTGATGGCATAACAAATAAGTCTGCATTGATAAAGGCCTGTCTAAGGATGCTGCCGTTTTTAAATCCGGTGAATATGACATTGCCAGATATACCCAGTTCCGCAGCTGTCATTATCAGCTCCTCATGCATGTCACCACCGCCAATAAACAAAAATAGTAACTTCGGGTTTTTGCTGATTGCGAGTTGTGCTGCCTCTAACAGTCCACGGAGTCCTTTTTGGATAGAATGACGGCCTGCGTTAAAGACGAGCTTATAACCCTGTTCCTTCATTTTCCGTATGTATCGGTACACGTCTTTTGCGGTGTCATCTAACAAGTAAGGGCTGTATAGATCGATACTGTTGTGCACTACATCAATTTTATCGGCGGGTATCTGATATCGCTTCACAATCAAGTCTTTTGTCCATTGCGATACGGCAATGATTCTATCAGCCATCATCATACCCTCGTACTCAATCTCGTGGATCATCGGATTTCCATATGATTCATCGTCGGCGCCCGATCGATCAAACTCAGTAGCATGTATGTGTACAACCATCGGAAGTCCTGAGAGTTGTTTCGCCAACATCGCGCCTTTGAGTGTCAGCCAGTCGTGGGCATGGATTATGTCATACTGCTTACTAGATACTGCATCATAAATCTTAGTAAAGTACTCTTGCTGAATCATATCGTACGAAATCGTCATTCCTGATTCAGTAAATTGATCTTGAAACTTTACTTTTCCATAAACAGTAGCCTGGATTTCCTGTAGGTGACGGTAGGTAAGTGGTTTGTAGGCCTTTTTCTTAGCCCTAGGATACTTTGGATTTACCCTCATAAACGTTACGTCGCTAAAATCAGCTTCAAACGGAAGTATAAAATCAATATCCGCACCAGACTCAGCAAGATGCTTGCTTAGGCTGTAGCAAACAGTACCCATGCCACCGGCATAGTGTGGAGGCAATTCCCAACCAAGCATCAGAACTTTCATATCTGTTTTGTTGTCCACCAATTAATGCTTCTAGTATAGTCTTAGCATAAGGGTAATTACAAGATCAAAATAGGTGATTTTTATCTGTTAATGTGGTATGATTAACATCAAGTAAATACCGACTCTTTATTAGTAGTGTATTTTTACGTCAAATCTAACCAGTAACTAAGTCACGGAGATCCTATGAACGACGCTTCAAAAATTAGAAACGTAGCAATTATTGCCCACGTTGACCACGGTAAAACAACTTTAGTAGATGGTCTATTAAAGCAGTCTAATACCTTTAGAGATAACTCGTCCGAAATGACCCAAGACCTCATCATGGACTCCGGTGATCAGGAAAAAGAACGAGGCATTACTATTACAGCAAAGATCACTGCTGTCGACTGGGAAGGTTACCGTATTAATATTATTGACACTCCAGGACACGCCGACTTTTCTGGTGAAGTAGAACGTACCCTCCGTATGGCTGACGGTGTCATCCTTGTAGTCGATGCCCAAGAAGGCCCAATGCCCCAAACTAAGTTTGTTTTAAGCAAAGCCCTACAACTAGAACTCAAACCGATTGTAGTTATCAACAAGATTGACAAAACAGCTTCACGTATCTCACAAGTAGAGGATGAGCTTGCAGATCTATTTCTTGAACTAGCCATACACGAAGATCAACTCCATTACCCTGTGTATTATGCTATCGGGCGTGAAGAAAAGTCTTGGACAACACCACCAGTAGACGCAACTGAATCCGCAGACCTTATCCCTATATTCAAGGCCATTACCGAGCATGTACCTGCACCTACTATCGAGCTAGGCGGTAATTTACAGCTTCTAGTATCAGCACTTCGCTATGATTCATTCCAGGGTAAATACTCTGTTGGGCGTGTCGAGCGTGGATCGGTCAAAAAGGGTGATGCAGTTGTGCTAATGACCGAGACGGGTCAAGTTAAAAGCAAGATTGACCGTATCTACCGTACAGTTGGTACAAGTTTCTTTGAGATTGACTCTGCAGTTGCGGGAGATATCATTTCAGTCACCGGCCTACCAAACACCAAGATTGGTGATACTATCGCGAGTATAGAGGCACCAGAAGCTTTAGCGCGTATCGAAGTAGCAGCACCGACTCTTAAGATCTATCTAGGACCAAATACTTCACCATTAAAGGGTAAAGAAGGGGAGTTTACTACTTCCCGTCAGATTGGTGATCGACTAAAGCAGGAGCTAGAAACAAACGTTGGCTTGCTCGTTGAAGATGATGGCATCGGATTTCTCGTATCGGGGCGTGGAGAACTTCACTTATCGGTACTTATCGAAACTATGCGCCGTGAAGGATATGAGTTTGAAGTAGGACGTCCACAGGTCGTAACGCATTTAGAGAACGGCGTTGTTATGGAGCCAGTCGAGGAATTAGTAGTAGAAGTACCAGCCGAATACGTAGGTGCAGTACAAATGGAGCTCGGCAAACGACGCGCAGAGATGATCGACCAGTTCAGTAGTCCCAAAGGCGTCACAAAGCTAGTCTACAAGCTTCCAACAAAGAGCCTACTTGGCGCCCGCAACATCCTCATGACCGGTACCAAAGGCACAATTATCATGAATACACTTCTTGATGGCTATCAGCCATTAAGCTCAGGTCTAGACCAACTTCGTCCGGGTGTTCTAATCGCATGGGAAGCTGGAGTTAGTACGCCGTATGCACTGCAGAGCAGTGAAGAACGCGGTACACTTTTTGTAGGTCCTGGTGCACCTATTTACGCTGGTATGATCATTGGGCTCAACTCTCGTAGCGACGATCTCGAAATGAACGTCTGTAAAGAAAAGCACCTCACGAACATGCGCTCAAAGGCTTCTGATGGTACTGTTCAGTTAACACCTCCGGTTATATTTAGCCTCGAGCAGTGTATCGATTTCATTGAGAATGACGAGTTACTAGAAGTTACCCCAAAATCCCTACGTCTCCGCAAAAAAGAACTAGACCACAACAAACGCAAACGCTCTGCTAAGTAGTACAATTCTATAGTGTCAAGCTACTCAGATAAATCTTTAAAAGAAAAGTTAGGCCTCACGAGTGATAAGAGCGCCTACTATTTACGTGCTCCACAGGAATACTGGCAGGCGCTAGGCTCAAAACAAGCTCCCTATGATGACAATAGTGGAGAATATGATTTTATACATGCATTTTTTACGAGCAAAGATGAGATGTCTAACTTTGCAGACATATTAATTAGCAAACTAGCGGTGGGTGGTATGATGTGGATTTCATGGCCCAAGATGTCTGCCAGGAAAGACATCCCTTCTGACGTAACCGAACAGGACCTTCGTGACATATTTTTACCTTTTGGTGTAGTCGATGTAAAGGTCTGTGCGGTAACTGATCAGTGGTCGGGCCTCAAGTTTGTTTGGCGCAAAGCCTAGTAGCTACCAGCCACTACCCCAAAGTACTCATCCATAGTTTTACCTGAATTATATATTGCTAGAGCTGTGCTTACGCCGACATATCTGAGATGCCAAGGTTCGTACTGATAGCCCGTAACGCCATCCTTACCTTCTGGATAGCGGACTATAAAGCCATATAAGTGTGCATTAGTTTTGAGCCACTCACCGAGAGCTGTAGTGCCAAAACATATTTCCAGGTCACAGTTTCCACCTGAGTTCCCGACATCTACGGCAAGTCCAGTTTGGTGCTCGCTATGACCCGGTCTAGCACTGAAAGTATCTGCTTGAGCTTGGCCGTTAGACTGTACATACCCACCGTAGACCTGCTCTTGCTTAGAGTATGATCGGTAGCTACTTATAACTACTGGAGATAAGTTATTTGATTCAGCAGCTACGAACAACAACTCGAGCTTATTACCCGCCTCAGGGTGCATTTGACCACCGCGCGCGCTAGATAGTGTTGGCGTAAAGTCGCTCTGTAGTTTATGTTTTTTGTTCACTACTACCGTAATGCTATTTGCCTCGTCCGATGTGAGCTGGATTGGATAGACAGATACCGCAACCTCCGTCTTTGCTTCTTCAGTTTTTTTCTCTTCGACTACTTCGCCATTGACCTCTTCAACTTTTTTTGGGAATTCGCCAGGGACAATTTCTACACTAGCCTGATTGCTATTTTTCGGTAAATTTTTCCAGACTATCACTCCACTTAGTGCCACTAGTAGGGCAATAGCTATTGATAGCATCGGATTTACTCGGGTTTTATGAATTTTATATGTTCTTTTATTTAGCATACTCTTTATCCTACCATTTAACGGGATTCAAGCTAGCGTAGTCATGCCTTTTATGCGAGTAGTCCAGACGTTATTGCTTTTAATCATATTCGCATAAAATGCACGGGCATAGTAGTAGTTACGAAGCGCGGTATTGGTATTATCGAGGCATAGTTTGCGTATAACTGCCAGAGCCGTGTGATCGGCGGGGTCGCTATGTTCTGTGAATGGATATAGAGACTCCACCATCTTGTCTATACGTCGCATAGCTGTAAAGGTAATGTCATCTGAGCATTCAGCCGGCGTTCCCATCCTGTACGTTTTTGCCCACCCCAGTACCATGGCTTTGGGATTCGGACATAACGGATCAATATCTACAAGCCATAAATGCTTCAGCCCCTCTCTGCCTGCTTTTCCAAAAGTAAATTGGCGCCAATAAAATATGTCGACCATTACGGGTGTGATACTTACATAAGTTTCTGTTACATAATCGATAAGTCCGGCGATTGTCATGTCCTTAGTTTCTAGGTCTGGGCTACCTAGCTCTGGCTCAACATAGTCAGCAGTAGTCAAGAAATACGGTTCGCCATCATTATCAAGAACAAATTCCTCGCTATAATCCACTACTTTTAGGCCCAACCTCCTCAATCTAGCCACTTCAGCCACACGAAGATCAAGAGCTCTCTGGATATCTTGCTGTGTAGGTACGCTCTTTCCGTCAACGGATTCAGCCGTCCAATTTCTAAAGGGTGAGGCTCGTACCACTTTGTCTTCGGCCCGGAGTCGATAAATAGCATCATTTGGTCTACCTTGCTCATTAGCACTAGTAACCCATGTAGTCGGCTCAAGTTCACCATGATAGGTGGGGAATTTCATACTCCTCAGCATAAACAAAGTACCATTGATTGCAAAGCATAAGTATTTAGCTCACTAATCTTGGGGTGTACTAGAGAAGGCTATACGATCAAGGATTTCGCCCTTCATATCCATCATGGTGCCTGGAGTAAGCACAAACTCACCGTATCTTGTATTCACGGCGTCCATGGCGTCACTGAGCCTTCTGGTTGCTTCCTGTGGCCTAAACTCGCTATGTCCTACATATGATGAACCCGTCGTATCAGCGGAGAAGATAGTAAGCTGTTCAGGATCCCAGGGCTCTAGGTCGTATACGGTCATGGCTAGAATTTTAACGTTATCTACGATGTCCGCTTTACTGAGTAGGTGCTTGACTGCCTCAAATATATCACTCGTAGCGTACATACGGTGGTCTAGCCTATAGCCCTCGTGCCAACTGCGCAAACGATGCACGTTATCAAACCCAGTCGTCCCCACATCAGTATTGGTCGCTGGGGTCTGATATCGTTCATAGGGAAGGGCGATGTCAGGTTTATACTGCTCAAAACCCATATACAGATGAATTCCTCTCGCGCAAAAGTTCTTTTTCCTTAGGCGTCTACCGACTTTTTCGCACAGCTTCATGAGTAGCCGCTCTAGCTCCTTTCTATCTGCAGTCTTTTTGGGCAGGGCGTACTGATGCCCGATTGATTTGGTTGAGAATGTTCGGTTATCGACCTCATGTCCACGTAGCCGTGCCCACCAGTAATACCCAACAACACTCTTAAAGACAGTCTTTTTGAGCAACCAGACGTCGGCTCGATAAAATTCGAGCGGGTTCATGATGCCGCAGGCCATCAATCGTGCTGCATACCGCGTGTTGATACCCGGCAAATCGATGAGCGTTATCGGTATATTTTTATATGGATCAATCCTGTAGAGCTCCTCCATATTTCGGTAGTTGATCAGTGTCATGCCATCGGGTTTACCGAAACCGGCTCCATATTTCGCCAGAAATCGATTTGTGCCAATACCGATATTTACAGTGACCCATTCGCCGAGGCATTCCCTAACTCGCTGTTTTATTTGGTGGCCTATTTCCTCCATGCGGGAACATACTTCGTCAAACCCTAGTTCCTTATTAATCAAAAGTGATCCGCGGAAATCTAGTACAAATTCATCGATACTTTTTGGCACAACATCTGGAGTGAAGTCTAGTAGCAGCTCGTTAAATCGTTTGTGTGCTTCACGATACTTCGTAGGGTCGGGGGTAAGTATGACAATTCCAGGAGCCATCTTGCGCGCTTCACCATTGTTAACACCTAGTTTTACCCCTAGGCGCTTTGCTTCATAGCTAGATGCCAAAACCATACCGCGATCGGTACCATAAGCACTCACCGCCACTGGGCGCCCACGCAGTAGCCGATTAGCCTGCTGTTCTATGATCGCAAAACAGCAATTGAGATCAATATGCATAATCAACGGTATTTCTTTATTGACCAGAGAATCATGCATAATAAAATCCTTTCTCTACCTGACACTTTTTAAAAAAATCATACGTACTTTGTGCGACAAAGATACCAAAACATGGGGCGGGTTCATCTTGTTCTCTAGGAATTATGTTGTCAATAAATACAGCCACCTGCGGGATCGCTGCGCTAAGTCCTCGGCCAGTCGCAGGCTTGTATTTTTGACGAACAATTTCCTCGGGAACAAGCCTCCTTAAAGCCCCATACCCCAAGGATTCTGTGCACATACATAATGTGCTATTCAATATACTCGACTTCGTCGAGTGGTTAGTTTTATACCAGGATCCATATCTTGTACCGCGTCTGTGCATTGACATATATATACTTCTTATGCTATAATATAGATATAGGGTCACATCTGTGATTTCTACGAAGGTTTCTTCAATCCACCTAGACCACCACGAAAGGCCTTTAACATGGGCATCATTGATTTTTTCTACGACCTGTACGACGGCGAGCGCAGAAAAGAAGCGGATCACATTTTTGTGACTGCAGTAGTAGGGGCCTTTGTGGCCTTGGGAGGACTGATGATCCGCTATGTCTCCCCTGACGTTAGTCACTTCTGGCGATCCGTCGCCGGCTGGACTGGATGGATAGGGTTGGCGGTCGCACTCATCACCGGCTTCCTGGCTTTCATAGCCGGTACGGGAAGGTCTGTCCGGGAGGCAGCCAGCAAGGGCGAAAAAGAATGGGGCCGCAAAATGGTCGCCTTCGATAATGAGCTCGGGATCGAGCGGCTCCGCAAGGAGAACACTCAGCTCAAAGAAAATCAATGTCCGCCCACCAACCCTCGCGAACAGCGACGGACTCCCGCCCCGGGCACTTACCGCTAGTGATAGCGTTTGGTGCACAAACGGTAGAGCCCTCGCTGAAGTAGCGAGGGTTTTTCCGTTTCTAATTATATAGCGCATTATGTATGCGCACGAGTCCCTGGGGGTATGGGGGCATAAAGAATCTTGATCCGATAATATCTGTTGTACAAAGTCACAACTCTGTGATTGGCCGAGGACTGAGCAAAGCGGTCCCGCAGGCGAGTTGTGATCTTTTACATCAGATTCATAGTGATCAATGGTTTCTGCCCCCATGTTTTGTCTTACTTTGTCGCACAAAGTGAGGACTTTTGGTACTTTGTCAAAAAAGTACATGTAATTAGAAGTCTTCATGCCGAAAAACTTTCATAATGCACCCGTGCCTCACTGGCCATCATATGCTCCTCTAGTGTCCAATTGAGCGTATCAGCGTCAAAACAGAGCTTAAAGTACATCCGGGCTTCTGTGCCGGCCATAGAAAAGTGGTGTAGTACTTTGTTGCCACTTCTTGTTTTGTGGTAAAAATCTACCTTTCCGAGCTTATAGGTGTCATTGGCCCAGCCGATTTGTAGAGGCATAAACCGTTTCAGGCTGGCATTATAGGTACAAATTACAGATACAGGTTCATTGAGACTTTCGCGCATAGTAAAAACTCCATTTTAGACAATTAGTGGATAGGGAATGGTCAGTTTACGCTCACACTGCCAACGAAGTTTTTATGCGATAGAAGTCTTGCAAGGAGGAATCTGGATTGCTCCAAAAGCCCTCACATAGGCTAGTGTCAGTATACGTCCCTAGGTCACCTGGATGCAAGCTCCTACTGAGCCAGGGTGGCTGCCAGACCGATATAAGTACTTGGCGTAAGGGCTAGTAACCGCTTTTTGTCTTCCGGATCGATATCGAGTGTAGCAATAAGCTCGTGGATATCTTTCTCATTAATCTCTTTGCCCCGAGAAAGCTTCTTCATTTGATCGTAGGCATCGACAACGCCGTTTTTACGCAAGATCGTCTGGATAGCCTCAGTGAGGACTGCCCACTCATACTTTAGATCTTGGCGCATACGTACTTCATTACCAGTAACTTTGGATAGACCCTTCTTTAGCGAACCTAGAGCAAGCAGATAGTGCCCCAATGCTTCACTGAGCGAGCGTAGCGCAGATGAGTCGCTGAGGTCTCGCTGAAGTCTTGATATTGGTAGTTTTTCACTGAGGTGACGGAGTAGGGCATTGGCCACACCGAAATTTGCTTCCGCATTTTCAAAGTCGATGGGGTTCACTTTATGGGGCATAGTAGACGATCCGACTTCACCAGCAACAACACGCTGAGTAAGATATCCCAATGATATGTACTGCCAGCAGTCTCTAGATAGATCGATCATTATCGTCCCGCTCAGAGATAGCTCATTACACAGCCTCGCTATCCAGTCGTGGGGCTCAATCTGTGTTGTAAGCGGGTTAAAGTCTAACCCCAGATTCTTTACAAATAAAGACATCTGTCTTGGCCAGCCTATATCAGGATAAGCAACAAAATCAGCAGCGTAGGTACCAGTTGCTCCATTGAACTTGCCGTAGATTGTTACTTTATGAATCAACTCAATTTGCATGGTAATGCGAGAGTAGAATACTGCCAGCTCTTTTCCCAGTGTTGTAGGTGTTGCAGGCTGACCATGTGTTTTTGCAAGCATAGGCATGCTTTTGGTAAGGCCTACGTGATCTTGTAGTGAGCTAGTGATTTCATTGAGTGCTGGAATTAGTACATGCTGCCTAGCGTCTTTCAGCATCAAAGCGTATGCCAGATTATTGATATCTTCGCTCGTACGACCAAAGTGAACCAATGAGACATAAGTTTCAAGTCCTAAGCTAGTTAGAACTTTTCCTAGCCAAATCTCAACAGCTTTCACGTCATGGTTTACGGTTGATTCAATTTCCCGGATTTCGTCTGCCGTATCAGCGTCAAAATCTACAATGATTAAGCGTAGAGCCTGGATCTGCTTTTTTGTAAAAGGCTTTAATAGTATTCCGCACAGCGCAATTAACCACTCAATTTCAACATGAACACGGTACTTTATGAGTGCATCTTCGGATAAATACGGTACTAGCTTTTCAATTCGAGCATAATATCTTCCGTCTAGTGGGGTAAGTGCAGTCTTCATTGCTAAAACTATACATCTTTTTAGTAATATGGGTGTATCGTATACGTTGGAATATAACTTTTTTGGAGCAAAACATTTATGGGTGCAGTTGCTGTTGTCGGTGGTCAATACGGAGACGAAGGTAAGGGTAAATTTGTGCACTATCTTGTGCACAAAGAGGGAATAAAAATAATCGGGCGCGGCAATGGTGGCTGTAATGCTGGTCATAACGTATACGATCCTGAGCGTGGCGTGGCATTAGCACTCCATCTAATGCCATCCGGTGTATTCGGCAAGGATACAGTTAACATCGTAGGCGACGGAACAGTTATCAACCCCCATAATTTTGTAGAAGAAATGGACTCTGTGGAAGCCTGTGGCGTAACATTCACTCCAGATAATCTCAAACTTAGCTCTCGGGCGCACGTGACCTTTCAGACACATAGACATATTGACGGTGCAACAGACAAAGTCGGCAGTACTGCACAGGGAATCGGCCCAACATATAGAGACAAGGCGGTACGTACAGGTCTGAGGCTTGAGGTATTTACCCGGCCTGATTGGCAAAATACAGTTAAAGAACTTTTGACAGCGCATAACTCCGAACTAATCACCCTAGATAGAGCTGACCTACTCGTTGATATTGATGACGAGCTTGCAAAATTGGAAATTTCAGTTGCCCGTATTGCTCCTTACATTTGTGACACACTCCTGTATATCAGCAATGAGCTATCAAACGGCTCTAGTATGATGCTGGAAGGCGCACAGGCGACAATGCTCGATATCAATCACGGTACATATCCGTATGTCACCAGCAGTAGTGCGACAGTTGGTGGTATAGCACTCGGCCTTGGGTTGCCGCCTACGGCAGTCAATCGCGTAATTGGCGTATTTAAACTACCCATGACGAGAGTTGGGAAGGGGCCATTTACGACTCTACTAACTGATTCGGAATCTGATCTACATGACCAACTTGCTGGCATAAAAGGCTCAAAAGGTTCAGAGTTTGGTGCAACGACCGGGAGGGCTAGGAGCATTGGTTGGATGGATCTCGTAATGGCCAAATACGCGCATAGGGTCAACGGTTTTACCGATCTTGGACTTACCAAACTAGATATGCTCAGTGGGATCACTGCACTAAAACTAGCCACCTCATATGAACTAGACGGACAAGAAATAACTGATTTACCAGCTGACACAACTGCTATCGAGCGTTGTACGCCAGTCTATACCGAACTCCCAGGTTGGGAAGAAGACGTTTCAGCTGTAACTGAGTTTGAACAACTGCCAAAAAATGCACAAGATTACGTTCTATTTGTTGAAAAGTACGTCGGCGTAAAGGTATCGATGATCGGTACAGGCCCGGACAACAATGATATGATTGT
>JAYSUL010000008.1:0-6089 GCA_043719125.1 Candidatus Saccharimonadota bacterium | reverse complement strand
CGCTCAACAACGTGACATTCACCCATGCTGGTGCAGACGAACCAACGATCTGTTCATACAACTTGCATGTGCCGGCGTACTCGTCAGTAGCATTAGTTGGCATGAGCGGGTCAGGCAAGTCGACGATCATGAAGCTCGTCGAGCGTTGGTACGATCCGGACGATGGTGTCATTACCGTCGACGACGTCCCTCTGCCCGACATCGACTACGGCAGATACCGCCATGAACTCATCGCGGTGGTCAGCCAAGACGTCAGGCTCGCTGAGTGCACGATTGCTGACAACATTCGTCTAGCTCGTCCCGATGCATCATATGAAGAAGTCATCTCTGCGGCTACGGCTTCTGGGGCTCATGACTTCATCATGGATCTGAAGGGTGGCTATGAGGCACCAGTTGGTGAGAACGGCGTCAATTTGAGTGGAGGACAGAAACAGCGCATCGCCATCGCGCGTGCGCTGATCATGAACCCAACCATCTTGATGCTCGACGAAGCAACCTCAGCGCTCGATGCGATGAGTCAGGCTGAAGTCCAAAAGACGATCAACGATTTGATGAGGCGCAAGAAGTGCACCATCTTCATCGTTGCCCATCGTCTGAGCACGGTCAGGTCGGCAGACCAGATCGTGGTCATGGACAAGGGCAAGATCATCGATATCGGCAAGCATGTCGAACTGCTGTCCCGCTGTGCAATTTACCAGCGGATGAATGAATTGGAAAACCAGTAGAAAGGGATGTACTGCAGAACCCCATTTTAGAGCAATCTAGAGTGGGGTATTTGCGTTACTCATCTATAATTCCAAGTAGTATCGCCTGTTCTCTTGTTACATGTATACCGCCGATATCAACCATCTGAGGACTTGGCGCAATACCTGGTCTTAGTGGGTCAGAAAGCTCCTTAACCGCTTCTGTATATGGATCATGCTCCCCGGGTTTCCAATCATCATCGTATGTACTTCTCCCAATTACCTCAGGACGGATACCATCTGGTCCGGTTTCAGGGTTGTGCGATTGATTGCCGCTTGGAGACATTAAAGCGTATTATAGACTTAGCATGGCAGAGGTAAAACTAAATAAAGTACAAAAAGAAGCCTCAGAGCATATCTACGGCCCATTATTAGTTTTGGCAGGCCCAGGTACAGGCAAGACACAACTCCTTAGTGCGCGCATCGCAAATATTCTAAACAAAACCGACGCAAATGCACAGAATATTTTGTGTCTAACATTTACTGAAAACGCAGCACAGAACATGCGTGACCGCTTATCTAGTCTTATTGGTGCAGATGCATACGACGTACATATAGCAACCTACCATGGTTTTGGTAGCGACATCATACGAACCTACCCACAGTATTTTGAAAATATCGATCTCGATACAGGTAAAGATTCTCGGCTAGAGCGCCCGATTGATGCCTTGCAACAAATACAGATCATCACCGAGCTCATAGGTAAGCTTCCATTTAGCAGCCCACTCATTAGCGCTCGCCACTATGTAAAGCATGTCCAGAGCACCATTAGCGAGCTCAAGCGAGGGCTATTCACGCCTTCATCTCTGAAGGCACTTGCTGAAGAAAACCTTCGCCAAGTTCAGGAGCTAAGTCCTAAAATCGCCGACCATCTAAAGGATGTCGTACGATTTCCATCTAAGGCAGAGCAGTCTATTGAACTTTTTGGGCCTATTCTTGGATATTTACAGGGCATGGAAGGTTTGGCGCTTGAAGCCTATACCAAGCTATACCAAGCGATGAGCAGTGCCGCAGATCTTGGCAAATCAAGCCCACTGACTGAGTGGAAAAACGAATGGCTAAGTAAAGACGAAGCCAACCAGTTCGTATTTACAGACAGCACCCAGCACCTGCGCATGATTGAGCTAGCAAAAGTTTATCAGCAATACCAAGACGTGCTGAACGAAAAACAGCTTTATGATTTTGATGACATGATTTTGCGCACTATTGACGCGCTCAAGAATCAGTCAGAGCTACGCTATACACTGCAAGAAAAGTATCAGTTTATACTTCTAGACGAATTTCAGGATACAAACGCCGCACAATTCGAGCTCGTCAAACAACTAGCTGATAATCCCGTAAACGAGGGACAGCCAAATATATTTGCTGTAGGTGATGACGACCAGGCAATTTACGCGTTTCAAGGAGCAATGGTGAGTAATATGATTGCCTTTAAAAATAGTTTTCGAGATGTGGTGGTAAAAAACCTTACCGAAAACTACCGATCACATCCTGATATCATCCATACTGCACATGGTATCGCCGATCAGATTGAGTCGCGTCTCCATAAACAAATTGATGACATAGTGATAAACAAAACCCTTGTGGCTAGCAGTAAAGAACTTCCACCAGATTCAACAATCGAAAGACATGAATTTGCAGGTATAGCTAATGAATATTCCTGGGTATCATATCGGATCTTGGAGTTGATAAAATCAGGAGTTCAGCCCCACGAAATCGCAGTACTCGCTCCTCAACATCGCTACCTAGAAGGCCTTGTGCCTTTTATGGCTACGCACAAACTTCCCATATCGTACGAAAAACGTGAAAATATTCTAGAAACATCTCTGGTACAAATATTCCGTACTATGTCCGAACTTGTTATCGCATGTGAAGCAAACGACTCAGAAAAAATGAATGAGCTATTGCCACGGGTATTGTCTTTCGATTTTTACCATATACCGGTCGTAGATATATGGCGAATCAACTGGCAAGTAAAACAGACTGAGGGACAAAGCTGGGCAGAGCTAGCTCTCGAAACAGAATCTCTCGCTCCTCATGTACTTTTCTTTCTTTCACTTGGCCTACGCTCCAGCCAACAACCACTTGAATACATCCTTGACTACCTTACTGGTAGCATACCCCTATACATAGATGAGTTAACGTCATACGTTAGTCCACTCCGAAACTATTACTTTAGTGATCGTCATACAGACCCGTTAACGTACTTTGAGGCACTGGCTAATCTATCGACGATACGCGAACACTTACGTGCGTGGCAATCGGGTCAAGATAAACTACTAGAACTTCGAGACTTTCTGAAATTTATCAAAGCGTACGAAGACGCCGAGCAGCCTTTAATCAATTCGCATCCAGTAGCACTGGCCGGTGACGCGGTACAGTTAATGACTGTATATAAGGCCAAAGGCCTTGAGTTCCAACATGTGTTCTTGCTTTCGGTGCACGACGACGTATGGGGTAAATCTGCGCGCACAAATACGAGCAAACTAAGCCTTCCGCCCAACCTACAACATATACGCTATCAGGGCAATAGTGAGGATGAGCTACGCAGGATCTTATTTGTAGCTATCACAAGAGCTAAACATGGTCTATACCTTACTAGCCATGCACATAAAGACAACGGTAAATCTACTGAGCCGGTGAAGTATCTACTCGAATTCTCGGATGGGGAAGAGCGGAAAACAACAATATTACCCGATGCGAAACAAAGTGTACAAAAAACTGAATTTAATGAAAAAGACACAATGAAATCCATCGACATAATGTGGCACAGTCGTCATGTGTACCTCGATGCCGATTTAAAAAGTCTGTTATCGGATCGACTAGATCGTTACCAAATAAGCCCTACACACCTCAATACGTTTATTGATCTAGAATACGGCGGTCCCGAGGTATTTCTACTCAAAACAATTCTGAGATTTCCAGAAGCACCTACAGAAGATGGTGAGTTTGGAAATGCCGTTCACCGAGCACTAGAACAGCACCAAAACAGGATTACTAAAGGCATTAAATCGACTGCCGAACACACGTTACGAGACTTTGATAGAGACCTTGCCAAACGCTATATTGCACCTGACCGTATGGATGATTTTCGGGCTCGTGGTCACTTTGCGCTAAAAGCATATCTTCCTGCAAGAGTAGATATGTTTGCGCTAAACAGCGTACCAGAGGTACCGTTTAGTAAAGAAGGTGTTCTCTTGGGCGATGCCTATCTAAGCGGTAAAATCGATAGGCTTGAGGTAAACAAAGAATCAAAAACTGTCGACATAGTAGACTTCAAAACAGGCAAGCCCCACACAAAATGGGAGAGGGAAGTCAAACTTCTCAAATACAAGCAACAGCTTTATTTCTATAAGTTCCTGATCGAAGGCAGTCACACATGGCAAAATTATAAAGTAGCTAGCGCCAGATTAGAGTTTGTAGAGCCCGACAGTAGCGGCAAAATAGTAGAGCCCTTATACGTAAAGTTTGACGAGACTGAAGAAAAAGAACTGAAAGCCCTGATAGCCACAATGTGGAAGCATGTCATGGCCCTTGATCTCCCCGACGTTAGTAAATACTCCGCCGACTACAAAGGCGCCCAGGAGTTTATACAATACCTTACAACTAGATAATACTAGAGTGATAACGTGTCATACTGATAGGATGCGTGTCATAATCAATGATTTTTTCTCAGGATTTTCAGTAGATTTAGAGAGTCTTAGGGTCGCACTTGTGTACATGAATGCTTTTAAGGCTATTGATGAGTACGGGGTAGAAGAGGGCAAGGAAGTACGGAGGGCTTTGAAGCAGCTTTTTGAGCAGCATGCAGTAGTTGTCGGGGATATGAACTCGTCGCCGTTTGCAATACAAAAAGAGCTCAATACTCTAGGCTTACAGCGTGAAATGCATAGGTTTCCAACCTACCTTTTCCCGGCATATGACCTACAAGGATCGGCCGATATACCGTGCTTTGACAATGCCATCTGGGACAAATCGCGCATAAGCGAACTTACCACTCGGCCGCTATTAGAACTACCGCTCAAAGTAAACAAGAACCCAAGGGACCTTATGAAAGAACTAGGACTACTGTCTGACCACATACCTTTAGAGGTAACATTCTCGGGCCATAATATAGTGGCATTCAACGTGGCTGACCCACTGTTGTGGTCGCAGTACTACCCAAACTCGGGGCAGGGTTTTGAGCTCACCCTAGAGGCTGAGGAAACCCGCCAGCAAAAGTTATTAACTATGGTGCGGGAATATGTAAGCAAGTACGACGTAGTGTTTTTGCAGGAAGTTCCAACAGCGCTTGCAGAGGATATCAAAAAAGCATATCCACACGCAGAAATCATAAACATGCAGTCCAGCGTAGAGCTCGAGTCACCGTCTAAGCTAGTTTTGCTAGAGCACAACCAAAGATAACACAAGTCATAAGCAATTTTAATTCGCAACCTAGAGTTATATACTGGTAGCCATGTCTACAATACCCAGTCCTATTAATGACCCACTATACAGGGAGCCAGCTAAAGAGCAGTACGAAGCAATAGTTGCAGATTGCGCTGTAAGCGTTGCTGAGAAAATTGAAGACCATGAACGAATACAAAGGCTAGTAGTTTTGCTTAGCGGTAAGGCGGTCTACCTGGCTCACAACTTAAAGGAGATAGCGGGCTTCCCAGATGATGAAGCAGAAACTACGGCATGGAAGGATACTTGGAACCAACTCGGTCGAATAATGCTGGATATCGCCGACGATCCTACCTATGAAGTTGCCACGGTTATCGACAGAGCATCGAGCAGGGTATTCCCGTCTGACTATGATAATGAAGGGAAGCCAAGTAACATAGCGTTAGCTGAATTCTATAGAAGATTTGCTAATAACATAGACACGCCGTCTATTAAACTAACTTCCGCCTGGCTCGAAGATTAACGAACTCTACCGCGCTACCTACCAGTTGGCGCCACGTCTTTTGTGGGGTGGTTTCCAAATTTGTCTTTTTTTATGATGCTTACCTTTATTCTCACTACTGTGGCGAGAATGCTTAGACGAGTTCATTACATCACCGTAGTAATTTTCTAGTCGCGAGAGTTTGCCTACGGCAATACGATCTGATTTAGATAACTCATGTAACGACACCGCACCGTCGAGCAAATACTCCAATTGTTTTTCGATCTTTTTGACAGAAACCGGCTGAATATGACGGCTGACTGAAGGGTGCAGATTTTGTCGTTCATTTTCTAACTGAGCGCGGATCCATAGAGCATAGCTCGTCACAAATAAATCATGATTCTCAGTAGTTCTCGTAAATATAGGGGTACCTGCTGTTTCAAATACCTTTTTACCGAACTTTACTTCGGATCTAGATG
>JAYSUL010000065.1:0-6916 GCA_043719125.1 Candidatus Saccharimonadota bacterium | reverse complement strand
TCTCAAAAAAGTGATGACTGAGCTTCAGGAAGATAAAAAGACAATTGCCTTTATAGACGAGCTGCATCTAATAGTTGGTGCTGGTTCTGCGGAAGGTTCACTCGATGCGGGCAACATTCTCAAACCTGCACTAGCGAGGGGAAAGATCCAATTAATCGGCGCAACAACAACTGATGAGTACCGAAAGCATATCGAAAAAGATGCAGCACTCGAGCGTCGATTCCAGCCGGTTATTGTCCCTGAGACAAACCTAATCGAAACACTGTCCATCCTGCGTGGCCTAAAAAAGCACTATGAAGAATTTCATGGAGTCACCATTAGTGATGAGGTGTTAGAAGACACTGTCTCGATGGCAAAGCGATACATTGCAGATAGATATATGCCAGACAAGGCGATAGACCTACTCGATGAGGCCTCGGCACACCTACGTGTAGGGCGAGGCAAGACAGACCCTGCTGAGCGAAAGCTAGCAAAAGATATCAGACTAATGACCCAGCGTATGGAAGAGGCGGTTGAAGCAGAGGACTATGAAAAAGCAGCTCGCTATAAACAAAAAACTAGTCAACTTCAGGAAAGCATGGACCAGATAAAAAAGAAACAAGCCGGTGGTAAACGCCTGGAGCTAACCCATGATGACATTGCAGATGTGGTCGCTACGATTACCGGTATACCAGTGTCCAGAGTCATGAAGAGTGAGGTAAAGCAACTACTTGGCCTCGAAAAACTACTCACCCTCCATGTAAAAGGTCAGGATGAGGCAGTAGCAGCAGTGTCCAGGGCTATCCGCCGTAACCGTGCCGGTATAGCTCACGAAAAGCGTCCAATAGGAAGCTTTGTATTCCTCGGTCCAACAGGTGTGGGCAAAACCGAGCTTGCTCGTGTACTGGCCAAAGAGTTCTTTGGTAGTGAAAAATCACTGATCAAGATCGATATGAGCGAATTTTCTGAACGGCATACTGTCTCGAGACTTGTCGGGGCTCCAGCTGGCTATGTTGGATATGAAGACGCTGGAGAACTTACCGAAAAAGTTCGTCGTCAACCGTATAGCTTGGTCCTACTGGACGAAATCGAAAAAGCACACCCAGATGTATTTCACTCGCTGCTCCAAATTCTAGAGGACGGTGTACTGACAGATGCAAAGGGTAGGAAAGTTGATTTTACTAACACGATTGTCATCATGACCGGAAATGTAGGTGCTGAAAAACTTCAAAAGGAAGTATCGCTGGGCTTCTCATCCAGTAGTACGGATGATGAGAAGGAAGTTAATGTGCTACATGAAAAAAACAAATCCAGTGTTACTGATGCTTTGAAGCGGCTTATGCGACCAGAACTCATCAATCGTATCGACAAGATAATCGTGTTTAGGGCCCTATCAAAAGATATCGTACGTACGATTATCGATGTACAGATAGATGACCTCAAACGTCGTCTACTCAAACAAAATCTAGGGCTGACTATAAGTAAGCAAGCAAAGGAATATCTTCTCGGAAAGGGCTATGACAGTAAAAATGGTGTACGACCACTTCGTCGGGTTATCCAAGATGATATCGAAGATTATGTCGCGGAGAACATACTTTCGGATACGTACGCAAAAGGAGATGTCGTCAGTGTTGGATTAAAGAAAGACGCATTAACTTTTTCTATCGTCAAAGAGTAAAGATAGCCATCCCAACTCAAAACCTGTATTTTTAGCTGTGCCTAAATGGCTAAAAAGGTTATTTCCTCGTTCTATGTATCTATGGATACATCTCCCTCAGAAAAGTAAACTTTTTATGTCATCTATCCACTATCTAAAATTTACATATTTTGAGTTAGGATGGCTATACGAGGTATACTAGACATAGATGAAGGGTGTAAAAAAAGTACTAGGTGTTGTGTTGTTGGTGCTGTTACTAGGCGCGCTAGTATTGATGGTCAAAAATCCTCGGTATGTATCCGACTGGATAGCGCTGAGGGGCTACATACCAAGCCAAAGAGTAGTAGAAATAGCAGACACGACAACGATGACCGACAAGGCGCGTAGAGTGTTCTATGTGTATGATCCTCAGATAGAAACAAGTGAGGTGTTTAATAAACACTGTACGATTCGGGAAGTATCGATTGTACTGGGTTGTTACGATGGGTCGGGTATTTATGTGTATGATGTTGCCGATCCAAGGTTAAAAGGCGTGCAGGAGATTACTTCTGCGCATGAGATGCTGCATGCAGAATATGATCGATTGAGCCAGAGCGAACGAGAACGAATCGATAGTCTGACGCAAAAGCAGTTTCAAACATTATCTAATGAGCGAATACTAACTACCATAAAAGCCTATCGAGCCCGTGACCCCAGCATAGTACCCAATGAGCTTCACTCTATACTTGCCACGGAAGTCCGTAACTTAGACCCAGGGCTCGAGGAGCATTATCGCCAGTACTTCACTGATAGGGCAGCACTCGTAACATTATCTGAGAGTTATGAGCAGGTATTTACGGATATAAAGGCAAAAGTTGAAAGACTGGACGCTGAGCTGATACTGCTCAAAGCGCAAATAGACGCGCTCGAGGCGGATCTAGGCAGTAGGGCTGACGAGATAACTGTCGACCGTGCCGAGCTTGACTCGTTAAGCGCCTCTAAAAACACAGCCGAATATAATGCTCGTGTCCCGAGCTATAACCAATCAGTTGAGTCATACAACACTGATCTGGAGAAATATAGAGGGCTAATTCGCGAGTA
This sequence comes from Candidatus Saccharimonadota bacterium, assembly GCA_043719125.1. GTDB lineage: Bacteria > Patescibacteriota > Saccharimonadia > Saccharimonadales > JAGQMS01 > JAGQMS01. Next base: position 4,200 of record JAYSUL010000065.1, on the reverse strand, counting down.
CAATACGAAAGTTGAAACACGCAACTCTGTCACCGTAGAACAAAATGACCTCATAGACTCTTTGAGTTCTAACGCAAACGAATTGTAGGTTTTAGTCTGCATCTGTAGTAGATTGTATGCATGGATGAAGAGAGTCAGAATACCTACGAGGAATTTCTTAAAATCTACAATGAGATAGATCATCATTTGCGTACTGAAGTCAGGGATTCTTCTAGGACAGAGCATGTGTTCTTAATCGATCAACTGTCGCGGACATCATCAGTAGTCGCAAGACACGCACAAGACCTACGAGTATTTGCACAACTTAGAAATGTACTAGTACACAACCCATTTATGCGAATCGCTAATCCAATCGCTTTACCCGCAAAAACTGTCGTAGAGCACTACATGCACATCAAAGAGGCACTGATAAATCCACCTAGTGCAATGTCGATTGCCGTGCCAGCATCGAAACTATACACATGTACACTTGACTCGCTCGCTTCGGAAGTAATTATTGCCATGGAAAAAAATACTTTCACCCACATCCCGGTGATCCAGTCGGGTGGAATGGTTGGTGTATTTAGCGAGAACAGTATTCTAGCGTTTTTGGCACGTGATGGTGAGGGCGTTGTGACTGGAGATATGAAGATAAGTGAGTTCAAGGATTTCATTGGTTTAAGCTCTGCTCGTAGCGAAGCATACGCATTTATATCCAGAAAGGCACCACTTAGCGAAGTTTATGAGATTTTTAACGAATCGATAAGGGCAAGACGACGTATGGGGGCGCTGTTCCTCACTGAGCATGGGAAGGAAAGCGAAAAGGTGCTTGGTCTTGTTACTGCATGGGACTTGGCGCTACCCGATCTGGGGTCGAACTAATCGTACTTTTTCTGCCTACTACTTTACTCATCTCTAGAACTCTGAAAAGTTGACCGTTGCCCAAAGCATCCTTAAGCATTGGCGAGACATCTCCAACCCTCGAATCGGCTTGTTTGATGTATGAAAGCAATTGTCTTCTAGAGTACATACGCGTGCTTATTTCGATATCTCCTCTATCCAGTAGTTGTTCGATGATAGTCGTAAACGAGGCTTCCTCAAACGGACCATTACCCTGAAAATTCATTGGTATCGCCATGAAGCGACCGCCCGGTTGTAATACCCGTGCAATTTCGTTGATAATTAACCGCACATCTTCCATTTTTGCGGTGCGTTGCTCTGCACTGTCACCTGGTGATCCGCCGAAAAAGTATGGAAAACACTCAACGGACACGATGTAGGTCTTTGAGTTATCAGCCTGCGCCACCAAGTAGTCAAGTATGCTTGCTTCTATGTGACGACTTGAATCAAATAGCGCTTCATGTGCTCGGCTGTATAAGCCAGTAGATGTAGTTTGCTCATCAAGATGAGCTTCGGCATAGTGCGCAATTTCTGCAGGATTACCCATATCGATACTAATAAAACGGTAAGGACGTATAAGGCCTTTTTCGGCTACTGCCCGAGCAAGTAACCCGGATAGTTCATTGACCGCAAGAAACCCAAAAAATGGGCCTGCTGGAATTCTCTCTCTCAAGATTTCTAGCTGTTCTGGGGTTGGCGCTACACTTGATCCTGCCTTTTCTCTCAGTTGTTCGATTATTTCGAGCGCAGCCGAGCTAGGCACGGACATATTCGCAAGTGAAGTTACTGCTGTCATCCCCAACTCGAGCTGTACGGAGTCAATATTTCTGTTGCCCTCATACGTGGAAGGTCTGCGGAGTACATGATATGCGCTTGTCCCGACAAGTAGCTCGTACAGAAGATGAGACTGTATTACAAGCTCAGGGTCTTGTACTAAATCATCACTCTTTAACAAATAGATCGTCCGTTGTATCGCTGCGAGGGTCAAATCCTCAAAATGATTACCTTTATAGCCCCTCAAGGCTTTGTTTAAAACACCGATTGGATATCCGGATGCCTCACAGAGTTCTTGGCCAGGAGAGTATACATCCAATGTGTGGCGTAAGATTTTTTGACCATGTCTACGAGCGCGCTCAAAACTGAGCGTTCTCATAAGCTCTGCGTATATAGGGAAGGCCGACCCAAGATCTACGCACTCAATTGGTCCAGTGGTAGCTTTTAGGGCATCGTCTATCCCACCTGTCCACCGTGGCATAGAGAGCCATGCATAGTGGTCGCTTACAGCATCTTGGCGAGGGGTCGTAGAAGTATGGTCGGTATCATAGAAGTCTTCAGACGCAACCGGCAAGACGCTTGATCTATCAGCGTAGCCCGTCGGGACAAGCCCGAGACTTTCTACGCCGCATTCTCCTCTAGATAGAGCACGACACCGGTCGACGCTCAACAAGTTATTCATTTTTACTCACTTAATTGAAATTTAGTCAACTATACCATAGAAACAACTAGCCATCTACCTTCTTGGCTGTATACTTAAAGAATGGCGAAAAAGGATAGGGTATCTTATGTGTGTGCATCGTGTGGGGCTATGCATAGCTCTTGGGTTGGGCGTTGTACCACCTGTGGTGAGTGGAACACTGTACAGGAGCAGCTAAACGTCACGACGGCTATGGCGGGTTCGAGTGGCAAAAAGCTGGAGCTACGTAGTATTAGCCAGGTTGAAAAGTCAAAGTCTGTCGAAAGACTCAAGGTTTTAATTGGTGACGTCGATGATGTGCTCGGAGGGGGTGTTGTACCGGGTAGTGTCGTGTTGATCGCAGGGCAACCTGGCATTGGTAAAAGCACTCTTCTAATGCAACTAGCAGCATCGGTAGCTAAGACAAAACGAGTTATCTATATATCTGGCGAGGAGTCGGCAGAGCAAGTAGCAATGCGCGCTACACGGCTCGGTGCTGGGGGCAATGATCTTATACTCACAACATCAACGAGCGCGAATGATATCGCCGCAACAATTTCATCAGAGTCAGCTGATCTTGTAATTATCGACTCTATCCAAACACTCGCCTGCGCGGAAATTGCATCTGCAGCAGGCTCTGTCAGCCAAATAACAAACAGTACTCAGCTCGTCACAATGGCGGCTAAGAAATCAGGTACAGCACTATTGATCGTCGGGCATGTCACCAAAGAGGGCTCGATTGCAGGCCCGAAGGTCTTGGAACACATGGTAGATGTGGTACTGCAACTCGAAGGTGATAGATATGGCGGATTCAAGGTGCTCAGAGCCATCAAAAACCGATTTGGATCAACCAATGAGGCAAGTATATTCGATATGGAAGAGGGCGGTCTCAAGCCGGTGACTAATCCGTCGGCAGCACTCCTCGAAGAACGACAGGTGAGTGATGGATCGGTTGTGCTTGCAACAATTGAGGGCACCAGACCACTGCTTGTAGAAGTGCAGGCATTAGTTAACACATCAAGCTTCGGCTATCCAAAACGTACTGCATCAGGATTTGATCTCAACCGACTTAATGTCCTCGTAGCGGTGCTGGAGCGTAGAACAAAGCTCAATCTCAGTGACAAGGACATATTTATCAATATTGTCGGTGGTATCAAGATCCAAGATCCGGCGGCGGACCTCGCAGTTTGCCTGGCAATCGGCTCGGCAAGTAAGGGTCTAAAATTATCTCGTGATGCTGTTGTATATGGAGAAGTTGGTCTCTCTGGTGAAATACGCCACGTACCATACGCAGAAAAACGCATCGCCGAAGCCAAAAAACTCGGATTTGACACCGTTGTCGGTCCAAAATACAAAGGTAAAAAACAAGCGTCATTAACTGAGGTAAAAGACCTACGTGACGCACTAAATTCATTTTTGAAATAAGAACAGAGGATTATATGGAAAACACATTATTATTTTTAGGAAGTGCAAATCTTGCACTCGTAACAGCATTATTATTTTTGAGCCCTAAAAAAGGCAAACTAGCCACAACTTCCGGTAAAGGTGGTCGAGCGATGATACTCGACAGTTGTGCGCTGATCGATGGACGCATCGTAGACCTTGCACAAGCCGGTTTTACACCAGAGACGCTCATATTGCCAAGTTTCATCGTGAGGGAGCTACAACAGCTCGCAGATGGCAATGACAGCCAAAAAAGAGAACGGGCTAGGTTTGGACTGGATATAGCGAATGAACTTAAAGCACTATCAACTGTGACGGTTGTCGTTGATAGACGAGAAATTGAGGACGTACAACAGACAGACGACAAGTTAATCGTACTCGCTAGACAGACCGGTGCCCTGCTCTATACAACTGACTTTAATTTG
>JAYSUL010000064.1:0-2512 GCA_043719125.1 Candidatus Saccharimonadota bacterium | reverse complement strand
AGGGTACATAGAACCGATAGAACCTGGCTTGCGAGTGTTGCCCTTGCCACCGTGCGTTTTGCGCTGGCGGTGGAAGTTGTGTCGTTTAATAGTTCCGGCGAAACCTTTACCCTTGCTTGTACCAGTGACATTTACCATGTCGCCGACAACAAAAAGATCCGCTCTCAGTTCTGCACCGAGTTCTAGCTCAGTTGCATCGTTCATGCGGATCTCTTTGACAATCTTTGGTGTTGCCTTTGCCTTATTGAAATGTCCTAGCTGAGACTTGCCCAGTTTATTAGTCGTTTCAAAACCAAGCTGAATAGCCTGGTAACCGTCTGTATCGACAGTTTTTACTTGAGTGACGATATTAGGACTAGCGGAAAGTAGGGTGACAGGAGTAAGAGCACCGTCTTCTGTGACGATGGTAGTCATGCCAACCTTTCTCGTGATGAGTGCTTTCATAGTCTTCCTCGTTTACGATGTTGCGCACCTCTGGTCTTTAGACACAAAAATGCTTGGTGTCTACGGTGGTTTCTGTGTTAGTTCAGACCTTCCAAGCTCACCAAGAGCAACAACTTTTGTTATTGAGATACAGCATAACAGATACAGATGGGTTATGTCAACACCCTGGATAACCTGCGCTAAACATCTATTGTAAGGTTCTTAACCCAAACCTCAATCAGCTAGCCCCTTCTTGAGCTCTTTGTATTTTGGGTAATCAGTTATAAAGTGACGTATAACACCAGTGATATTAACCGCTGGCACTTCCGGACTTTCGCTAAACTCGCTTAATCTCACTGCTGCTTTAAAGATTTCGTATGGCCTATCAGCAAAGCCACTTCTCGGGTGAAGGCGATCGTGTAACAGGGTCCATGCGTCAAAAGGTACAACACTTGGGTCGCGAGGGTCCTTAGTAACTGTAGTAAGGTCATCGACTACGACACTAATCTGATTACCGATCTCATCAATTTGAGGGTCAGTGAATACGCGCCAACCTCTTAACATCGCTAGTGCAACCCCACCACAATTACGAAATTCTCCGACAGTACGTACTACGGGAGCTATGAACTTCTCTAGAGGGCCATCTCTCGGTGGTTCTTGCCCTGCTTTTTCAAGTAAATCTACTGCTTGGTTAGTAAGCAGCTCAGTTGGAATAGTACTACCTAAGCGTAGGCATGTCTCTGGTGTGAACACCGGAATTCCTGTGGTGATAATCCTAGCTCTTTTCGGCCCAAGACAATCTACAATAAAGCCAGCCAATGAGTCACCGTTGTGATTTACACCCTTGAAGATGGTATCTGACATAATTCATAGTTATTGTACCATATAGTTGGTATTAATAATTTTATATGCCATAGGTACTAACTAATTACTTTGAGCTTTCGTTTCACTTACATTGCTACTAGAGCGCTACAGTTAGCCTTGGTACCATAAAATAAGATATAAACATCGCTACTACCAGTACTGCATACTCGATTTTGCGGTCAATTTTGAAATGATCGTGTGTCGCAAACGCCATACCTATTAGGAAACCAATTGGAATCGGAATTAGCCAATCATCACCACTGATGTGGATCCAAAGTGTACCAAAGATAAAGTACATGACAAGTTTCAGAAAATAGGAGCTATCAGTTTCTGCCTTTGGTGCTGAGCGCTTTTTTGCTACAGCTTTAGCTTTTGTTTGTTTTTTAGCCATAAGCATATTCTAGCTCTGCTAATCAATAAAGTAAAAAGTTTCCGAATTTACTTCGGAAACATTTTTACAGAACTCAGGAAAGAGTTGTCCGAGTTGTCCGCCTTTATGCGGCAACCCGGCACAACGTACTGAACCTATCTCGGTTCTCTCATTTACTTACATCTTGATTTCGGCGTCACAACCAGCAGGCAAAGATAGGTTCATAAGTGAATCAATAGTCTTTGGTGTTGGGTTTAGCACGTCGATGAGGCGTTTGTGAACGCGCATTTCAAATTGCTCACGGCCTTTTTTGTAGACGTGTGGGCTTTTGACTACTGTATAAACAGTCTTGCGAGTAGGAAGCGGGATTGGTCCTGCTACTGTTGCGCCAGTACGTAGAGCGGTGTCTACGATCTGCTTTGTTGATTGGTCGATGACCTTGTGATCATAAGCCTTGAGACGAATACGAATTCGCTGGCTTGTTGATGCTGGTGCTTCTGCGGGCGCTTTTGCGTCTGCCATAATACTATCTCCTGCTCATTTGGTGTGCTGTAACATCTCTGGATACCGGAGGTTTCCCTATCGCGGTAGTCAGCGACTTTTAGTCAGCAACGATTTATTGATAAGCGTATTATACCACAAAGTACTTGCTTGAGTCATCTGTTAGAATAGATGCATGGATCCAATGCAACAAATTGACGATATGCTGCGCAGACTACATGTACTCAAAGATTCTCTTCACTATGAGATTGATCTTTTGCACAAAGACATCGACCACGTAGAAAACGATAGCCTCGGCACAATGAATAAAATCAAGTCGCTTGTTGCCCAACATATCACCCGCACTTCAGGGTT
>JAYSUL010000063.1:0-7099 GCA_043719125.1 Candidatus Saccharimonadota bacterium | reverse complement strand
GACCCAAAAGTTCCACCCCAAAATATTGATGCAGAAATGAGCCTTATCGGCGCACTGCTCATTGATGTTGATGCAATCGTACGTATTGCCGATAACGTGGACGTTTCGGATTTCTATGACGAGCGCCATCAACGTATCTATGAGGCAATAAAGAAACTATACGAACGCCATCGACCAATCGATATTCTCACACTCTCAAATCAACTCAAAGATGACGGATTCTTGGATGTTGTTGGTGGGGCCACATATCTGACCGAACTTACTAACTATGTGCCTACCGCCGCACATGTAGAACACTATGGAGAAATTGTCGCCGAAAAGGCACTTCGAAGGAGACTCATTAAGTCTTCCCAAGACACTGTAGGCATAGCCTACGACGAAGGTAGACCGGTAAGGGAAGTAATCGAAGAAGCAGAAGTCCAACTTTTCCAGGTATCCCAAAAACACGTCAAACAGGATATCGAATCAATCGAATCAATACTCGCTACAAGTTTTGAGCGACTCGACGAACTCCACAAAAGCGGTGGTAAAGTTCGCGGTGTACCGACTGGTTTTAAAGATTTGGATAACTTGATTGCAGGTTGGCAAAAAAGTGACCTCGTTATCATTGCTGCTCGTCCTGCAATGGGTAAGTCCGTACTTGCGCTTAACTTTGCACATAAAGTTGCGACAAAATCAGAAATGCCTGTGCTTTACTTTAGCTTAGAAATGAGTAAAGACCAGTTAGTTGATCGTATGTTGGCTATGGAGTCGGGGGTAGATGCCTGGAATATACGTACCGGTAACCTAAGCAACGACGACTGGGAAAGATTATCAACAGCAATGGGTACCCTTGCGGAAGCGCCAATTTATATAGACGATACTGCCGGCATTACAGTGAGCGATCTGCGTACCAAAGCAAGGCGCGAGCAACACAACAGACAACTTGGCCTAATCATCGTCGATTACTTACAACTTATGAGTGGTGGCTCTAGGTTTGGTGGTGATGGCAACCGTGTACAAGAAATTTCTGAAATATCGCGAGGTCTCAAATCTATTGCGCGTGAGCTAAACGTGCCAGTGATTGCACTCTCTCAGCTAAGTCGTTCTGTTGAGTCCCGTAGCCCGCAGATTCCACAACTTTCCGACCTACGTGAATCAGGTTCAATCGAGCAGGATGCCGACATGGTAATGTTCATATACCGAGACGAATACTATAACCCTGAAAATACCGAAAAACCAAACGTAGCGGACTTACTCATCAAAAAGCACCGAAGTGGGCCTACGGGAAATGTAGAGCTATTCTTTGATGCCAATAAACAGCTATTCAAGTCACTTGACCGAAAGATCACCAAAACACCATTCGACAGCTAATAGTCCAGCTCCATAACTATGCTAAAATTAGTACAATACATGAAATCTATTCTAGGGTGGATAAGCCATAAGGCTCCTACAATAATCACGTTCGCTGCGCTACTGGTAGTAACGCTTGCATTGTTTGCATATAAACAAAACTCTCTTATACCGGGCGCCAATACACACGAGCAGACTATTAGAAGTAGGGTAGTCAGCTATGAATACCCATGGAGAGTACCCGCAGACTCACCATATGTAACAAGCTCATGGCTGGTCAGTAAAACCATATTCGCAGATCCGCTCGTCTCGTCTCGACTTGTAGCGGCTGTGGCGAGTACACTTAGCGTGCTAATGTTCTTTATGCTGCTTCGTAACTGGCTACTATCGCCAGGCAAGGCGCTCGTAGGCACGGCATTATTTGCTACATCCTCATGGACATTAGCCATAGGTAGGGGCGCCCACGGTGAAATAGTCGGTATATTTCTTCTACTACTCATATTTACGCTTGGTACGAGACTACTCTTTACGACAAAGCCATTTATTGATTGGATGTTACTCGTTATCGCAACAGTATTTGCACTATACACTCCAGTTGTCCCATGGTTAGTGTTTATGGTAGGAGCCGTTTCGCTTCTTCACTACAAACAACGACAAAGAAGTCTACCAATAAAGCTATGGCAAAAGATTGTAGTGGGCACTACTGGGCTTATCCTGGCATTACCGCTTATCGTCTCAATTATCATTGAGCCCAGAAATGGCCTCGTGCTACTAGGAGTAGATAACCTTGTTGAATCTATACCCGATATTGTCCTTAATATAACGGATGCGATCAGAAGTATCTTTTTTGTAGGAATACCCGGATCTCCAATTGGACTTGGTAAGTTACCAATGTTAGATATTTTCAGCGTGTTTATGTTCCTCCTCGGGTGCTACTACTTTGAACGAAGACTAAGTCTGAAGCGCTCAAAACTTCTATTTGGCGGTCTAGCCATAGGGTTTATCGTATGCTCACTAAGTAATTTTGATATCGTTCGGTACTCGCTTCTTTTACCGCTGATCTATATCTTTATATCTGCAGGAATACATGAGAGCATTAATCGGTGGCTAGCAGTATTTCCGCGCAATCCAATCGCGAGGGGAATCGGTGTCATTTTACTGGCAGTTTCTATCGGATTTGTAGGCTCATACCATTTGCATAAAACATTCCTCGCTCGTCCTGGCAACCCAGAAATCCGTTCGCTCTACAGTGTTAAATAGTCTATAATTATTGAAAGAATATAATAGGGGTATATACACATGAGTCGCTTCGATCAGGCAAAAATGCTACTTAAAGTTAAAAAGCTACAAAAAGAGCTACAAAAAGAAATTATTACTGTCGAAAAAGGTAACGGGGCTGTAAGAGTAGAGATAACAGGTGAGCAAAAGCTTCGTAAAGTTCATATTGATCCAGAGTATGTAGACCTTGATGATATTGGACAATTGGAAAATTGGATCGAAGACGCCGTTAAAGAAGCGATCCAGACAAGCCAAAAGCTTGCAGCAGAAAAAATGCAACCCATGATGGGTGCACTTGGCGACTTAGGTCTGTAGAGATCCATGCCAAAACATGCTCTTTATAAGGAATCATCTGAGGATCCACTCGGCTCAAAACTATACCTGACATCATATAGGGTTCTTCGTCACGCCGAACAGACACTAGCGGAATTTGACATTAGTTTTCATAGTTACTTAGCTCTGTACTACATTGATAAAATCCCCAGGATCAGTATGCGCGAATTATGCGAATACCTTGATGTTTCCCAATCCATCATCAGCCGCACAGTACAGACCTTACAAAATAAAGGAATGATACGTAGAGCTCCCGCAAGCGATAAACGTAAGAGCGAGCTCGCTCTTACCGGCGAAGCTCGCAAACGGCTCAAGAAAGCTAGCGGGAAGCTTCACGAACTAACTTTTCTGATACGGCACCAGCCTGATTTTCGGATTGCAGTCATAGACGCCCAGCTAGAACGAATCCAAAAAGGTGTATCTGTCGCTAAAAGTAGGCCAATTCTCAAGCAAGAGATAAACAACGATCCGGGAGAATCAGTATTAGTACGACTCGGCAAAAAGGTAGGCGTAAAGTAATGAATATTCTACCAAAATCTTTTACAACCCTTGTGGATTCGCTCAATAAAATCTCAGGCGTGGGCCCGCGTACTGCAGAGAGATACGCCTACTATTTACTAAAAAGCGATCTCAGCAAGGCAAAGAATCTTAGTGATGCACTCCTAGAACTCCACTCGTCTATAAAAGTATGTCCAAAAACCTTTGCGCTAATCGACGCCACAGATGATGTATCGTCACTATACTCAGATGCATCAAGGAACAAAAAAGTTGTTGCCGTAGTTGCAGAACCTTTTGATATAGTCGCCCTCGAAAAGACAAATCAGTTCAAAGGTACATACCACGTACTTGGCGGGCTTATATCCCCAATTGACGGTATTGACCCAGAACACCTCCGTGTTGGCGAGCTCGTAGCTAGGGTGACTGAAGATTCTGTCGAGGAAATCATCCTTGCTACAAATGCCAGTATTGAAGGCGAAACAACCGCACTATACATACAGAAACAACTCGCCGGTCTAGAAGTGAAAGTCACTCGACTGGCTAGAGGTTTACCCATCGGCGTTGATTTAGAATATGCTGACCAAATAACACTGAGTAGGGCACTCGAAGGACGACAGGAGTTTTGACGCTACGCTTTAAGGCGAGACAACCATTTGCCTTGCAAATATGGTTTTCCCGCCTTAGCGTCCGGGTTGCCAAGGCAACTCGGCGGATCCACCCTTTCAATGTTCTGTCATTTAGTGGGAAACCCACAAAATAACAGTATAATGGGTATATGTACAACGAAGAACTTAAGAGCCAAATTAACGAATTTCTAGCATCTAAACCAAAACTTGTCATCGTTCAGGGTGACAACCCAGATGCTGATAGCCTTGCTTCATCACTTGCCCTAGAGGAAATATTGGGCGCTCAGGGCTACGATGTTTCAATGTATTGTAGTATTGATGTCGCAAATCATCTACGATACTTGCAGGGATGGGATAGAGTTTCTACGGAGCTACCTGATCAATTCGATGCCTGGATAATGGTAGATTGTGAATATCTGAAGCTTCTTGATAATGCCAAACTAGCCGGTATGCTCGAAAAGCTTCTAAAAAGGCCACTGCTCATTATCGATCACCACGACAGCCCATCTGATATCGACTTTGCAAAAGTGGTAATCAATGATCCAAAGTCTGGCGCAACAGGGCAGGTCATTTACAATATCTGCAAACTCATGGATTGGCAGATATCTCTACCTGCAGCAGAATATCTAACTATTTCAATCTTGTCTGATACTTTAGGCTTCAATAGTGACTTTTTAAACGGTAATTCTGGGCCACTGCGCGTCGTTGCGGAACTTGTCGACATAGGAGTAAGACTCAGTGAACTAAATGACAATCGACTCAGGCAGTTCCAAATCAGCCCAGATACCTTTAGGTATAAGGCAGAGCTCATGCAAAGAGTAGAGTTTCACTACGATAACAAGATCGCAACTATTGACATACCCCACACCGAAATCAAAGAACACTCCATGAGCTACAACCCGACAGTCATACTCGACGACGCACGTATGGTAGAAGGTCTAGCCGTCGGCATCGGATTTAAATCTTACGAGAGAAATGGATCAGTCTACCGTATAACTGCAAGGATCAGGTGCGGATTTGGCTACAAAATCGCCAGGGACCTCGCCAGTCACTTCGAAGGCGGTGGTGGGCATGAGTACGCTGCCGGCTTCAAGGTAGAGGGTGATAACCTAAATCTGAGTGAGATAAAAAGAGAAACAATTCAAAAAGCCGCGGAACTACTTGGTGTTGACGAACAGAATTAGCTAGTTTATAGTTACCCAATCCGGGCAGAGATGTCCCGGCGGCAGATGGAGATGAATGATGCAAAAAAAGATCATTTACAGCGGATCGCTTCCGAAGAGTCGCGTAAACGAGCTGGCCATGCAAGGGGTGGACCTATACAACACGTCGGCGGTGGACAATAAGCTGCTTGTTATCAGGCAGTTCGTAAAAATTCGGAGGAGCTTCATCCCTCGCTTCCCGTTCCGAAGGAACTGGGTGTGCATGGTCTACGATTACCGCGTAACCGCATGATCACCTTGGGTGAGCCGACCTCCAGTCTGCCACCCTACATCTGTACTTGTTTTACAAGGGGTATAGATGTAGGGTATTATTTATCTATGAAACGACGACGTTGTTGCTAATCCAAATTCTACAAAATTTAAGTATAAGGATTAGTAAACACCAATGAAGCTCTACAACACACTAACAAAGCAAACAAACGAGATAACCCCATTAGAGCAGGGAAAGTTAAAAGTATTTGTCTGCGGACCTACAGTTTATGATCTAATACATATCGGAAACGCAAAGACTTACACTCAGAGCGACATGCTAGTTAGATATCTAAGACATACTGGTTACGACGTTAACTATTTGATGAATATCACAGATATAGACGACAAGATCATTAAACGCGCTAATGAGGCATCAGCCGAAATATCACAATTTACCACTTACTTTACTGACATGTTTATGCAGGATATGGTATCACTCGGAAACACTACTGTAAGTACATACGCCTCTGCAACAAATTTTATTGAAGATATCATTATGCAAGTCGAGGTGCTAATTACTAAAGGTCACGCATACAATACTGACGATGGCATATATTTTGAAATAGCTACCTTTCCAGAGTACGGCAAGCTGTCTGGTAGACATGATATCAGAGAAGATGATGCTCAGAGCAGGATAGACGAATCTGATCAAAAAAAAGGCTGGAATGATTTTTGTTTATGGAAATTTAGTAAACCTGGTGAACCGGTTTGGGATGCACCATTTGGAAATGGTAGGCCGGGCTGGCATATAGAGGACACGGCTATCACAGAACATTTCTTTGGCCCACAATACGATATCCATGGTGGTGCAGTTGATTTAATATTCCCTCATCACGAAGCAGAAATCACACAAATGGAATCTGCCAGCGGGCTAAAACCATTTGTTGGTCACTGGTTCCATGTTGGTTTTCTTACAATTGACGATAAGCGCATGGGCAAGTCAGTAGGAAATTTCTTTACAGTAAGAGAAGTGATCGATAAAGGATACGACATGGGTACGATACGTCTATTCTTCATGCAATCACATTACCGTAAAGGCCTCAACTTCACATGGGATAATCTTGATTCGGCAAAAGATAGGCTCAATAAATGGAGAAGTCTTGCTGCATTAAGATGGCAGTCTACTCAAGATGGAACTGATCTATCGGAAAATATTTATACTTCATTGCAAGCAGCAGAGATTGCGCTTTTAAACGATTTTGACACACCAGGCGCGTTAGCAAGTATTGAAGAAGCCTTCACGACAATTCAGAATGGCGTGCCCGATTCATCACTAAATGCCTTCAGCTCATTCATAGCATTTATAGATGAGGTGTTTAATCTCGGCCTAGGAGATTCAACTCCTGATGCGCCAAATGATGTAAAAGAATTACTTGCGTCCAGACTAACGTCAAGACAACAAAAAGACTGGGCAAAATCAGACGAAATTCGTGATGAGCTTAGGCAGCTAGGTTTTGATGTACGTGATGACCAAAATGGTCAAATATGGTCCTACCTGTAGACTTCCATTAACTGATCGCAGACTACTTTTGTGTCATATTGTTTAGCTGATTCTTT
>JAYSUL010000062.1:0-7128 GCA_043719125.1 Candidatus Saccharimonadota bacterium | reverse complement strand
TATCGGACTAGAGGTAAAGGTATTACTTTTTGTGTCAAATACCTTACCCTGCCAAGGAGCACCGTCTATTATATTAGTCACTAGCAGGTACCTATCGTCTGGGCTTAGATTATTCACGGCATAGTTCCCGCCATCAATTATTTTAGTAATCGTATTGTAACTTGTTGAATATTTATAGATACTCGATACAACCTTGTTGTTTTGGTCAAGATGATTTGATCTGTAGTAGAGGCTACTTAGATCATATGACCAGATCGGGTCTCCATTACCTGTCTGATCATACAGGTCAGATTGTCCCTTTGGCGTCACGCACTTCAAGTCCCCACCGGCAATCAAAACACTACATACCTTGAAGCGCCAGTTCCCATCCCTATAATCATCTTGAAGCAGATATAACTTAGTATTATCAGGGGTCCAATCTACTGAATGCAGTCTTGTTGTGCTAGTAATTTGTTTGCCTGAAGAATCTTTTATGTAATTAGTGGTCTTGGTATCTACATCATATATGCCTATTTTGTGCACTTCATTTACCCCATCACCCGTTGAGTCTATCAGGGCAATCTTGGACATACTACCGTTTTTGATAAATGACTGACTGTCTATCGTATAGGCGCCTAGGGCACTAATCGTACCAGTTGCCAACAATTGATCTTTCTTTAGTAATACGGGGCTGGTGTTATCATACTTCATTGATACCAAAGATAATCGATGTAACCCAGTAGTGTAGTCAACTTGGCTACATTTAAGAACATACGATGTTGTGCTCCAAGTTTGACGAGATCCATACCCCGAAGTAGAACCATTACAATCAGTTAACCCGGCCTCTGCAGCAACAATATATGACTGTTGACTTGCGTAAGTTCCGGCTGAAGTAACGTTTTGATACATATTGTAGCCATCGGTGAGCATCCCATTTGAGTACGGGTTTGTGCCTGCTCGACTTTTATTCAGTACAAAATACCCAGCTGCTGAAATAACACCGATCACTAAGACAAAAACCAACAATGACTGTATATGAAATACGCCTTTTTGACTTGACCTTTGTTGTGACATACCGCTCCTTCTATGTAAAAATGCTTATACTTAATGCCAGTCTACATGTAATGCTATGCATTTGTAAACATGGATATGTGTTGTGTTCTCTACGCGATGGCCGCTTTGATGAATCCGTCAAACATCGGGTGCGGGCGCATTGGCCTACTTAAAAATTCTGGATGTGACTGAATTGCTATATAAAATGGGTGATTTTTTGCCTCAATTATTTCTACAAGCTTTCTGTCTGGAGACAAGCCTGTAACTTTAAGTCCCCCATCTTCAATAACATTTAAGTACTTTTGATTTACTTCGTATCGGTGCCTATGACGTTCGGTGATAGTCGTGGTTTTAAATAGCTTATGAGCAAGCGTATTAGGAGATACTATACACTCGTAATCACCAAGTCGCATGCTTCCGCCTGTATTTTCTTTGCCCTTTTGGGCGTCCATAATATATACAACTGGGTCTTTGGTTTTGGGATCAATCTCAGTTGAGTTTGCACCGATGAGCCCCGCTTTACGCGCAGATGCAATAACCGCTACCTGCAGCCCAAGGCACAAGCCAAGATACGGCTTTTTTGCATCCAAGGCATAGCGTGCGGCAATTATTTTTCCCTCAACTCCACGTTTACCAAAGCCACCGGGTACCAATACTGCGTCGTATTTGCTTAGCAACGTTTTTACATTATCAACAGTTACGTCTTCTGAATTTACCCACTCAAAATGTAGGTTTGTAGAGTTTGCCCTAGACGCACTCTTGAGAGCTTCGATTACAGAAAAATACGTGTCTTCGTTATCGAGGTATTTTGCTACTATCCCAACATGGACAGTCTTTTGAAATGTGGTAGTTGCCTTTTTGGTGAGTAGCTTCCACTTTGATAGCTCGGGAGTTCTATTTGGCAAACCTAATTTTTCTAGTGCAAATTCAGCGATACCGCTTTGCTCGAGAGTCATCGGTACACGGTACACACTATCCGCATTTGGCAACAGCACAATTCCACGAGGTTCTACGCCGGTAAACATGCTGAGTTTTTCAATAATTTTCATCGGTGCATCGTGCTCAGTGCGCGCACCGATCATGTCAGGGACTAGGCCAATTCTACGTAGCTCCAGTACCGCATGTTGTGCGGGTTTAGTCTTTAGTTCTTTGCTAGTACCAAGATATGGAATGTATACCACGTGGATATGTGTGAAGTTACCTCTCCCCACCTTTAGCTCCAACTCACGAATAGCTTCAATGAAGTGTAGCCCTTCGATATCGCCTACCGTACCACCGACTTCTACGATATGTATGTCACTATCTTTGCCGCACTCCTCAATCTCGCCGATGACTTCGTTAGTGACATGTGGTACAACCTGGACTGTCTTACCTCCATATCCACCAGCACGCTCTTTGTCAATTACTTTTTTCATCACACGCCCCGTCATAAGTGAGCTGTGATATGAAAGATTTTGATCTAAGAACCTTTCGTAGTGACCGAGGTCTAGGTCGGTCTCAGCACCGTCGGCTGTTACAAAGCACTCTCCGTGCTCCGCCGGATTTAGCGTACCAGCATCGACATTGAGGTATTGGTCGCATTTTTGAATAGTTACTTTGTAGCCCCTAGCCTTAAATAACGCACCCAGCGACGCGGCCGTAATTCCCTTGCCTACTCCACTCATTACGCCACCTGTCACAAAAAGGTATTTTGTTTGTTTATTTTTTGGGTGGTCCCTGTGCACAGTTTTGGAAACTAGTGAAGAATTGGCATTGGCCATTTAGAACCTCCCATTTTGTTTTAACTTGCTAATGCTACATAAAAACCACGGCCCTGTCGAGCCGTAGTTTTTGCAACAACTTCATTTATTTCAAATGGACTTTGAATCTATATACTCCCAATCATGGAATTAATATCACTTATTCTTTGGTCTGAACGATTCGCAATAGCATTATTTTCAGCGGCAATTCTATGTGCATCGCGTTGCTGCGCTTTATGCATTCGCCATAATGCCCTTGCATCCATTTTTCTAGATACAGCGTCAACTTCACTAACAGGTATCTGCTTCGCTTCATTATCTGTTTCTGAGGTAAATTCTCCTGCTTTTACGTATGTTTTAGTTTTAACTCCGTCACCATCAGCGTATTCATTCTTTACGTGGCTTACAGACATTGAATCTCCTATATCTAAACTTACGTTACGCGTATTTCGTCCCATTGATGAGTCCTTATACGTAATTGTAGATCCGTCTTCTTTATAAAGTTTCATCCTAAAATACTCATTAGCACCTGGCGCCACACTCCGTTCATTTCTAACATCTACAATCATATCTAATTCGCCACGTTCTTCGAGATTATCATGTGCCTGTGAAAACTCTACTTGATTTGCAAGTGCTTTATTACCGATTCGATCGGCGATAGCCTTAACTTGATCATAAGTTCGTTCAGCTGATCGTTCTGTTGAATGTTTTTGTTTTTCGCTCATACTGTTTTCTTTCTAACTTTTTTTATATTTGTGGATATAGACACATATTAACACAGCTTATGCTTATTGTCAAGGTTATAGTTTTGTATACTTAAGTCATACCGAGGCGTAGTTAGTGCTGCACTTTTATAAAATAGTAGTTATAGGACGAGCTTGTACAATATAAAATTTTCCCGCCTGGTATGCCCACTCGATATCCATTGGCCTTCCATAATGTTTCTCGATATTTAGACCGATGCTCGAAAGCTCTAAGATTTTATTTTCGCGCAATATCGATCTGTCGGTTTTATTTTCTGCAACCAGTATTACACGATTTTTGCCTCTATCATATATCATCATATTTTTTTTGACTGCGATACTGAATTCAATCACACTCATGTCACTTTTGCTTACAATATAGTTATCAGGTGACACTGCGCCTTGGACGACCATTTCTCCAAGTCCATACGAACCTTCTATCATTATTTGATCCTGGTTTCCAGTCACAGGATTTGCGGTAAACATCACTCCTGCACATTCTGGAATAAGCATTGACTGAACAGCCACGCCGACTAACAGGTCGTTTGCTGAAAGATTTTTATCCTTAGCGTAGGCTTTAGCCTGTGTGGAATTTATTGACTCCCAGCATAGTCTTATACTTGAACGTAACTGTGGCTCTGTAATGTTTAAATACGATTCAAGCTGACCAGCCCAGGATGCGTCCCCGGAATCTTCAGCAATAGCAGATGATCGAACTGCCACATATTGAGCATTAATATTTTGGTATGCTTTATATAGTTCTATTTCAAATTCGCTATGAAAGTCCTTACCGATAAACTCTTTATGAGCTTCAATTGATATACCGAAGCCATCAGGAACAGGCAACCCAATTCTCAACATTTCGCCAAGTGATGCAACTTTTCCACCAAAGATGTTGGCATCGTTCATCGTAATTTCAATGAATGGCTTTATATAAATCATGTAATTTTTCTCACAATTCCATTATCTGCGTCCAGCTCTACTAGATCACCATCCTTAAAGACCTGAGTTGCATATATTGTACCTATAACAGATGGTATGCCTAGCTCTCTGGAAACTATTGCTGCATGTGAAGTTACGCCTCCTTCATCAGTTACTATACCCTTTGCCTGGCGAATAATTGGCATCATGGCAGGCCTTGTTTGGCCCGCAATTAGTATCGGATTATCTTGAATGATCTTCTGTTTTTTAGATATGTCATCACCCCATCTATAGACGCAGGCTTTTCCAGTTATTTTCCCTCTAACAGCCGTCATACCTTTTAATTCCATCACATTGGTGTGGTCTATGGGAGGTACCAGTTTTTTGAATAAACCGCATGCTTCAACTCCAAAGTATATTTTATATACACCGTTATCATGATGTATGAGAAACTCATCCTCACTGCCGCGTCGATCTATTAATGTATTTATGGGAATAGTATCTCCGTGATTAACTAGTGCATCGTACTCACTCGGGTGCATGAAGTTCAAGAGACTCCCTTGCACAAATGGATGCCCTAGGGACTTGGACAAGGCGATATCTAGTTTTATGATTGTTCCTATGAATGGTACCCATCCTTCTATTCTCATACAGAGTCTCATATGGCCCATTTCAGCAAGAAAATCTAGATCTTGTACAGTTTCTTTATTTAAGTACAGCTCATCAATAAGAGTAGTGCGCTCTTTCTCGGACTTTTTAGCTGCTTTACTACTACGTAAAAGTTTTTCTTCTATCTCTTCGAGTGTCATCCTACTGTCTTGTTCAAGACTATGCTGAAAATGCTCTACAGCGTAATCCCAATTGCCATCACCCAAAGTTAGCACTTTGTACTCATCAAAATGCCCCATAAAATCATGATAGACGTCGGGGAATTTTAGTCGTAAGACACCTAAATCATGAGGTATAGACTTGTACTTTGATTTATATTTTTTTAAAAATCTAAGCCACGCTAGCTCTTCGAGCGTTATTCTAGAAGGTTTTGTTGATGTTGCTAGAATATTCATGTATGAATCTATCCTGCTTGATGCCACCCGTTTGCGTAATTCTAGACGAATTTGTTCTTCATACTTACGCATCCTGTAGGGCTGGCTAACTATATAGTACGAGAATATCTGGCCATGAAGCTCGTTTGCATCTATGAATAGTTTAGCGATAGTTTTTGTATCAAGTTTACTAAAATCAATTTTATCAACTGCATCTTTTTCACTCTGCATAGTTGCAATCATTTTTTTAGCATCAAAAAGGAATTTACTTCTATTATTATATTGTTTAAAAAAATTATAGACAGAATCAGTTGCAAGTTTTTCTTCTGTTTGCTCATAATACCCCGCTCCAAGACCGTTTTTGCTATAGAATAGGTAATTCTTGTCACCACGCATACCTATTAGAGGTAGCCCAACTTGGTTAGAATAAATTTCTTCGTAGTAGTGAGGTAAGGGAGATATGCCATTTATCTCCATAGCCTTCCTATATGTAAGTCCTAGTCCATCCGAGTTGTTGCTCGCCGTTTTATTTATCATTACCTAATTGTATATCAGCGCCAGCAACAGTCGCTACAGCACGGCCATCGATAACTCTTATTTCAAATCCTTCATTTTTTCCTGGCTTAAATTCATCAGTTGATACGCCGAGCTTATGTTTTGCATAAGGTTGCAGAACTTCATGATGTGTAAGGACTATAACCTCAAGGTTGCGACCTGTTATTTTGTTGTGCATCTTAGCATATCTAAGCAAAATATCTAGTTGCTTGCTGGCACGTGCCACTGCCATTTGTGCGGTCTCCGCACCTACTGATTCTAAAGCTTCATCGTCTGCTCCGGTATACCATGCATCCCAAAACTCTTCGCCTTGACCTTCATATTTTTCCCTTAAGCCTTCAACTACTGCTTTGAGTGCAACAGGGTCGTCAAACATCTGCGCTTCAACCATTCTGTTGGAAACTCTAACATTGCCATTATTATGTTGCTTGCTCTTACGATGGCTGTTATTAAGCAGTTGAGTTTGCGATAATCCATGTGCTTCTAGCTGTGATTGTATCTCCTGCACGTAAATATCTGCTGTTTCAATAGCACGTTGGCCTAACTTAGTGTCACCAAGCCAATATGTGGGACTTGCTACGACTAAAAAATCAAGTTCGCTACCCGACTCTTCAAGACGTCGTTCGATAAGCTCGTGTGCGACTCTTTTCGCATTCTCTATTCCAACTTCAGTTAGATGGCCGAACTTATCAGCTTCTTCAGCTGAAGGTTTTCCCCAGCCAGCTTTTGGGAAACCTCCATCGTAATCACTATGTCTTCGCACATCTACATGCGTAACCGATTTTTTATGTTTTTCGTCATCTGATAATTTTTCTCCAATTACAGTCGCGGCTACATCAGCCACACTGCCCAAGTTGATATCAATGCCTGCTGACCCAGCATCTATCACAGCTTGCTCAACATACCCTTCTTGATTTTGCAGATAGTGTTCTCTGGCTTCCCAAAGGTTTGCATCATGATGTAGTTTTGTGTGCTGGACCATTCCAAGTTGGGTTAGTTCTCCGTTTGCAAAAGTGCGGTCGTGATAAGGGACTTCCTCAATCGTTCCATTTTTGTGAGCATCCTTAACAACCTTTCTCATCGCATCTGCACGAG
>JAYSUL010000061.1:0-23260 GCA_043719125.1 Candidatus Saccharimonadota bacterium | reverse complement strand
ATTTTTGGGGCTAATCCTCCTCGTGATGACTTCATTCATATGTGCAAAATCATCGTTACCGGGGATGCGCATTTTGAATTTACGATAGGCTGCCTTGTCGGGCATACCCGAAGTAAACACCACCATACTCGCTACCGTGTCAGTTCCTGACATATGCGATATATCAAATCCCTCAATCCGTTTTGGTGGTTTCTCAAGGCCCAGTAGATCACAAAGCTCCAACAGTCCAAGGTCTTTGGACAAGTCCATGAATTCACGATCAGAAAATATAATTTGCTTACGTAGGCTGTTTAAACTCCCAAGTTGATTACGATACCTAGCGGCATCTTCAAATAATTGATTTTTTGCTGCTCTCTTCATATTCTTTTCAATTTCATCAATAATCACCTTTTTTTCACCCCTCAGATACCTGCCTAGTTGACGCAGTGATTTACGGTAAGCTATCAAGCTCGTTTTGCCAGACTCTACGCCGGGATCAAGGCCAATCTGCTCATAAATACGACTACCCATGGTTGACTCACCACGCTTCACAGCAAATGGGAAAATACGACGCAGGAGGCGGAGTGATTTTTTAACAGCGAATCCATTGATATACGGGCCAAAATATTCCGCTCCATCATCAAGTGGCCTACGTGTCATCGTGACGGTAGGGTGATCGCTATTAATGTCTATCCGTACATAGCTCAGTGATTTATCGTCACGCAAGAGGATGTTGTATGGCGGCATATAACGACGGACCATTTCAGCCTCTAAAAAAAGTGCGTCTATCTCACTATCGACGGTTACCCAGTCCGTATCATAAATTTCTGCGACAAGTGCGTCTGTTTTAGGGTCACGAATTCGTGATTTTTGGAAATATTGACGAACTCTGTTGGCTAGTACTGCGGCTTTGCCTATATATATAATCTCGCCTTTTTTATTTTTGTGGAAATATACACCAGGTTCTTTGGGCAGTGTTTTAAGCTTTAATTCTAGAGGTGAGCTCATTCTTTTGCGACTTTATCGCATTCCTCACAACGTACAATAAGTTTACGGCGTATATTGGTACTATTGACCTGCCTTGATGTTGCCTTGCCACAGTGCACACACTCGGCTATATCTTTTGCTTTGTCTGAAAATCCGACCTGCATGCGATCGTCAAATACAAACAGCTTCCCTTCCCACAGCCCTTCATCCTTACTATGCTCTCCGTACTTCACGATGCCACCATCCATCTGATACACCTCATCGTAGCCTCGATTTTTCATCATTGCACTTAAGATTTCGCACCTGATACCGCCCGTACAATACGTTACGATCGGGCGATTCTTGTATTTACTGATCTCGCCATTCTCAATATCATCCTTGAAGTCTCTGCTTGTGCGAGTGTTAGGGATAATGGTGTTCTTGAACCTTCCGATTTGTGCCTCGTACATGTTTCGTCCATCGTAAAAGATAACCTCGTCACCGCGCTCCTGCACAAGTTTATTCACGGCTGCAGGCTTCAGGTGTTTTCCGCCATTGATAATACCTTTTTCGGTTACAACTATCTCGTCACTTGCGTTAAAGGCCACGATTTCGTCTTTTACCTTTACTCTGAGTTTCGGGAAATCGCTACCTGTCCCATCACTCCATTTGTAAGTTATGCCCTCAAACAACGGGTGTGACTTCATGTCACGCGTGTAGTACTTGAGATTCTTTATATCACCCCCAAGCGTACCGTTTATGCCGTGCTTGCTGATAAGGATACGCCCTTTCAACCCTAGCTTTTCACAAAGTGCCCTCTGCCAATACATAACCGTCACCGGATCGGTGATAGGAATAAATTTGTAGAATAGTATTACTTTTTCCATATGATTACTTGAAGTATTATCGATACTATTTTACACTATAACTCTAGATATGGACGGTCCTTGGCGCCCGCCCCGCTTTCTCCGCATATATGTATGACACGTTTAGACGCCGTGTCCTCTGCCAAAAATAACAACCAGCAAAAGAATTAATCTAACAATTTTCTAATTTAGTATAGTTATATACAGGAGGTTTCGTGGGCAGTTTTAGATTCACGCTTTCAATTTTTTGGCGCTTTAGTAAAGCCTACCCGAGTGGGCTATTTAAATCTTTATTTATAGTCTTTGGCAATGCTCTTTCCAATATCCTCTCACCACTGATCGTTGTAAAGATTGTCGATAATCTTCTCAACGGTAAAACGATACGAGAATCTTACGTCCTTTTTATCTACCTGGCTTTATCGTCTGGCTTTGGATTGGTGATTGATGGTATCGGCAGGAAAGCACTATATGAGTACGAACATAAAGCGGCGCTAGATATGGACAAGTATATTTTCGGACATATTCTGGGTGCTCCATATGATTTTCATGTTAATAACTTTTCAGGTGGTATTCTTTCAAAAATTCAGAAATTTGAACAATCTTACTGGACTCTCAACGATACACTTTTTGGGGCTACACTTGTTTTTGTCGTGAATACCACTCTGTCCATCATAATTCTAATGCGTTATAACATAACGGTTGGACTCATATTCGCTGGTTTGACTGCTTTATTTGGGATATTTTCTATACGACTCGCCAGGCAACGTACGCCTCTCAGAAATGCCGCAAATAGAATCGGAAGCGTGCGTACAGGACTCTTGGCGGACGTTCTGTCAAATGCAGTCACTGCAAAAACTTTTTCCAAGGAACGATTGGAAATTAAATCTCTCTTAAAAGTAACCCGAGAGTGGTTCGATGCTAGTATCATAGTCAACTACAAAGCGCTCGATAACGGTGCACTAAATATCGCATTAGGATCCATAATACAGATCACAACCCTTGCTGCAGCATTCATAGCTGTCAGCCGAGATCAGTTGGCTGTATCAGCCGTAATACTCATATTTGCATACACTTCACGGCTTGTAGATAGTATGTTCAAGCTAAGTGACACGGTTAAGAATATTGAAAAAGCTATGGCAGATTCAAAGGAAATAAGCGACATCCTAGCAACCGACCATTCAATAAAAGATGTTGACGGAGCAATGGACATAAAAACTAATGGCACCGGCATAGATTTCAAACACGTAGCATTTAGCTACGAAGAAGGAAGCGACTCGCTACTACTCGACGGGCTTGACCTGCATATAGATGGAGGAACTTCAGTTGGGCTTGTCGGCCCAAGTGGGGGTGGCAAGACTACTATCACAAAGCTACTACTGCGTTTTATGGATATACGTGACGGCGAGATACTGATCGATGGTCAGGATATATCAAAAGTAACACAAACATCGCTGAGGGACGCAATTACCTACGTCCCTCAGGAACCTCTGCTATTTCACCGAAGTCTCGCAGAAAATATACGATATGGTCGCCCTAGCGCGACGATGAAACAGGTCATAGATGCTGCAAAAAAGGCAAATGCTGATGAGTTCATAGCCAAACTTCCCAAAAAATATGACACACTCGTTGGTGAGCGTGGTATTAAACTGTCCGGAGGCCAGAGGCAGCGGATCGCTATCGCTCGAGCTATTTTAAAAGATGCGCCAATAGTTGTACTCGATGAAGCAACTTCGGCGTTAGATAGCGAAAGTGAAAAATTAATCCAAGAAGCTCTTTTTACCCTAATGAAAGATCGCACATCCATTGTGATCGCACATAGGCTCAGCACGATTAAACACCTCGATCGAATATTGATTCTGGAAGACGGAGCAATCACCGAGGACGGTACACACGACGAGCTGATAAAGAAAAAATCTGGTACATATGCACGACTATGGTCTCATCAATCTGGTGGGTTCATAGAGTAGCAATACCTTTTGGGTATTCTTTTAAAAAATATTCAAAAACTATTTGTAGGCCTTCTAGGTCAAGTGAATACTTATCGATATCATGTATTACTTCCTCATGGTCTAATCCGTAATTAACCAGATTGGGTATAAAAGTTACTACTATGTATCGCCTACCCATTTTTTGCCCTTCTTTTGTACTTGTTCCGTAGAGGAGGTACTCAAGTTCATCAAATGATGAAATCTTAAATTCACTACTAGCAGCAGCTACTTCTTCGTCAGGCAATTCTAAGGGCAACTCTTTGCTTTCATCGATTAATCCAAGCATAAGACTTGCGAGCCTAGAGGCTTGGTGGTCAAGCTCGTGGTATTCAGCATGCGCTTTGGTAAGGTCATCAAAAGCACGTATACTGGCTTCACGACCTGCCTTAGATCGATTTGCTCCACGACTATGCTGAGCAGATAGAACAAATTGTGCAAGAGTAAAATCTTCGAAGTCCACTTTTTTAGCTAAAGTAGCGGGTACAAATTGAGCAGTAGTATCAGCCACTGTATCGAAATAAGTAACGTGCTCGTTCTTTGTTGTTTTGCGTGGCATTATGCTCTATAGCATAGCACTGAGGAACTGGCCGGTATATGACTCTTTAACTTTAGCGACCTGTTCTGGTGTACCTTGAGCAATAACTAGCCCGCCTCCAGATCCACCTTCAGGTCCCATGTCGATGACGTAATCCGCAGATTTTATGACGTCAAGGTTATGCTCGATAACAACCATACTATTACCCGTATCTACAAGCGCTTGTAGTACCTCAAGCAGTTTTTTGACATCATGGATGTGGAGGCCAGTTGTTGGCTCGTCAAGGATATACAGTGTCTTTCCTGTAGGACGTTTACTCAGCTCTGTAGCTAGTTTGACTCGCTGAGCCTCGCCACCAGAAAGTGTTGTGGCAGACTGGCCAAGTGATATGTAGCCAAGTCCAACTTCGACTAAAGTCTGAAGCTTGCGGGCTATGCCTGGCTGATTCTGAAAGAAATCTAGGCCTTGTTCGCAGGTCATTTCTAGTACATCAGCAATTGATTTACCCTTGTAGGTAATCTCTAGTGCTTCACGGTTATAGCGTCTACCTTTGCAGATTTCACACTGTACATAGACGTCTGGCAAGAAGTGCATTTCAATCTTTATGATTCCATCACCCTGACAGTTTTCACAGCGCCCACCTTTGACGTTGAAGCTAAAGCGACCTGTTTTATAGCCACGGATTTTTGATTCTGGAAGTGATGCGTATAGATCACGGATTGGCGTAAATAGTCCAGTATATGTAGCCGAGTTAGAACGAGGTGTTCTGCCGATTGGAGACTGGTCAATAATAATGGCTTTATCGAGATGCTCTACGCCTTCAATCGCCTCATGTTTGCCAGGTACTACGTGGGCACCGTGCAACCTACTGGACAGCTCGCTGGCAAGGATATCGTTGATGAGGCTCGACTTGCCCGATCCGCTCACGCCACTGACGACGACCATTTCACCTAATGGTATTTCCACCGTTACATTTCGGAGGTTATTCTCTGTGGCATTTATGATTTTGAGTGATTTGCCATTACCTTTACGTCGATTTTTTGGTACCTCTATCTGCTGAGCACCAACAAGATACTGCCCCGTTATGCTTTCTTTATTGTTTGCAACTTCCTCTGGTGTGCCCGCTGCGATAACTTGGCCACCATGCACTCCAGCGCCCGGACCAATATCAATGAGATAATCTGCCGTCCTAATAGTCTCCTCATCATGCTCAACAACTAGTACTGTATTGCCGAGATCTCGCATGTGCTTGAGTGTTTTGATTAGGCGTTCGTTATCGCGCTGATGGAGCCCAATTGATGGCTCGTCTAGCACATAGAGCACGCCCATTAGACCAGATCCGATTTGTGTAGCCAATCGAATGCGTTGAGCTTCGCCACCGGATAGTGTAGTAGCACTTCTGGAAAGACTTAGGTATGTAAGGCCGACGTCAATTAAAAATCCAAGACGATTTTTGATTTCTTTGAGAATCATCTGCGCAATCTGAGCGTCGCTTCCCGCTAGCTTTAGATTTTCAACATACTCGAATGCAACGTCTATATTCATTTCACAAACATCGATGATTGATTTATCGCCGACAGTAATTGCCAAAACTTCCGCACGAAGTCTTTTGCCTTTACAAGCATGGCAAGGACGCTCAATCATGAATTTCTCTATGTCTTTGCGCATAAACTCGCTCTCGGTGTCTTTGTGGCGACGCTCAAGATTTGGGATAATGCCTTCATAGGTCGTCTCATAGCTACGTCCCTTTGCGAGCTCGATATCAAACTTTGCCGAGCCTGTGCCATATAGAAGTACTTGGAGTTGATCTTCACTGAGGTCCTTAACTGGTACCTGAACCGTAAATCCGTTCTGCTCAGCCACTCCGGCAACCTTTTTCATATACCAAGCATCTATCGCAAACCGGTTCCATGGACGAATTGCACCTTCGGCAATTGTCAGGTTCTTGTTGAGCAGTAAGTCAGGATCTACTTCGAGTCTATTGCCGAGTCCAGTACAGACCGTACACGCTCCCTGTGGGCTGTTGAAGCTGAATGTTCGCGGTTCAAGCTCTGGAATTTGTACATCCGGATGATCAACACACGCGTACTTGAGGGAATAAAGTTGATCAACTTCCGTGTCAGCATTATGCACGATTAGCTTATCATCCGCGACTCCAAACGCCTGTTCTATTGATTGGGATAACCTTGATACATTTTCTTCGTTGTTTGTTAGTCGGTCGACGACGATTTCAATTGTATGTTTTTTCTGCTTATCTAGCTCAGGGAATTCATCAAGCGCATACATAATCCCGTCGACTCTAGCCCTCGCATAACCAAGCTTTGTGTACTGCTCAGTAATGTGCATGAACTCACCCTTTTTTTCGAGCACGATAGGTGCGAGGAGTATAAGTCGGGCACCCGGTGACATTGAGATAATTCCATCGACAACATGCTGAGCCGTAGTGCGGGCAACAGACTTTCCGCACACAGAACAGTGAGGAACTCCAATGCGCGCAAACATAAGACGCAGGTAATCATAGATTTCTGTGACCGTAGCAACAGTAGAGCGTGGGTTGCGAGAAGTAGATTTTTGATCAATCGAAATCGCGGGGCTGAGGCCATCAATTTGGTCAACATCTGGTTTTTCCATCATACCCAAGAACTGGCGAGCATAAGAGCTGAGCGATTCTACGTAACGGCGCTGACCTTCTGCATAGATAGTATCAAATGCAAGAGAGGACTTTCCAGAACCGCTGAGACCTGTAATAACGACCAATTTATCACGTGGAATAGTAACATCAATATTCTTGAGGTTATGTTCTCTAGCCCCTTTAACAACAATTTGATCACTCATAGACCGAAAGATTATACCAAAATTACCCCTGTATGTCACTGACAGTTTAATGAAATTGACGTGTATACTAAGCGGATGAGAAATATAAAAAACTTTTTTAAGCGATTTGGTACAGACATAGCTGGTTACATATGTCTTATACTCGTCTTACCAGTTGGTGCATTACCCGGACCAGGTGGCATTCCGCTTCTAATAGCAGGCCTAGGCCTGCTATCAATCCACAATACGTGGGCAAAAAGTCTACTTGAGTATGCAAAAAAGCACAGCAACTCGCTTCGAGGAATATTTTTCCCAAGCAATAAAAAAATAGAGTTTGCGTGGGACATCTTTGCTGTGTCACTGTTTTCTTCAGCGTTTTTAGTAAATATCTATTCTGAGCACTGGTTCTTTACAATCCTAAGCACCGTAATGGGTGCATCGTCCACAACTATATTTATGTTTAACAGATCAAGATTAGAACGAATTGGTCGTAAGATCAAAAAGCATTAGCTTTGTAACTATATTGACTATTCCGCTATTTAATGTTACTATCCACAAATGGAAAAGGCATTTGTGGAGCTTTTAGTGCTAGGGCAAGTACCTGGCACAAATACCCAGATCGGGTATCAAACATCAATCGGAATTGCATCCGGATTGATTATTCTGCTTGTTACCTACTCAACCCTACGTTACCGAGTGTTTGTTGCACGAAAACTTAAACTCCTAAGCCCCGATAAGCTCATCGAACTAAAATCCATATAAATTAGACATCAAGCGGAACGATTGACTGAGCGTACAGCGCTAATTCTTCGAGAATATACCTCTTATCAGCATCTAGATAGTCTAGTTTTGCAAGCTCGTTTAGCTTAGCCATAAATCTTTCAAATTGACTATCGCCTCCAGTACCAAGTAACTTATGCGTTACATACTCTTCGTAGGCTTCACGATCTTCGGCTAGTAGGCTACCCGGTACTTGCCTAGCCTTATAGAGAAAAAGTAGTCCTGGCAACCTTGGATCGTCAAACTCTGGCCTAAAATCAATGAGTTCGTCCAGGCTCATCTCGTGCAATCTGGTGATAAGTTTTTTATCATGGGCCCCAATAAATCCATCATAGAGCAGACCATCTACGTCTTCTATCGGAACGGGCGTAGAATGCTTAGTTGCGCTGGCTTGTTCCTTTGGCTTATAGGTTGCAAGGAGTTTGTCCTTATGTTTGAGCGCAAACTCGAGATGAGTGTCTATAGTAGACTGATCCAGTCCGATATTTCTCCAAGATATATCGTCCATAACTCCGAGCGGGGCTATCGCAGGGCAATGATTATACTTAATCTTCTTTATCGGGTGATGTCTATATTCGTTACCTACCGAATATTCCTTGATCCAAACTTCGGGATTATAGCGAAGGTCATAAACAAGTGCACCCGAAGGGTCAGTATTATCGAGTGTGACAGCAATAGTTGTTTTCTCGAATTGTCCCTCAAAGCTTCCGGACGTATACACAAATGGTAGGGGCGATGATACGAGGTTCTTTATTTTTGATTTATCACGCATTTCCAAAAGATAACTAAATAATTTAGGTTGCTGATTTCTTATGAGGCGCGCCACTTCAATAGAAGCGATGACATCACTCATGGCATTATGTGCATGGGTATGCTCGAGATTATTGGCACGCGCAATGGTCTCCAGTGTATTGATCTTTGCACCCGTGTCAGACAGTGGCCACTGTATGCCGTCAGGGCGTAGTGCCCTTGTCATGCGTATAACGTCTAGTAGATCCCACTTACTTCGACCTTCTTTCCACTGCCATTCATAGGGATCATAGAGGTTCCTGTAAAGCAGAGCTCTCATGAATTCATCATCAAAACGGATAGAGTTGTAGCCAACAAATATCGTGCCAGGAATCGCAATAGTATCCAAGAATTCAAGCAGAAAATCTTTTTCACTATATCCCTCAGACTTAGTGCGTTGTGGAGTGATGCCGGTCATGAGAATCGCATCCGGGTCAGGAAGTATGTCGTTTGTGAGCTGTATGAGAAAATCGTCGGGCTCACCTATAGGCTCTAGCTCTAATGTTGTGCGCTGGCCCGCAAACTGCATTATCCGATGGTTTCTCGGATGAAAACCTGACGTCTCTAGGTCGTAGAAGTAGAATGTCTCACTCATGCATTTAGCCTTTTTAGCCCTGCTCTAGTCAAAAGCCTAACTTTTGGTGCGCAAATAGCGACCAACTTATAACTGGCAACGGCATAAACAGATCCTATAAGCTCATCAACTACGTAATGCTCACCTTGGTATACCGTCCCAAAGTAGATACATGCCGGATAGATAAGCGCGACTATGCCGTACTTTCGTCCGAATAACTTCCATACAAACAGCGCGATAAGAGTTGCATAGGCAGCATGCAGTGATGGAACTGCCGCTACTGGGTTTGGTGATATTTTGTTATAAACAGATGGAAAATCATGAATTCCAAGGCTAAACCATACATCACTTGATATACGATGTACATTGCTGATATAGCCATTATTGGCTGCAAGCCAAGGTGGTGCAGCGGGCATAATAAGGAACGTAAAGAAGCCCGCGAATGAGACAGTTATAAATGTTGCAACATAGCGCCAATACATAGATGGCCTTGATTTCCATACCAAAAGGGCAAGGGCAAATGGCAAAACAAAATGAAGCATGTATACACCATAAAGTGCAAAATCGAACCAGTTAAGGGTACCGTCCCAAAGCAATTTTTGTAGTGTTATAGTTGGTAGTTCTCCAAACCCAAGGAATTTATCAGCTGTTATCATCCACTCGTACTCAACTCTCGTATTGAGAAAAGGCACTAGACCTCTTAGCGATTCATAGGCTAGCAACAACCCAACAAATGGCACAAAACGCTTGAGTAGATCAATCGATCTGCCAAAGATCATGAATATGAATGTCATGAATATCAGTAGCTTGTCTGGAGTTGGCCAACTTGGACTGACGATAAATAGTACAGCACAACCAAGCGCCCCGAGAACTCCTATGTACGGAGAAACGACCAAAAGCTTTCTCACGAAGAGGCTTTTCCGTAGTCGTTTAATTTTGCTCATACTATTCACTACTCCTTACAGTGTGATTGGGCTTATTTTTTTGTTTCCGAATACTACAGTTGCGCCTTTTTCTGCACCTTTACGCTTCAATTCGTGCGCAATACCTTTTTTCTTGAGGATATCACGAAGTCGGCGTACCGCTTCATCATTTTCAACATCTGTGCGCATCGCAAAACGCTCAATTTTACGACCCAATACACAGAACGTTCCATCTTCAAGAGGCTTTACCTGCCACTCAAGTTCCTTGAAATCAGGGGCGATAACTTCAACTTCTACGGCTTTTTTCTCGGCCGTCTTTTTCTTATCTTTTTGTACAGTATTATATATTTCCCAAAGTGCCTGCTTAGTACCCGTATGGGCTAATGCAGAAACGGGTAGTATTTTTGTCGATTTCTTAACAACTGGTGCCAGTAGATCAGTCTGCATGGCAATAACTTCATCATCTAGCCCCTCAATCTTAGTGATCAATACTACCTCAGGCCTACTAGCAAGCTCTTTAGAGTACTTTTTGAGCTCTTCCCTGATAACCAGGTAGTCTGAGGCTATATCTTCACTGTACGCGTCAACACAGTGTACAAGTACCGACGTACGCTCAATATGCCGGAGGAAGTCGTCTCCTAGACCCTTCCCCTCGCTAGCACCCTCTATTAGTCCAGGTATGTCTGCCATAAGCATACTAAGACCTCCATCAAGATCGACTACTCCAAGGTTTGGAGTGATTGTCGTAAACGGATAATTTGCTATCTCAGGTTTTGCATTTGTTGTAGCGGCGAGAAATGTCGACTTTCCGGCGTTTGGAAGACCAATAATACCAACTTCAGCAATCATTTTGAGCTCAAGTATGGCCGTAAATGCATCACCGTCCTCACCTTTCTCAGCAAATTTTGGCGCCTGACGAGTACTGGATACAAAGTGTGCATTACCAAAACCACCCTTACCGCCCTTTGCGATAACAACACGCTGTCCTTTTTCTTTTAGATCTGCACGTACAAAGCCATCTTCATCAGTTACGATCGTACCAACTGGTAACTTTACCTCCAGATCTTCAGCGCTTTTACCATGTTGTCTACGCCAAAAACCACCCTTGCCGTCTGCTGCATATATACGCTTATCGTAGCGATATGTAGCAAGCGTGTTTTGGTTATCACTTGCGATCACAACGATGTCACCACCATCACCACCATCTCCGCCATCCGGACCACCTTTATCTATATATTTTTCGTTACGAAAACTAACGTAGCCGTTGCCACCATTGCCCGCTTTAATTAATACTGTAACTTTATCAATAAACATTTTGCTTGATCCTTTAGTGAATTAGCTTCATTATTTTGTACTTTGTAGTCAGTCCTTTTTCCCAAGTACCGCCGTAGGATACATCTTCGCCACCGAACGATCGCTTAAAACTAGATATGCCATATAGACTATGGGAATCATCGGCACCCTCTGGCGCAACTCCAAACAAATCAACATAGCTCAGACTCATATCTTTAGCAAGTTGCAGTAGATATGCAACTAAAAGGTTGCCGACGTTGTACTTTCTCGCATCAGCAGTTGAACCTGCGTGTAGATAGTAGAGAGTACTGCCTTCGGTGTCTACGACAAACATAGCGCTTGCCATGTCAGTACCCTCGTATGAGGCTATTACTATACCACAGGAGTGCCTTGGACCTAAAACCTCCATTGCCGTGCGGTAGTAGCTATCAGAATGAAAAATAGCCCCAGTGCGTTTTGATGTCTCATCCATCATGGCCAAAAAAGGATCAATTTCCTCGTTGTCGTACAAAATACAAAATTTCACTACTGGCGCATCTGTAGTGTTCGCATTTCGTCGCCACAGATTACGGTTTGTAGCGTTCATACCGGCAACTATTTCTTCAGCCGACTTTCCGGCGATCGAAACAATACGCGTATCTTCGGGTTGAGTAGACTTAGTACGCTTTACATACCCAAGCTCTTTCATAACCGACTCGTCACAATAGCCCATAGGTTCAACCCGTAGGTAGTCCGCTTTTTGTAAACGGGCACTACTTTCGATTTCGCTGAGTGCTTGTTTTAGAGTTTTATCGTCAGAAACATACGGACCATATGGCACATAAAACCGAGAAATAAATTTACCAGCCGTACCATGGGCACGCTCCAAAAACCCACGTACTATGGAGTTATTCACGTCAACTTGTACTAGTTTATTGCCGAGACTTTCATTGAAATCTGCCCAATCGGCGCTCTGGAGGAAATGTCTCATAGTTACATCCCATTTTACAGTAGTTAACAGATATAAGAAATAGCTTGCCTAGTACGGGAAGTGGATAAAGTACATGTCTGAACGATAGGACGGAAATACCATCTCGCTATAACGTCCATCCCATGCGAAGTTATACTGGCTAACGTACATCGTACCATTATCATAGACATCCTCAACGTACATGACATGGCCATAAACACCTATCATTAGAACGGCAATATCGCCTGGTCGGGGAGTTTGATCTACTGGTATACCGATGTTTCGAGCATTTTGAGGCCAATTGATGGCATTTCCCCTACCAGATACCCAGTTTGTCGGCATATATCTGCCTGTTGTGGCAACTTTCCACGCGGTATAGCTCACACACTGCCTATAACACATCCCCCATGGATCAGACCCGCTACATGGATAGCCTTCACCGGCCCATGGATATGAACCATCTCCGTAGTAACTAATCGATGTAGCCAGCGCTGCAATTTGACGATTAATCTCTTTCTGCTGCGCATCTAATTCCGAAACTATAGCCTGATACTTCGCCTCTTCACCTTGCGTGGTAGCTAAAAGTTCGGCACGATCTACTCGTACTGCTTCAAGCTCAACCTTCCGAGCCTGAACCGCCGTTTTAAGAGACTCTTGCTCAGTTTTAGAATCTTCTAATTGCTTCTTCTGTATAATAATCGTGTCTACGGAACCCTTGACTCCATCTTTAATGGTGTTGAGATACTCCTGATTATTAATATACGTGCTGAAGTCGTCACTCGAAAATAAAAGCTCCGTAGAAGTAGAACCGCTCATTTTATACATCTGTATCAGGTTTTGTTTTAAAAGCTCTTTTTGGCGCTCAATCTCAGTTTGCGTCTCACTTATCGACGTCGTCAGTTCTGTGATTTTTGTTTCAGTCTGGACTATTTCATTTTGAGCTGCTGAAATCTCACCATCAATTGCGGTAATTCTGTCTTCTAATGTGTCTACCTGCGAAGACAAGTCGTCTACTCGAGCTACATTATCTTTGATTTTTTGTGCTATATCATTCTTTTGTTGTTGTAGCTCAGATGACGTTAGGGCAAGCGCTGGCGATCTTGCTGATGTAAAGACTGCTGGTACAGAAAGAACCAACGTAAGTGCGATGATTTTTAGCCTTTTGATAGTTGTTTTTATTATCTTCATACTAGTGCTTATTATACCATGTCAACTTTTAGCAGAAATCTGCCGACAATTTCACCTGCTAGTAGATGAAACGATAATTACCTATCTCAGAGGCAGGAATTGTATAGGTCCCAACACGACCCCAACCAGCACGACCGTTCATCTCACTAATCTCAAACGAACCATCGGCGTTTACAGTCTCAACTATTCCGACGTGACCTGCGTATGTTGCAGGGAATCTAAACCAGATAACAGCACCAGATCTTGGCTCAGCACCTGTTTCAAAGCCTACTGACTGTGCAATTGCTAGCCATGTAATGGCATTACCAAGATTGCTTGGTATCGGTCGTCCAAGTTGTGCGCGACGATCTGCAGCCCACCATGTGCAATAACCTGCGGAGTAACCATTGCCACCGTATCGTGGGGCGTATGTCGATGAAACGGCTATATTGTCATAAGAATTGACCACTGGTTTTGGTTCTGGTGGCTTTTCTCCATCGGGGATAAAGATATATTCCTCAACAGGAAGCGTATTAGTAAGCTCGAGGTCATTAAATGCAATCAGTTTTTCGCTCGTAGTCTTGTACTTTTCAGCGATTTTGTCGATCGTATCACTAGCTGCAACTTTATAAACGATACCATTACGGTTTTTGGGTGGTATTACCAATTTACGACCTGCTGTAAGGCCATCTCCTGTTAAGCCATTAGACCATCTGATGCTGTCTGAGCTCACATTGTATTTTTCTGCCAGCGCAGGAATGGTATCACCGCCGACAGCCGTGTATTCTGTGATGTCCTTGCGACCCTGGCTACCTGTAGTAGTTTCAGTAACAATCTGAGGCTTATTGACGACTACATCGTCTGAGACGGCGATTGCAACGAGTGCATTACGGGAGTCTGCCTGATTACGAACTTGGTCTGTCTCTGGTAAACGAGCAGCTGCAGCGATATTTACCGCAATATCAGCGGCCGATATCTGATCAAGTACGGCAACTCCCTGTGACTCATCGGTGCCTATACTTGCGGTTGTTTGTGTACCATTCGTGAGGCTCTTTCCATATAAAAGAAACCCAAGAACAGACACAACAAGTAGTATGTTGAGCCCTAGTAAGCCATATTTTGATGTATTCTTCCGGAAACGCTTAACACGCACTTTACGTGCTTTTTTAAGTGCATCCTTCTTTGAAGAAATTGATTGAATATTCATAGATAAGAAAAAGGTGCTACCTGCGGCAAGTTTATGCACCTCCAGTACTGATAGGTCCTGTATAGAAACTATCCGTACCGTTCATAATTATAGCATATTTCATTGATTTTCTATAGGTCGGGGACATATCCCGTTGCACAGGATATCTTGCAGTATTGCTTTACAGCAGACTGGTGTTCGGCATCAGTGCGAGTAAAGTGGTTTACTCCGTCATCGCCGGTTACAAAAAACAGATAGTCTGTATCGGCAGGGTCCGCAAGTGCGCTGAGAGCAGATAATGAGACATTATTAATTGGTCCCGGAGGAATTCCTGTATATATTCTAGTGTTATAAGGCGAATCTAGATCAGGAAATGGTTCTCCGCCAAATACGACAGACGCGTAATAGTAGGTAGCATCTGATCCAAGCATAATACCCTGACTCAAACGGCTAAGAAATATCTGTGCAACTACTTTACGATCTTCTATGCTGGGCACTTCCTTCTCGACGATTGAAGCAATTGTGATGGCCTCAAAAGTCGTAAGTCCGTGCACTGAAAACTTGGCCTGCAACTCTGGCGATATAATTTTGTCCAATTCCTGTAGTGCTTGGCGAATAATTGTTTCTGGAGTTGTTGCTGGATCTACTCGGAAAGTTTCTGGGTAGATATAGCCCTCAAGGCTTGCTCCCTCGGGGAGGGTTTTTACAACTGGAATATCCGAGTATTTTTCTGGTTTGAGGGCCTCATCGATAGCTGATTCAGTAAATCCAGCAGCGACAAGACGCTTTTTTATCTGATCTACTCGTATTCCTGGGCCGATTGTAAACAAAGTACTAGTCTGCAGACCCTCCACTATGACCGATACAACTTCTTGTGTTGACATACTTGCGCTCAATTCGTAGCTACCGGCCTTTAAATTAGGACCGTCACCACTCCCACGAACATATGTCTCAAAAGCTCGTGCACTTCTAATAAGTCCTTTTTGCTCAAGCAACAGCGCAATATCTTTTGGCGACAAGCCCTGCTTGATCTCCACAACAACCACCTCGCTACTCGCCGAGACAGGCTGAAGTGCATCTTTGTACCAGTTTCTGGCATACAGAGTAAAGCCTGAAACGGCGATAATTAGTAGTAGAGCAAGCACTCCAAAAATCTTGAGCCCAGTTTTACCTCGTTTGGTGTGCGTAAACATCCTACTATTTTACCAGATCCGTAGATTCATTTGTAACTAGAAAGTCCTCTAATATCACCGCAGCCGCAACTGCGTCTTCTATATTTTTAGTCTTACTTGTTGTCCTCTGCGAAGCGACTACTGTTGAAAGTGTTTCGTCCTGGAATACAACTGTAACAGTGGTACATTTTTCTAATTCTTCTACAAAATCCCGTACATATTCTGTTTGTTTGGTCGTTTCCCCACTCATATTCCTAGGAAGTCCGACGACTATCAAATCTGCACTATATTCTATTGTTAACTTGTTAATCTGATCGTGTACGGTATCGTCGTTTTGCAAAACTACGAGCGGTTCTGCAATCTGGGCTATAGAATTTATCCGTGCGACACCAATCCGCACCGCACCTACATCAAGCCCGATCGCGTTCGTGAATTTATTCATTGACCGAAACTGTTATCTTGGATGTATTTTTTGGTATAGAGAATACCCAGAATGGACTAAGCCGAATCTCCACTTTAGATACGCCAGGAATTGCTTCAAGAGTTTGTTTTGCATCACCTGCTTTTTTACCTGCAATTTCTGACGCAACAGTACTGGACTCAAGCTTAGGGCCAATACTTGCCGTTGACGTTATCGTGAGTTTTACGGTATCAGGTGCGGGCTTCTCCGTAACAGCAAGTATTGCAGCTGAAAGACCACTGCTATAGATTTTTTGCTTCGCTGTATCAATTTTCTTTTCAATCTCTTTTTGGACCAGAGGCTCTATATCGCTGAGCTTCATACCGAGCATACTTGAGGTAACTTCAATGGTGATCGTTGGATCAGAGGGAGCCTCAGCCCCAGCTCCTATAGATGAAGTAGGCGCTCCTTGTGCGGATACAAAGGTATCTTCAACGGGTAGCAATCCATCGTCCTTTAGTAGTTTTGAAAGCTTTCCTTTAACATTATCAGCCGCAGTCGCTAGAATCTTTGCGGTTGCAGAGTCGATGTCTTCATTCGTAACTACTTTCACTAACTTTGTCGTACCACCACCCATGACCGATCCGACGGCATCTACTTCTGCCTCACTTGGGATGCTAGATATTGTGTAACCACGAGAACTAACGTTATACGTATCGCCCGACTGTTCTGCTACAACGTCCACTGTTGCAGTACCTGCCTGGTTCCCGCTGAGCGTACAACTAAATGAAGAGCCCGTGAACTTCGGTACAACAACCGGTTCGGTCGATACGAATACTTTACCGCTATTTGAAAATTTGGTTCCAGATGGAAGAGTAAATCCATCTGAATAATCACAATTACGTACTTTCATCGTGCCGGATGCTTTTTCGCCTACGTCTTTTTGCCCGGTAGCAGGAAAAGTTCCAGTTAGTTTTTGCTTATCTTCTTTTTGGACAGCTGGTACTAGGCCTTTTTCTGCATCAACAGCTATAGTCGCCTTTGAGGCAGTAATTGCGATTTTAGCCTGTGAATCAGTCTTACTTGTCGATATCGTAATCGATGCCTTTGGCGCAATGACTATAGCCCAGAAAATTCCA
This sequence comes from Candidatus Saccharimonadota bacterium, assembly GCA_043719125.1. Taxonomy (GTDB): domain Bacteria; phylum Patescibacteriota; class Saccharimonadia; order Saccharimonadales; family JAGQMS01; genus JAGQMS01. The sequence goes on along the minus strand of JAYSUL010000061.1, from coordinate 5,740 downwards.
CCTACGAGTAATAAAAGAGCTCCCAGTCCGGCCCCCACTCTAGTACGAAATTTACCAAAATTTGGTACCTTGATCTTAGATGCAGACGACTTCTTAGTTTCTTCTGCTATTGCGTCTTCTTCTGGTATATCTGTGGAGTTATCGAGCTCGATTTCTTCGTCGTCATCAACACCAGCTAATTGACCAATTGGAGTTGCAAGATCCACCTTCTCATCACCAGCGTACACATCAGGCTGAGCTGGATCTGGGGTTGCAGAAGCTTTGGAACTGTCAGAGGTGCTCACAGTATCAGAAACTTCTTCAATAGCCGAATCGTCAGAACTAAGTAGCTCAGGTATATACGGTTTTGACTGTAAACTACCCGATACATGCATAGCAGACTGGCCTGCAAGGCGTATTACTTGGTCATCGTTTGTAATGAGCACAAGACTCTTAGCGTCATCCTCAGCCGACTTTTTCAAAAGTTGCATGTTAACACTTCCCTGAAGGACACTAGGTCTCTTGGGCAGTACGAGTGCAACAATTTTTTGCTCGGCATTTGTTAACTTGTCTATGATTGCTGCGATATCATCATCGACATCTATATATATAGTCGTTTTTTTCATACACTTAGGAGTCTATTAAGTCTTTCTCTGATGCTGTTACCAGGTAGTTCAAATAAGCCGAGAGTATCTGCCCCAACTCTGAGCAAACCCATTGCGGTTATGTACGTATGATCGTCTATATCGCCCGAGGTGTCAACTATTGATACAACTTCTTTAGGATCTATAAGCTTGACCGTGGGTTTCTTGGTGAATGGTAGCCCTTTGTACCAGTCTTGGCTTGTGAGTGCATCAGATAGCATTTGAAGGCTTGCACCACCACCGCACAGAAGAATCTGATTAGGTAGTTGATCTAATTTATGGAACTCTCCGAGAGCGAATACAACACCACTAACCCAAATTTTGAGAGTTTTCTGAAGTGCGGCCTCAACCGCTCCACGCTTTGCGGTAGGCGTGCGTCCATCACTGAGTCCAAGTTTTAGTGCTTCAGCCTGCACATAATCAACACCCAGTTCTCGTTCAATAGAACGAGTAAACACACGGCCACCTATACCAAACATCTTTGTACCTTCGACTCCGCCGTCATTTACAACAGCAATGTCGGTTGTGCCACCGCCGATATCGATAAGAATAGCGCTCATACTTGCGTTTGGGTCATTACCGATGACAGAACGAGCAACACCGAATGGCTCAGCAGCTACAGCAATGAGATCAATATCAAGCTCTGAAGCTGTTTTTTCTAGCGCTCCGATGTGTATTAGCGGCGCAAATGCGGTATAGAGCTGAACGGTGATCTCTTTACCCTGAAAACCAATTGGGTTTGTGACTTTGTAACCATCTATATCGATTGAGACTAGTGCTGAGTTGACTAGTTTCAGTTCCGGGGACTTGCCACCGGTTTCATGGGTTAGTTTTTCTTTTGCTCTAGTCGATGCCCGCTCCTGAATCAATTTTATTATCCGGTCAATCTCAACAAGATCAAGCGCCTTGTTGCCATCGGTACGCTTTACCTTTACGGTCGTAGTAATACCTTGGACAAGCTCACCAGCAATACCAATGACTGCAGATCTAGCGCTAACTCCAGCAGATGTCTCAGCCTGAGACAATGCCTGTTCGCAGTTTGCGACTACGGCAGAAATATCGGCGATCGCGCCTGCCTGCATATCTGCAAGATGCTGGCGCACACGTCCGGTGCCTATAACCGTCAATTGGTCGCCATGCACTCGTGCAATAAGTGCTTTGACAAACTCAGTACCAATATCAAGACCCACGATGTGTTGAGCCTTTTGCTCGTTCGCATCATTCGTTTTTTTAACTACTTTTTCTTTAAGTAAGGTTAGTTTTTTACCAAGCATAACTGTAATAGTCTATCACACCTAACAGATCAGGGGCTAGACTAGAGCTGCCTTGATTCGACGAATACCAGCAGAGGAGCTCTCCTCTTTTAGAATCTTAAACTTTTTACCATCTTCAAAAAGTTGAAGCGTGTGATCAACGTGCGGACCACCACATATTTCAAAGCTAAACGGTTTATCTGCGCCGTCTTCTAGCATCTCGTATACTTTTACGACGTCACCATAGCGGTCACCAAATTGACCGAGCGCACCTTTTTCTTCTCTGGCTACTTTGGTAGGATACTCGGCAAAAGATATCTTTAAATCTCTCGAAATTTGGTCATTCACTATATCCTCGACACGACTGATTTGTTCCGGAGTTACTTTTTCGGGGTGGCTAAAGTCAAAACGGAGGCGTTCTTCGGTAATGTTACTACCATTTTGCACGACATGGTCACCAAGTACATCACGGAGTGCCTGGTACATGAGGTGGGTTGCGGTATGGTACTTCTTGTGCTGAATTGTGTGACCGCCAAGTCCGCCCTTAAACGTACCTTTTGCAGCAGTCTGACTGCGCTCTCGTTGCTCTTTCATCAGTGCTTCAAATTCTTCTTTCCAGGTAACCGATACTTTGATTCCCTGTTTTGTTGCTTCTTCTACACTAAGCTCTAACGGAAAACCATATGTGTCGTAGAGAGTAAAGACTTCGATGCCGCTGAGACCACCTTCAGCAAACTTTGCAAGCTGAGTTATACCCTTTCTGAGTGTTTGGCGGAAGACTTTTTCCTCTTTGGCGAGTACATCAATAATTTTTTCTCGGTTTTCGGCAACTTCCGGGTAGTCGTTATGGTATAGGTCTGCGATAACTGGTACGACTTCCTCCATAAAGTTCTGCTCAATACCTAGATCAAATGCAAAACGTATAGCTCTGCGCATAAGCCTACGCATGACGTAACCCTGCTCCTTATTACTTGGCACAACTCCATCAACTGCAAGAAATGAGGCAGCACGAAGGTGGTCTGCAATCACTCGCATACTTTCGGTGTGGTCTTCGTATTCTTTGCCGCTAAGACTCTGCAGCTTCTCGATAATTGGCCATAGCACACTAATCTTGAACATATCCGAGCTGTTCAAGGCTGCTTGAGCTATTCTCTCCATTCCACCACCAAAATCAACATTTTGCGCAGGAAGCTTTTCAAACCCGCTCTCGGTTCGTATATACTCCATAAAAACCGAGTTGCCGATTTCAATATAGCGTCCACAGTCGCAGTTAGGGTGGCAGTTTTCTCCCCATTTAGTGTCGTGCACTACATGATCAAGCAAAAAGAAAACTTCACTGTCCGGCCCACACGGCTCACCTATTTTTACTTTTTTTGGGGCACCATCTCTGCTCCACCAGTTTTTCTCATCATAATAGAATATCCTACCGTCTTGAGTTCCGACTTTATAGCCATTTTCTTCGCTACCGATCTCTACTTCTTTCGTATCAACACCTTTTTCAGCAAATAGTTTCTGCCAAATCTTGGCACTGTCGGTATCTTTAGGGACATCATATTCCGGGAAGCCACTACAGCAAGTTACGTAGAGCTTCTCTGGATCTAGGCCTACAATATCTGTTAAAAACTCCCAGAACCACGGTAGCTGCTCAGTTTTAAAGTAGTCACCGAGACTCCAGTTACCAAGCATTTCGAAAAATGTTGTGTGACGATTATCGCCCACTTCTTCGATATCCATAGCACGCAGACAGGTCTGACTGTCGACGAGACGCGTGCCACCTGGGTGCTTTTCTCCGAGTAGATACGGGATGAGTGGCTGCATGCCAGATCCTGTAAAAAGTACACTTGGCTCGTTATATGGCACCATAAGTGCCCGCGGGATCACGATGTGACCCTTGCTCTCAAAAAACTCTAAATATTTGTTTCGTATTTCTTGTGCGTTCATAGATTTCTTTCTTCTTGGCTTATAAAAACTAATAGATGTAAAAAAGATTGCGCGTAAGCGCTCTTGCCGTGGCACTGCCAAGTGAAGAATAATGAATTATCATCGTAGACAAATTATACCAGGGATACGATACCACCGCCAAGACACTCTGTATCTGTGTAGAATACACTAGACTGTCCCGGTGTCACAGCACGTGTTTTTTCGGCCATCTTTACACGTAAATCACCATTTGAAAGTTTCGTGATCGACTCAACACCTACAAGTGGAGCGCGGTGCCTATTACGTACGTAAGCAGCATTTTGAGATTTACCGATCCAATGCACGCTCGTAAGTGTCAGTGTATCTGTCCATAGATTCTCGTCGGCAATGTTACTAGTTACATAAACCTCATTTTTCTCCATGTTCTTGCCCGTCACATAATATGGCAATCCACCGCCTACACCCAGACCAGATCTCTGACCAATTGTATAAAAAATCGCGCCTTCATGCTCACCGACGATTGCACCATCCTGATTAATAATATTACCGGGTGCGTAATCATGGATATACTCTTTCAGAAAGTCTTTTATGCCAACCTTACCTACAAAACAAATACCCATGCTCTCCTTACGTCCAGCAGTAGGTAGATCCAGTTGTTTGGCGAGTGCTCGAACCTCAGGCTTGGTGAGGTCCTGTAGTGGAAAAATTGTTTTAAGTAGCGCTGACTTAGAGGTACGGTACAAGAAATACGTCTGATCCTTATTTTCATCATGCGCACGTAGTAGCCTACCCTCACTCGCACCTGCATAATGTCCTGTTGCGATCATATCCGCCCCATCCTTGAGGCACGCATCCAAAAATAATTTAAATTTGATCTCCTGGTTACACATAATGTCTGGATTGGGTGTTATGCCGTTCCGAAAAGCGTCAAGCATATACTCTACTACTTTGTCGTAATACTCATTTTCAAAATCATACATCAGCAGGCCTATTCCTAGATGTGATGCAACCCTTTTTGCATCTTGATAGTCTTCTTGCCATGGACAATCAAACCTACCTATAGGCTTAGACCAGTTTTTCATATATACACCGGTGACATCATAGCCACTCTGTATAAGCAAAGCAGCACTTACGGAGCTATCGACTCCTCCTGAGAGGCCTACAAATACTTTTTTTGACATATAGATAGTATTATAGCAAGTTTAGTAAGAGAACGGTCGTTCGCCAGCCTCAATCTTTTTGCGTAGTCGTCTGATAGCGTACCTTTTACCCAACCAAAATGTTGAGAGAATAAACGGAATCATAATTGCCGCTGGCTGCCATAAGATCCTAGTTTTCGTTTCACTATTTGACCCATCGCCAGTTGTAGTTCCGCCTTTACCGTTTGAGCTTCCATTGGATCCCGTTTGCGATAGAGACCCGTTAGCAATTGCAACTACCTGTAAAAGAGCCGTACGCCCGTTAACATCAACCGCCTTGACTACAACCGTATAAGAGCCCGCGGAGTTAAAGACATGGTCGATCGAAAACTCACCCGGCGCAGCCAAGCTGTACAGGCTAGTCTCGCCGTCTCCCCATTCAACCGTAACTGCATAAGGTCCTGTCCCACCACTGATCGCAAATGGCCAGATCAGCTTCTCTCCCGGATCAGTACCTTTTTTTGCAAAATTTGTTGTAAGCGTCACTCTATCGTTAGCAGTGGCGTTTGCAGAATTATCGCTATAGAGCACCGAAACAATCGCCGACGCGGGGCTCTCTTGGTCTAGTAGGTCATATTGTTTTGCAGTAAGGTCATTTCTGCCATTAAACAGATCCATGGACATAGAGAAACTACCGTTCTGGCATTGCGCTGATCCAGCGAATACTCCGTTCTTAAATACTTTAACAAGGAGGTCATTGTCACATATACCACTAACCAGCATAGGTACAACTGTTATGGTTACG
>JAYSUL010000007.1:0-19176 GCA_043719125.1 Candidatus Saccharimonadota bacterium | reverse complement strand
GCCACAGATACAGGGAAAACCGTATAGACGCTTAATCCATATAATACCGCCGAACTTGCAATACTTAGTACTCCCTCATTTGAGGGTATAATACCGTCTCTTAAATAAACTTTTTCGTACATAGTTGCCATATTAGTTTCCTCCAATTACCAAATCTACAAGTCGGGTAGTGAACTTGGGCATATCCATACCGGAGGCCATTGCAGCTATCGGCATCAAGCTTCTGTCAGTCATACCGGGCATAGTGTTTATCTCTAGAGTGTGTATTTTTCCAGTCGGATCGACAATCATATCCACACGCGAAAGATGCCTAGCTCCGAGTATAGCGTGCACCTGCAATGCTATCTCTGATGCTTTGGCACATAAACTTTTGGAGACCATATCAGATGGAACTGGACAAATCTCTTTTGATTTACCGTTGTATTTATTTTCATAGTCAAACTCACTCTCATCGGGCGGAACAATTGCGATGACAGGTAGGGTAGTGTTATCCAGAATCGGTACTGTGATTTCCTGCCCACTGATTAGTTCCTCAAGTAGCATGTGGGGGTACTTTTCGAGTAGTCTATGCGCCATCTCACTCGTTTCCATATCTATTGTACGGGCAATGAGAGTATCCAGGGATGATCCCCCATGGATTGGCTTCAGGACAAAAGGTTTCATAAACAATTCGTGCCCTAAATTATCGAGGCTGACAGTCGAGTAGCTAGGCATAAGTATGCCAGAAGCCTCAAGAATTCGATGTGTGCTGATTTTATCAAAACATATACGCGATACATTCGAATCTGAGCCCAAAAATGGTACTCCAATATCTTCAAGCTCCTTCTGTATCACACCGTCTTCACCATTTACGCCATGAAGAATAGGAAACACAATGTCTACGGCCGCTACGGCCACCAGTAAACCGTTATGCCCCAATTTTGGATCATACATCGTCACCGCATATCCTGCAGTTCTGAGCGCATCAGCTACCGCACTTCCTGAGCGTAAGGAAACTTCGCGCTCTGGCGAGTCACCGCCATACAATATGAGTATACGGACAGGCGTTTCGGTAGATAAAGGTACCATCCACATATTCTACTACATATGAATTTTAGATAAGAAGTACACATTAACTACGTTCTATTGCCAATAATGAAGTTACGTTATACAATAATTTTCCAATGTTTTTTACAAAAAGACCAGAATTTGTATCATTTGAACTACTTTCAAGACTCGATCGACCACCGAGAGTTGCTACTCCCTGCTATGACGATACGTACCTTAACGATGTTTTTGAGGGTAGACACAGGCCACTACGCTTTTCGATAGCAACGCAATGGCTACCTGCCGCTAGAATATTACTGAGCAGAGTATCAAATTCGACGCTATATGACTGGGCTAATGATCCAGAGTTTTCGGCTACTTCAGAACCCGATCCAACCCCTCCAAATGGCGGCGAAAAGGTAAAATCACCTATGCATATACCAAACTCCATGGACAGTGAAATATCGGGTACCATCTATCGTTCAACGATACGTGAAGCTGCATAAGATGTCTGGTCAGCTGTAAATATCTATTTGATTTGCTATACAGGCAAGCTTAGTTCAAAAATGACGACAATAGAAGTGTTTGCTGATCAGGTGGTAGTGTTTGGATCAGCTCAGATACGGTGATCGACCCTTCTGGTGCAGATAACGATACATCTTTGTTGTAGTCGTGTATGTTGAACTCCATCTTTTGACCTACTTGTTTTACGATCATCTTTTTTACTGTGTTTGATAGCGGATCCACCGTGAAGTTGAACCTAAGAGATGATAGGTCAGCCTTGGATGAACCCCGTAAACGGGAATCATCACTTGCGTACTGATTCTCAAGGCAATTCGTCAGGTTTATAATGTTTGCTTCCGGGCCTGTGAGAAATTTATCATGAACAATTTTTGCTTCATAAACTTTATTGTCACCGTCGTCGTATGGCCCTGCGGTCAATGAAAATGGATAATTTTCGGGCGACAACTCTACGAGCTTACTATCCCAATTGATCGGAAGATTATCAACACACGCAAGTGCAGAGCTAAACATACTTGCCTGCTCTATAGGTACTCTAATCCATTTACTTTGTATAGCAGTCAGTACACCATATTGTTGATCGGTCAGCTTATTTGCACCGGTGATCCTACCGACAGTCTGGTCATAGTTATTAACCCCTTCGATGCGGTAATAAGAGTCGCTCTGATAACGTATGGCTTCAAGCGAAAATGACTTATCCTGGTATTTATACTTCGATCTAAATACTTCACTATCCGATGACGATACTTGTCCGCTAAACTCTAGATCGACCGTACGATTTGTATCTACATACGTCCCATCATAGCGAAAACTTTTCTGCTTGTCAGAATCGACGCTGTTGAGAATTGCTGACTTTAACTGCATTTCTGGCGAGTCTGGTAATAGGACCATGAGATACACGACACCCAGCAGTAGCAGCGTCACGACAAGAGGTAGAGCTGTTTTTAATGCCTGTAATCGTTTATTGGCCTCAGAAGGGCGCTGTTTCGATTCTTTTTTGGGTGAGCGTTTTGTCATGATTACTGTGGCTGAGTATAGACGGTGTCGAGTCGCTTTTGCAACTCATCGCTCGTTATGAAAGAAGTAGGTAACTCGAATTCATTGCGAACATCCCACTTTGTATATTCACGCGCGCCTTCGGAGCTAAGTTCAGGATACCCAGATGCAAAAATCGTCCGTGAAATAGGCTCTATCATAACTTCCACTATAGGTGCTGGCGCACCCTGATCGTCAACGATAACTTGAGATGAGGCCTGATCAAGCCCTACTATCGATAGATAGCTCTTCAGCGCTTTGTTGTAAGCGACAGTATTAATTTCAACTCGATACACTCTGACTTCTTTTCCGTCCTTTTGCTCTGTACGCACTACACCCTGTACCGTGTACAGGTTATCGTCTCGCATAGTACCGAGTAAACGTTTGCGGTCACTACTCGTCAAATTACCTATCAAAATGAGCGAACCGTTAGTCAGATTGTCGGAAAGAGTCTTGCTCTCAGATTGCTCTGGCGCACCGATATCCACCCATGTTCCCTCAAAATCACTTAGTTTTGGATTCTTGGTATTTTGATTTTTTTCGTAGTAGAGGTAATCATTGGTCTTAGTAGAAATTGTACGGATAATCGAGTCAATTGTGTCGTCTTTAAATTCAGTACGAGACTCACTCGATAAGTCATTTGAAAAATCTTGAGTCAAGGTTGTTTTTCGCGTCACCGTCTCAGACGAGTCATCGATCACAACGGCTACACCTTCACTGGAAAGCGCTTTATCGACAGCGCCCCAAAATACCCGTTTGTCTGACATAAACACAAATCTGCGCCACATCACAGAGCTAAATATAAATAGTGTTGCTGCACTGATGACTAAAACCCATGTACTAATCTTAAGTCCGTCGAACTCTGTCCGCTTTTTCATCACTCTATTATATCAGTGTTATTAAATCAAAAACCGTCCAATTTTCGGACGGGTCTTGATTTGGTTGACCATGGAGGAGCTTACTCGAACTTATGTTCTGGTTCGAATAAGACCTCTCTGGTGGAGTATATCGGATTCGAACCGATCACCTCATCACTGCCAGCGATGCGCTCTAACCAAATGAGCTAATACCCCACAACCGAATAATTATACCAAACAGAAGTGAAATTCTTATAGCGTGGCAATTATAGTGCGAGCTATGTGTTCTGGGGTACTATTAGGATCCGTGAATTCTAATTCACCTACTATCTTGTAAGTTTGATTCCAGTAGCTTTCTACCATCTTTCGGTCTATCTCGTAAGTAATGTCTGGTACAATCCTTTGTTCTGCGCGCTTGAAACAGACTTCAAGCGGTGGCATAATCAAAAAGCTTGTTAGTTTATAGCCCATCTGATCAGCAATTCCCTGAAATGCCTTCATCTGACTCGGTACGGAAGAGTGTATGTCCGCCACAATGAATCTCGAGGATTCCATCAGTCTCTTGGTTAGAATAATTGCCATCTCAAGCGCAAGCTCACGCCGCCAACTTGAAGATTTAGAGTTATCTATTTGTCTCTTGAATGAATCAAAATCAACAATACTTACATCGTCCATTTGGCTCCGGATCGCTTCCACAACGCCAGTCTTGCCAGAACCAACAGGCCCTCGAATAATGACAATCTGCTTGGGTATTGTATTAGATCCCATTTACCTCTTTGAGCGCGAGTTCAAGTAGCTTGATCGCGCCTTCTTTGCTTTTGGCCCCACATAAATGGAGGTTGTTGTGACAAAATACAGCATCCTCTACCCCCGTGTGGCGTGCAAATTCTTCGTCCCGGAGCCCAGCCCATCCCTCAGGAAGGGCGTGCCTGAGGTCAAAACTGCCCCTTTCTTTTGTCATACCCTGAATATGCCAGTTTTTACTTGGAGATAGATATACGTAGTAAAGAAGCTCGGGCATTTGCTCTGCCATATCACCGGCATTAGCGTGTTTATCGAGCACAACGTAGCGCTTGTCGGGACTGGCTTGCCACTGTGCGTAGAAGTACTGCTCAGACTTTACCTTTGCAATTTGACGTTTCACTACCCTGTCTAGGATAACTTTTGCCATCTCAACAGCCGAGCTAAACGCTTTGTCGTAGTCGCTAAGCTCGCTTGACTCATCAGCATTTGGATTAAGGTATTTGTCAAAAATATCTTGGAGCTGTACTACAGATGCGTCCTCAATTGTAATCTCAAAGGTGTTATGCCCGTTATCATAGGCATCAAACGATGACACAAACCCCTCAAACAATCTTTTGTGTACAATTTCATTTCCCTCACAATAATCTAGGCCGTATGTCTGCCAGATAAGTCCAAATGCCGAATATCGAATGCCATTAGGCCTATCGCCCGCGCCTCCAACTTGATGATGGTCAAAGCGATTCTTGGAAATGTCGTATTCACCACCGACGTCGAGCACTAGATCAAGCGTGTCTAGCACCGTCTGGTCACGAGAACGCACAACTTTTGCATCCGGAAAAAGAGTCGTCAGTAAAGCTACCGAAAAAACATCGTCGCTATGAAATTTACCGTTATGAGTACCGATAGTCTGTATTGTCATCCGTCAATTGTACCAGCCTTTTGAAATCAAATGAGATCATAGGTCTCCTATAATCTCATTTATCCTTGAAAGGGTGGATCACCAGAGAAGCCTTAGCTTCCCTGCGTCTAAGGCGGGAAAACCTTGGAGGTCGAAGACCTGGTTTGTCCGCCTTACAGTGAAACGTTAAAACCTTGGGCGCGCCCACCCGAATGGGCTCCTTTTTGACTTTTTATTTTTATCTGAATTTCGGGATTTTTGTCTTTATGAGAAGCCCCCTGGAATGCGTCCAAGGTTTACCCATACATTTATAAACATAAGCTTGTTTTCTGTCAACTAGATCGTGCCGTTTAACCTTAGGATAACTCCCAAGATCATATTGATGATAGCAACCACGATACCAACAGTGGCAATGTTATTTTTGAAACCTGCCTTTGACGACTTATTTCGTGCAACAATACAAAGCACTAGACCTATTAGTGCAAAAATAAATGCAAATACTAGACCTACGATCGCAAGAGTTTTGCCCGGATCTTCAGCTTGATTACCTTCTACGGATGCTTGATTCACTACTGCTATGTTTTGGTCTTCCATATAAACGAGCTCCTAACATTTAGTTATACGCAGATAATACACCCAACGCCGTATCTATTTCCATAGATCTAGGGTATAATGCCGTTGGCACGTAGTACTCGTTATAGGTTACGCACAAGGTTACTACTCTCTTCGGGGAGGTGAGGACGGTGAAGGTTCTAGATATGAGAAGGTCGACTAAGTGCGTAAGTTAAACAAGGAATACATATCTTGAAAAAGTTATTTGTAGGTAGCCTAGCATGGGCTACAACCGACGACACAATGGCTGCTCACTTTGCTACATGTGGCACAGTATCAAGCGCTAAGGTGATCGTCGACCGCGACAGCGGCCGAAGCAAAGGCTTTGGATTCGTCGAAATGGACGATGACAAAGAAGCTGACGCAGCTATCGAAAAACTAAACGGTTCTGAACTCGATGGCCGCACTATTGCAGTCAACGAAGCTCGCCCACAGGAAGATCGACCTCGTCGTGATTTCGGTGGTGACCGTGGTGGTCGCCCACAAGGCGGCAGCACTCGTAGCTGGTAATCACCAGTTCGGACTAAAAACACCCCTTCATCGGGGTGTTTTTGTTTGTCTCCTAAAATCAATTAGCTACATGTGTATGTAACACCATCAACAACGTGAGTTCCTGGACCAAGATCGCTACATTGCTTGACTACTGAGCCAATCCCAGCGATAAATCCGATCAAAAATAGTGTGCCCAGTACCGTATTAATAGCTCCGATGATGATTCCAGCAAGTGCAAGTCCGTTACCCATCCCGGCCTTCTTTGATTTTTTCATTGCTACTATACTCAAGATGAGCCCAATGAGTGGTGCCAAAAATGCACAGACAAGACCAGCAATTCCCATTCCGTGGCCTGGGTTTGCGCCACTTGCAGGTGCACTAGCCATCATAGGTGCCGCTGCTGGCGTAGGAGCTGACATAGGCATAGGCTGTGCGTCCATCTGTGGCATAGGAGCCATCGCAACTGGTTGCTCTGGTGCAGGTGCCATTACCGGTTGATCTTGTGGCGCTGGCGCCTGTGGTGCTTGTGGTTCCATTAAAAATACCCTCCTTAAAATTCCCTTTACGCTTATCATACCGCTAGAACCAACGATATACAACTGTTTGACTATCTAGATATGCCGTTAGCCAACTCGTTACATATCTGAGCAATTCTATCCCTGACCTCCTGCACCTTCAGAATTCGGTTTCCGTTCTCGTCTCTTTCAAAATCATCGCCCGATACAGCGAGTAGACGATGTACTGTTCCCTTCATTGTCCAGACAATAGGTATGAGCTCCTGAGCACCAACTTGAGCATTACGAAGTTTAGACGAGATAGAAACCGGTACAACTTTCTTGCCTACCATAGCTTCTCGATCAAGCTGATCAAGAAAGAGTTTTGTCAGTCCTGAGTAACTCCCATGGTATAGCGGAGTAATTAGTACAATCGCATCAGACTGCTCGACAATCCTTCTCACATTCTGCACACTTTCGTGCGCTTCATCGATCAGTAGGGGTATCCCGGACTGATAGACGTGAAGCACTTCTGTCTCGAGTCCCGATTCGGCTGCCTGCTCTTGAAATACGCTTATAACACCATCAGCACTAGAGGGTGCACTAGCACTTCCGTTGATAAGGGCGATCTTCATCTCTATTCTCCTAGCATTTCTATTAATTGGTCTTCGTTTATTACTTTGGTTCCAAGAGCTTCGGCTTTAGTGGCCTTGGATGCTCCTGCTTTTTCACCCATAACTAGGTAAGTCGTACCTTTTGCTACTGATGTCTGGAATACCCCACCAAGTGAACGTATCTTATCAGCCGCGATATCCCGTGACATACGTATAAGCGACCCTGTGATAACAAAACTTGTGCCAGCTAAGGGACCATTTGCTTTTGACACAAAGACCGGATGTACTCCAAGCTCATCTAGCTTTGCTAGTAGGGTAACATTGTCCTCATCACCAAACCAAGCCATAATTGACTCTGCAACGACCTCCCCGACACCATTGATCTGTCGTAGCTCATCTAAAGTTGTTTCTGAAAGTTTCCTTACAGAACCAAAATGATTTGCGAGGTCTATGGCAGTTTGTGATCCTACGTGACGAATTCCTAACCCAAAAATAAAACGCTCCAGTGGCGGTGTTTTTTTATCTGCTATCGCAGTTACAAGGTTATCTGCTGAAAGCTCAGCAAACCGATCCATTCTAAGTAAATCATTCTTAGTGACGGCATATATATCCGCAATATCGCTAACAAGTCCTGCATCAACAAGTGCAATAACATTTTTCTCACCCAAACCATCAATATCGAGCGCCACGCGCGAGGTATAGTGCTCGAGAGAGCGTTTTAAAATCAGATCCGATGACGATCCTTTGACCCGATACACTGCTTCACCGTCGGGTCTCTCAAATTCCAGCTCGGGATATTGCCGCTTAAGCTCCATCATATAGTCAATCGGTTTCGACTCCTTTGGGCGAAGCTCCACGATAACCCTATCAACTTGTGGAATAATCTCACCGGCTTTATAGATCACAACTGTGTCCCCACGACGGACATCCTTACGAGCAATTTCGTCGGCGTTATGGAGTGATGCATGTCTGACTGTAGTGCCAGCAACAACTACCGGATCAAATACTGCTACTGGTGTCGCCGCACCGGTGCGTCCGATGCTGATTACGATGTCTTTTATAACAGTAATCGCCTCTTCGGCCGGGTACTTATAGGCCACTGCTGCCCGTGGTTGTTTGCCGACTATACCGAGCTCAGCAAATAGTTTACGATCATTCACTTTTATCACCAATCCATCCATTTGATATGGCAGCTTATCTCGCGCTTCGTCCCAGTGATGGACAAAGTCCATGACTGCACCGAGAGAATCAAACGTACTCGCTTCAGCATTAACGGACACGCCCAGTGAACGAATAGTTTCGTATGCAAAGCTATTAGTCGGTACTTCGTTTGGATCTTCCCTGAGTAAATCATAGGCACGAAATCGCAGTGGACGCTCTGCAACAAGCCGTGGATCCAACTGCCGTATCGTGCCAGCACTTAGGTTACGCGGATTAGCAAATTCGGGTTCACCTGCCGCTTTTCTTTTAGCGTTGAGCTTATTGAAATCGGCTTTGTACATGACGATTTCACCACGTATCTCGGTGCGACCTTTTGTAAACTTCGAATTACCTAGTAGTTTGAGCGGGATGTTCTGTATGGTACGGACGTTCATTGTTACATCCTCGCCAATATGACTATCCCCGCGCGTAATTGCCCGGGTAAAGACACCGTCAAGATACACAAGCGCACACGCCAAGCCATCCATTTTGAGATCGGCAAAGAATTCATGCTGAGATCCTGGCATTAGTTTGTCCATGCGCTTGATCCACTCCTTAACCTCACCAACACTAAAGACATCGTTGAGACTCAACATCCGCGACGAATGAGCTACTTTTTCGAATTGATCAAGTGCCTGACCACCGACTCGCTGCGTTGGACTTACTGGAGATATTATTTCTGGCTGCTCGGCCTCAATTGCTTTAAGTTCCCCCATTAGCCCGTCATAGACTGCGTCAGTAATGGTAGGCTCATCAAGCACATAGTAGTTATGCCAATGTACGTTTAATAGCTCCAGGAGCTCATTGTATCGAGCGCTCACAGCATGCTCCGATATAGCTTGTACATAAATGTATGCATAACGGCAAATGAGCTACATCCCATCACAAAGAACGCTATTTCTGCATAGCGCGGTATCCAGATAATAAACGGCAGCACGAGGAAAAAACCGAGCACGAGGAGGACTACAAAAAAAGCTAGTATCTTTCGCAGTACAACCCAACGGTGAATTCTGAGCAACCTCATAGAAGACCTGAGTGCGGTCATTGGTGTCATGTTAGGGAGAGTCACAATGTAAGGTGCAAAGATTGAACCTACTAGTAGATATACAGTCAAGACGAAACCTAGTACTGCCAATACAGAAAAAGCCAGTGTTTCGAATTCTGTCGAAACAACCGATGCTGACTGTGCTGTAATAAATATTAAGCTACTAACACCAGCGGGTATGAGCTCCAATGCCATGACTATTAGTACTCCCAAAAATGGTATAAGGGGGCGCATTCCTTGGTAAAAAGCATCCTTCACGGTCGCACTCGAGTCTCGAAGATGGAGTTTTCGTATTAGCCATATAAAAGATAGGGAAAATACTATAAGTATCGTTGATTGATAGAAATTAGTTATATCATCGGAAGATGTTGTGATCGAACTAATAAGCGACATATATAGAAGAATAAATGTAACGATTGCTCCGAGATTTCCTGAGAGTGCATCTTCTAGCTCGACCTTGATCTCATCAGCGTTGAGCGTGAACTCATTAATTCCCCTGACCAAAACTATATACGCGGCAGTATATATCAATACAAATATAGCCATTTTGATCTTGTGCTTCCATAAAAACAGCCATGTTTCTCGCCATAATGTACGCATAGAAGAAGTCTTCAGTACATCATCAGCCTTAATTCTAGTATTAAGGCGCAGAGTTCTATACTCAGGAAGTTTCTTCTTTCGGCTAGCCGTCATCGATCCCATTTGGTTTTTCTTTGGCATGCGGACTTTCTATATAGAAATAATTGCTGGTGGGCGAGGTGGGACTTGGTCACCTTTGGCGACCCCGAAACTTCTCTATTGCAAACGAGTTTGCATCGGAAGATTTCCTTGCGAGTTGCCACAGGCAACTCTCACCCCCAAGATGTGGGTTCAAATCTAAACCTATATTAGTTAAATTAAGCTGGTGGGCGAGGTGGGACTTGAACCCACAAGACTTTTGGTCAACAGATTTTAAGTCTGTCGCGTATACCAATTCCGCCACTCGCCCAAAATATATACTGGAGGTGCGGACGGGAGTCGCACCCGTTTAGCAGCTTTTGCAGAGCTGTGCCTGACTGTTCGGCCACCGCACCAGAATGTCCTATATTGTAGCAAAGAACAGATGAAATTGCTTGATTCTACCCCTACAAATTGAGCAGCCCCGCCCGGAACGAATCCGGGCGGGGCTAATGGGTCTCAAGTCTTGCGGTCACGGGTAGAAATGAAACTCTACCAAACCAGCGTCGACAAGATTCCCCTGCTTACCTGTAACCAGCAGTTTCCTGACCTGCGCTGACACGTCCGAGTAAACCCGGACACACCCGTGCGAGTCATTACCAGGGCCCACCTCACTACTCTTGTAGGAGTGGATACCCTGGCCACCAGGGCCGAAGCCGATGAAGTTTTTGAGTCCATCTCCGGTCTTTGCCTGAGGGCTGTGGGCTACGAACTGTCCCTGCCCGGTGATCGTGTCACCGCGTAAGTTCGGCCCGTCGTCATCCACCCTAGAGGTAGTGACAACGAAGGTCTGGACGACCTTTGGACCGATCACACCATTGCTGGCTGATCGGATAGAACCGAGTTGTGCGGATATGTCCACGCAGACAACGTATACCGTAGCCTTGTTGTAGGCACGGCAGTCTGTCTTCTGTGGCGCCGCCGAAGCAGTTCCACCAGAAGCAAATGAGAGGATCGCTCCGAGAAGCAATCCCATGATGGTCAAGTTGATCAAACGCTTCATGATCCTCAATTCTATTTTTTCGGGGGGTGGTAAAGTACGAGCGTTCAGTTGTATATTATAGCATAAGCGTAATAATGTGTCAATGCCTGAAGCCTATTGGTCTCTACTAGGAGGGCTAACCCTATTCAGTGGCTAGCTCTTTTTGCACAATGTACAGTATCTGGCCACGATCTTCTTCCCCATCAAAATTGTGGTTCCCGTCCAGTGTTACGAGCGAAATCGACGGGTCAATCCCTTCAAATGTAACCTTGCCCAGTACTTCGTCTTGCTTGGCATTGATAATGCGTAACTTTGTAAAGCGTGCCAAGTTGTTAAATAGTTTCACGGGCTTGATACCGGCAAGTCCTTGCCAATAATCAGTATGTATAACCGTCGTACTGCCATCGGTGCGTGCCAAACTCGTCCTGGTATTCACATCAATGGTTACTCCAATTCGCGTACCCCTCTGCTCAACAACAGTCGCTTCACTCATATCGTCTGGAGGGGTAAGCATAATTGTCCGACGTATACCTCGTGGCTTTACTAGCCCAGCTACAATACATCCCTCAGAATGGCACACCAAGTCAAGAATTGCACCAGGGTATTCGGCCCTTGTCGAGTTGATAACTTTCCGAAGCTTTAACGCCTGTTCATGTAAAGGTTTTACGGTAATTGTGTTTGATTTCTCATTAATCGGATTGTAATCAAACATGACACTTTGAGCATCAGGCAAAGCGTTTGCAATTGAGGTGAATAATCCACGGTCGGTTTTGCGCACACCAAATCCATGTGAAAAAATAATAATATGAGGAGTTGTTGGATTCATATCTATATTCTACAGGGTTTGCTCACTACGAGCCACCAGTCGTTTCGTTATCAATTACCCCAAAATAAGAATCTGGAAATAAAAAGTGCCGAAATTTGTATTTCGGCACTCCTGTAAGCCTTCGTGGTGCGCTGACAAGCAATGAAGTCAATGACTCACATCTACGACATCATTTAGTCAATGACTAGATTCTCAAATATAGAGATTAGTAAGCTTTTTCAGCACCGTCTTCTACTGCTTTTTCAGCATTAACCTTGGACATCATCGCACAAACAGTTGTACCACATACAGCGTGCTTGCCCTTGGCCATAAAGCCACCTTTTGCAGTTTGGACAATTACTGGCGCTGTTAATTCAACGGCTTTTTCCTTACATTTAACGCAGTATCCTGTAACCATGTTTAACTCCTCTTCCAATTAATTATTTTTACATAGTCTATCTTACTATGAATGCCTGTCTAGTATATACCTATCTTACATAAAAAAAGGACTCTAAATTGTCCAGTAATGTTCAATTGGTGCGGGTGAAGAGACTCTAAGCTCTTAACCGCGACGCGGTTTTAAGAGCTATGCTCTCGACAATTTCTGATTTTGAAGAGGTCGAGAATTTGTCTTTCCCATGAAAGCCAATATAAAAACCCTATCTCGCGATAGGACTTATATATTGGTGCGGGTGAAGAGACTCTAACTCTCGACCTCTTCCTTGGCAAGGAAGCGCTCTAAACAACTGAGCTACACCCGCGTATACTTGGTGGCTCCTCCCAGACTTGAACTGGGGACACAAGGCTCTTCAGGCCTCTGCTCTACCAACTGAGCTAAAGAGCCACACCTATTAATCTTAACATAATTACCTCTGATGGACTGTGAAAATATGCAGTGGCCGATTTCAGGCCTCGTCACCTTTCGGCGACCCCGCCTCAACTTACTTCAACAAGTTGAAATCAGTTTCCGGCCTTGCAAAATGCCACGGGCATTTCTCACTCTACCAACTGAGCTAAAGAGCCAAGTTTAAATCGCGACCCCGCTATTGTACGAGAAATAGCGGGGTTATTCAAGGGTGTAAGCCTATTTATGGCCTCCAATGCCCCTGAGGGCATCAATAAGCTCTATTGGGAAAGCAATGAGTGTCTTTTGACTTGGCTCAGTCGATATACGCTCCAGGGTATTGAGTGTACGCAGATTGATAGCACCAGGAGTTGTACTGAGCATGGCCGCTGCTTCGGCAAGTGTCTTTGCTGATATCTTTTCTGCGTCAGCGTTAATGATGGTCGCACGGCGTTCACGCTCGGCTTCGGCCTGCTTAGCCATGGCACGCTTCATCTCCTGCGGTAGCTCGATATTTTGGATCTTTACGTGCTCGATATCAATTCCCCACTTATCGGTTTCTTGATCGACTATTGTCTTGATCTGTAAGCTGATCTCGTCACGCTTGCTGAGAAGCTCATCCATCTCAACGTTACCAATTACGTCTCGTAGTGCAGCCTGCGCAAACTGGCTAGTCGCGTAGACATAGTTGCTTGTTTCGAGCACTGCTTTTTGCGCGTCAAGCACTCTGAAATAGACTACCGCGTCGACGCCCATCGTGACGTTGTCTTTTGTGATCACTTCTTGTTTCGGAACATCTACCGGAGTCGACCTAATATCGACTTTTCTCATCGTCTGGAAAATAGGGATGATCACATTGAGGCCTGGTGATCGCATCCCACTAAACTTACCAAGAGTAAGTACCACTCCTCTTTCGTATTGATTAACAATACGTAGGCCCGATACGACCAATACAATCAAAAATATAATAAAAAATGGTATACCTACAGCCAATACTGCGATTAATGCTTCCATGAAACTCCTTGTCTGTAAGGGCTCGAACTTACGACGATAAAATAGTCTGGCGAGCGAACCTACCCGTCTGACATCATTGTAGCATGATAGTAGAGTTGCTAATCAGCGGTATTTTTTGTACAATAACCCCTGTTTCTACATAGGTTTATGCGCGGGTGGTGAAATGGTAGACACGCCAGTCTGAGGGACTGGTGCCGCAAGGTGTGGAGGTACAAGTCCTCTCCCGCGCACCAATTTAAGTAGCCCCACTGGGGCTTTTTAAATTGGTAGGTGAAAGGGTTTTGAAGATCCACCCTAAAAAGGTGTGGAGGTGAGACGAGCCAGTGGCTCGTTGCAAGGGAGTCCACTCTTGAAGCTATGCATCAAAGAAGTGGCGACGGGGTCGCGGAACATGACCAAGTCCTAGTAAGACGACCTGTTTCGTACCAAGCCCACACCTGCTATAATACAGAGGTTAAAATTTACGGGTGATTAGCTCAGTTGGCTAGAGCGCCTCGTTTACACCGAGGAGGTCGGGGGTTCGAGCCCCTCATCACCCACCAAGCATAAGCACTATGACGTATATCGTCCAAAACGCCCCTGTAGATAGGGGTGTTTTTGTTTCATAAGTCCCGGACGGTGTCGGAATTTATTGGCGGATCGGAACTCACGCACTCAGTGCTGCCGGTCAGGTTTGAACTGACGACGCAGGGGTTTTAAATCCCTCGCTCTACCAAACTGAGCTACAGCAGCACCAAACACGCGATGTTCGAGATATTGGGATTGTCCAGGTTCGGCCCTGGATCCTCGCAGCCATACGCGTCATTTACGACACGCCTGCTCAGCTACTTCTTCCTTGTCCCGTACGGACTTTGATTGGTTGGCTTGAGACTTACATTCAGTTTTGCCGCCTGACTTTGGACTGCTACGGGTGAGCGTTGCAGCTTCAGACCGATCACACGCGTTGGTGTATTCTGCCGTGCAAGGGTTGAAAGCTTGGAGTTCTGAGTAGAAGTCCACGCCTTTCCACTGTTTGTAGGGATTTTTGCCATTCATTCCTTTCCTTGAGATCTTGTTTGTCGGTACGACGATCTCTTGGCTCATCATAGAACTCCGAATCACATGGTGAGCTCTTTAGTCCGTACCCTGTTCGTAAGAAGTGCTTTGTGTTTTTCCAAGGAAAAGGGTGCAGATTAAGCAGGCTTGGAAGCCTTCCACCTCTATCCCTCATTCGAGGTTATTTACATTATACTGCTTTGGTTTTGTTCTACATATTGTGCTATTTACATACTATGTACGCTACATATAGGTATCACGCATGCAAGGTTTCTATTCTGCTCATGCTTGCAATTGACTATGCTTTCGCTTCATAATCAAGGATCAATGGATGAGGTAATTACATTATCGAAACTGGATATCGGTGCGATCGTTCGCTTGGATGATCCGTACTTCAAGTTTGATCAGATTAAAGATCGACTCGAGGCTCTTGTTGCAAGTGCCAAGGACGTAGCCGAAACTCCCTCCTTTTGGGAGGAGCTACCAGACAGTATTAGAGAGCTGATTCGTACAAGGGTTACGGAGTTGCAAGTTGTCCTGAATGAGATCATCGCGAACAGAGAGAATCCCACATGGCTAACCGCCCAATACGAGTCACGAATTAGCTCTATTAATGCGAGGTACGAGGAGCTTTACCGTGACTTTGTCCGTGCTGTGAGAGAGCACAGGAACTCGCTAGATACTACTAGGAGCGAGACAAGAAGCGAGTTGGAACGACTTAAGAAGGCTACTCGAAAAGCAGAAAAGTCGTCTATATCTATAAGCGAGGTGACCAGTGAGACATCCGCACTTACCCTCTACGAGTATTTTGAAACTTCAGTCAATGGGTCGGAGTATCTGAGAGAGACCGCCAAAACAGGATGGAGACGAGGCTATGGAATTAAGGGTCGTATTTCACGACGCTGGTCATTCTTCGTACAGGGCAAGAGAGGATACGAAGCATCTGCCAGAAAGTGGTTACTGCTCGTCGTGCTCTCGATAGCAGCAACCTCATTCTTTGGGAAATATCTATTTAGGGATGTAAATTTCACCAAGGTAACCGTGGAAGAAGTCCTAGCGAGAGCGCTTCTCCTGGCAGCGCCAGCTTATGCGATCAGATTCTGCGTTCGTAACTACAATGCTGCAAAGCATCTCGCAGCAGTAAATCGCCACAAATCCATCGTCCTTAGAACCCTTTTAGCATTCCTCGATAGACAGGAGATTACTGATCCTGTACGCGAACAGATTATCAGTGAGGCTGCAAGGCAAGTGTTCAGCTCAGACGAAAGTGGATATCTAACCCGGAGAGATGGTGCTGGGTCATCTGAATCGGTTCTTGAGTTTCCAGTCAAGCCGGGTACTACTTTCTAAGCTCGTTCACTATCGTAGAAGGGTCCACCCCGAACTTCCGACCTAGCTCGGCGAGTGATGCTCCTTCGGCTCGAAGGCGTACGGCTTCCCTTGCCTGGTCGTCAGTCATCTTCCGTCTGGAGACTCTGCGCGGTACTCCGGCGTTCTCAAGATGGATGGACACGGTGGTGCGGTGGACGTTGTAGATCTTGGTGAGCTGATCGATGGTCTTCCCTTCCTGATACTCCTTCACTAACCAGCGAGACTCAGCCTTGGACAGACGAGTCTGCTTCTGGAGCTTGGAAGCCTTCTTGGAGGGCTTAGGCGCAGGAGTTCGTTGCAGCTTCCGCCACAGGTTGAAGGCTGCTAGCAACCGCTCTGAGGGGTAGAATAACTTCTCTCGGAGGTCGAGACGGATGTCCTCGTACGATCTACCTGGGGTTTTGGGGTTCGAAAGCCGTCCCTGATGTTCCACCAATTTAAATCCCCGGTTTTTACCGGGTTTTTAAATTGGTAGATTATTGAGCGCTCGAACGACGATGCCCTGTGGGCATTGGCCGCCCTTTAGCCCCGTAAGGGGTTGATCGAAGATCAAGGTCGAGCCCCATCTACCTACTTAGGCAAGTGATTGTGCTTGTTGCCTTGTGAGTAACCCTGAATCGTCTTCGTCGAAATGGCCTTAGGATCAACATCGAACTTCACACCTGGATTGAGGATGTTGTACGGGTCAAAAAGCTGTTTGACTTTGAGCATGACCCCATAGAGGACATCACCACACATTATCTTGTGATAAGCTGCAGCTGTTCTACCGCCACCCTGCACACCGACAAGCCCACCATTCTCAAGGATCAGGGTATTGTACTGTTCAACAAGACGAGCTAGTTTTTGCCTCTGGCCGAGTTGACGAAGATCAAGATACGGGAAAGTTCTAAGTAACCCAGTTTGATAGTCATACCATGACACTTGCCGTACTGCAGACTTATTAAACATATCGTGTGACTGCTTTAGGACTTCACGGAAATTTTCTGCTGGTACATATGAACTCTCTAGCCCAGGAGTTGTCCTGGCCTGTTCAATCTCTGATTGCAAAAGTGTGCTTGGTATACGATAAAATTTGGAGAATTCTTCGCGCTGTTTCTCAGTAGTAGCTACGTGGATCGTGACATCACTTTTTGAACATAGTTTTTTGATCTTTTTGAGTGAGCGTCTTTGAGTGCGTGATGCAAACTCATCAAATTCGAGCAAAACAAGATATTCTGGCAATTTATCACCAAATTTTTTGCCGATGTATAAAGGATTTAGCCCCGCGTATAACTGCATTGTATGCTTCGGAAGCACCGTGTAGATACTTGGTGATAGCTTTGCTATCTCAGGAGCAATCTGGAAAAATTCTTCTTCACTATAAAATCCTATAACTACCTGTGTAAGGTTTGGGTTATAGGCTGTAACTGCCGCACGAACCTGAGAAACAACACCCAGCGTACCCTGCGACCCTACAAATAGAGGGGTTAGGTCGACTGAGCCATCTTTTGCACGAATACTAAACAGATTTATTGGGGCAAACTCTTTTTGACCCTGAAAACTAGCGATCGCTTCGGCGTTTTCAGTCAATATTGCATCTAGTCCACGATATATCTCGCCCTCAAACGTCGCAAGGCCCATGCGCTTGTTGTACTCGCGCTTTGTCATACGTCCTGTAGTAAGTGTCTCCCCCGTAGATAAAACGACACGCAGAGAGCGTGTAGAGGCGCCAGTACCACCATACTTTGCGCTCCTGAGGCCAAACGCATTGGTCGCAACTGCGCCACCTATAGTAGAAAACTCGCTTGAGTTAGGCTCGAAGGGCATAAATAAACCGTGAGTGATTAACGCCTGGTTGACCTTACCTATAGTCGCACCCGGATCAAGAGCTACTTCGCCTTTCCTGGAGTCAAGCTCAAGGATCTTGTTCATGTGAGTAGTAGTAGCAAGAATAATAGACTCACCGATCGCACCACCCGTCCAGTCTGAGCCAAGCCCTCTGGACGTGACTGCCACCCGACGGCCCTTTTCGGCCAACTGCCAAGCAAACCGAGTAACCTTGCGTATATCCTGCTCATTAAACGGGTATACAACAGCCTCAGGGGTGAGCTTGAAAAGCCCAGAGTCCTGTGAGAAGTGCTCACGTACATCAGATGCGTCAGTAATCTCACCATCAAGATGCGACCGTAGATATTCTGCTACTTTACCCAAAGCTTAAAAACTCCTTTTATTTTTGGCTAACATTCTAAGCATTAGCATATCATAAGTAGAGTGATTCGTTAACGTATATCTTTAGGTATAATCGGTAATTTGTTTGTTTGGATCTGCCAGTTATGTACATCATAAAATCTGTCAGCCGTAGTATTGAGCCTTGTCGGTTGAAAATTAAATATCTTTGTCTGCGTCACATAAAAAACCGGCGGCTGATACATGCCAAGTGCTGGTGAATCTTTTTTCCATGCTTCTAGAAACGGCCGATATTTGGCGGCGCGTAGACCCACATCTGGTCGCGTACGCCCAGCCTCTAGTGACCTATCTGCCTGATCTGATTTATAGAGTGATAGATTAAACCGCTCAGCTATTGCTTGACTAGAGTGCCAGTACGCATAGACGTCTGGATCTACTCCCAAGGTGATGCCATAGAGCAATACCTCATAGGTATGCTGAAGTAGTGTTGACTGTATCTCGGCTGGTTTCTTGGTGATAATATTTACCTTTACACCCAGGTCAGCGTTGAGCTTACTCTGGATACTTGCAGCAAGCTTTGAGAAGTCACTACCTTCGAGTGTTGTGATGGTGAGCTCCAGCTGTATACCGTCCTTAGTACGTATAGAAGAGTCATCTGCCCTGATCCAGCCAAGCGTGTCCAAGATCGTCCTCGCACTGTCTG
>JAYSUL010000060.1:0-7467 GCA_043719125.1 Candidatus Saccharimonadota bacterium | reverse complement strand
AGTCAACCTCATGTATGATTTCGTCCATATTCTCAATTGCCGCTTTAGTCTCTACCTTTACCATTAATTTTGCATCATAGCCAAGGTTTTTCATAGTTAGTCTCATTGCGCGCAGATCAGCAGCGGTCTGCGCAAAGCTCATAGCGACATAATCAAAGTCCTGCTGAGAGCCAAATGCCAGATCCGCCCTATCCTTATCAGTGATCACATCCCCGCCAAAGTCAGTATCGGGCAGATTAATACCTTTTTTCTTTAGTAATACTCCACTATTTTCAACTTTTGCATATATAACACCCGCCTTCACTGACTGTACGGTTGTTCTGACTTTTCCATCATATATAAACATCGTGTCGCCACGCTGTACTTTTTTCGATAGATCATACTGCACTGGTATGATACCGGTTTTTTCATAGTCCGTTTCATAGCCAAGTCGAATTACCTGGTCGGTCTCTACCCCGATAAACCCTTCAAACTCACCAAGGCGAATTTTTGGCCCGCCCAGGTCCTGAATGATCGCAACAGGTTTCCCTAGCTCGGCACTCGCCTTTCTGATCCATTTTGTTTGGCGCTTCGCCGCATCATAGGTCTGATGAGAAAAGTTCATAGTAATCGCATTCACACCAGCCTTGATCATGGCGTAGAGCATTTCATAGGAGTCGGTCGGTGGTCCAACAGCCGCAATGATCTTTGTGCGCTTAAAATTAACTGCAGCAATTGTAGATTTTATAGTTTTGTCTTTTTTCATATTCCTTAAGCTTATCACCATTTCACTCTATAAATCTACCCCGTAGTTGAGGTATAATTACCATAAATCTATAAACTAGGGGAGTCGAACCATGAGACAAGTTATCGATCCGATACTCAAAAATAGTCTAACTAAATCCGCCTACCGCAAACTTGGTATAAAGAAACTCTGGGTTGAGCAACGACATACCCCACACTACCGCATGAAAGCTCTCGAAGATAACGGAGGAGTTTTGGTGCTCAAACCTTATAACGGCCCCAAAATCGATCCTACGGAGTGGGAGCCTCTCGAGTACACTACGTACTATACCGACCCCAAGACTTTCTTTGCGCCTATTGCGTCCGCAACCGGCGAGGCAAAGATGGAGGGTTTTTGGAAATATGGCAAACCAGACAAGTACGGCGTCTGGACACCAAATGCCAAAATAGCCAAAAATATCGTCGAGTGGGTCGAATCTCTTGGCGTTCCTTACGGTAGGGTCCAACTTATACGCAAAGACCCAAACTCTCGCCGCGAAACTTACTGGAATCTTCACCTGGACGACAACAACCGCCTAAATCCAGAAGGAGAAGGCTGGATAGTACGCCTATGGCTTGAGCTTACGGACAGTCCTGGCAGTAAAATGATCTTACGCGAACATGAATTTGGTAAGTCAAGGGAACTCCAAATTCCACTACATAAAGGTGCGCAGATGCTTATCGATTCAGAGGGCTTATTCCACAGCGTCCATCACGACAGTAAAAAACACGACCACGTCCGTTACGGTGTAATCGTATCGTTAGAAAGTTGCCCAGCTCTTGAGGAGTGGCTCAAGACCCAAATGCCTGAAAAGCAGCTGAGTCCGTCGTGGGCTAAAACCTACAAACAAAAACTCGGGCCAAACCCACACAAAGACTTGCCAGCTCCAAAGGTCCCCAAAGCTAGATACCGTGCGACCATCGGACCTGACAAGAAGTCTAAAAGCAAAAAGTTACATGTATAAAATGAAAAAAGACGATAAAAAGTTTATAGAAATGGGAAAGCAAGTTGCCGCAATTCTAGATACGGCAGGTGCAAGCAGAAAAACGATTATGACGAATAGTTTTTTTCGTGGGCTGGCACAAGGTTTTGGTGCAGTCGTAGGAGGTACGATTTTAGTTGCACTACTTATATGGGTATTAGGCCTCTTCGACGAAGTACCAATACTCAACAATGCGGTCAATGCCGTGAAAGATACAATCAAAAGTAAATAATACGGAGATCGCTTACATGCAAAACTACTATATTGCACCAAAAAATAAGGCCCTATTTATTACCTCTATCGTCGGTACGATCGGTGCAGTTATCAGCGTGATACCCGTTCTATTTATGCTTACACTAGGTACTGCATTTGCCTCGGCAGCCGACGCTGCCGCTCAGGTCCTATACCTACTTATTTTTGTGTGTGGTGCGTATATGTATGTCTTTATCGGGCTACTCTGGTATTTCTATGCAGTCGGCGTTCCAAGCAAGAGCAAAAATCGATTCATTCTGGCCATTGGGTTGCTGGTAGTCCCAATTACATTCTTGGTACTATGGCCTTATTTGTACTAGAAGCTATCCGTCTATCTTGGTGTAAGAAAAAACCCGACAACAACAAATACAAAACAACGGGGAATAATACGTTAATCACATAGGGAGATAGCCGTGTATTTTCTTGTCTATAACCTTACCCCACGCTAGATATCTAGCGGGCTAAGTATGGAGGTGTTTTAATTCTTATTCGGCAATTTGAAAAGTGTTGTCGATGCAGTAGTGCCCGCTAGACCTGGAGCCCACGAATCGCCTCATGTGCTTAGATCCGACTCGAATTTTTCAATACGTAATTTAGTAAGTTTTATAGATTGCATGCAGTCCAAGACTGATAATAATTACTGATAGAGTGGTAAATATGACTCCGATCGCCAGGTCAATTATGCTAGACCATGATGTCGCATAGGTGCTAATGGTGTAGAGCGGCAACACTATCGTTTGAAATATATATATAGTCATCGCAATAAGCCCAAAGGTAAAGAATGTTGAAAGAATCCACAAGACACGTTTTTTTACCAAGCTTTTTTTATTTGCATGAATATAATGCGATTCTACTACGTCATTGTAAAACGGATTAATGAAGATTTTATACAGTGAGTTCCATATAACTAATGAAGTTATCCCTACAACTCCCCAAAGCACAAAGGTAACAATTTCCGCCTCATACTTAACCTGAGGTATGGACCGGTTGATTTTTTCAATCGATACTTCTTGTTTGCTTGTGAGCTTTTCTTCTCTGGATATATTTTCAGAGGAAACTAAATTATAAAATCTCTCAAGAGTATACCTAGTATCAGCAAAACGGACTAACGCAACTAAGGCGCATACTGCCAGGAATGCGTAGAGTATAAAAATTGTATCAGGAAAGTATATTTTATTACTCAGGAATCTCATGGGGTTTTAGTTCATTTCTATAAGTAAGCCTGGATAACGCCATACTATCTAAAATGTTTGTACTAAGTAGTTAATCGGATCTAGCCTTAAGTAGCAGACCCGTGCTGTACTTCCTATTTCCCGGCAACTTCAAAATTTATTGCTGCGAGCTTGCTGTACTCAAAACCTTTGCCTTTTTGTACTCTATACATTAACCAAGCTTCGCAAGATGCCGCTGCACCATTCCATTCTAATCCATCACCCAGTTGATCGCTTAATAAAAATTCCGGGTTGGGAGTTGACGCAGATGACGCATATATGACATTTTGACTTTGCTTGCATACGGTAGTTACGTAAGTAGTTGAATTAGCGTGTTGTCTACCCTCCACCGTAGTTGCAATATTTATGGTATCGCCATAGGTAATGGTTTCTGCTGTAGTCTGAAGTAGTAACGTGCCCGTTATGGCTGACGAAGTTGGTGCAGCTGATGTATAGGACAAGTATGCTACACCCAAAACGCCAAATACAACCACAAATAATATGGTATGTAGTTTATCGAGTTTTATTGATGATGACTTTGCTGATTTTGTCATGTATATTCCTTCTTACGTTTATGCTAATAACCACATACTACGCCTATACCAATACAACTACAATATGCGGAACCAATGGCCGCCAATCAAACTTTCTGGAGTTCGATATTTGCCGTGCAAATTCACCAGTAAAATTGCCCCACTTTCAGTGAAGTTTTTATTGGTGAGTGCTATTGGGGATAGGCGAAATACTTTATGTGTTTCTTTGATTTATTCGTGTAGACACTCGTGGTCCGCGACATCTGAAAAGACTTTATGAGTCCAGGCTTGGAAGGCTATGGCAGAACAGCTCGAATATATTAAATACTTTACAAGTAGTCATTCTGATTTAGATACAAAAATCGAAGCCGAATACTAAACAGAGTCTAAACCCAAAAAATGGGGCTCTAGAGGACTATCTAGCCGTCCCTAAGTGCCTAAGCCACATTATTACTTACTGCAAAAATCAACTCGGTACATTCATTATTGATACTGATAAAAAGAACGTGGAAATAGTAGGTATTCTACAAAGAGCCACTAGAAAATAAATGTCGCGTCTTGTGTATATACCCCCTAGGGGTATAAAATGAATGTATGAGACAAGACTTAAAGAAACGCGCCTCGCACCGTTCGAAAATTATTAAGGGTCAGTTTGAAGGCCTACAGAAGATGATTGATCAAGAAGCCTACTGTATGGATATACTCACCCAAAGTTTAGCAATCCAAAGGTCCCTCGCTTCTCTTAATAAGCTCGTGTTAGAGAACCACATCACAACTCATATAACAGATATGATAGGTTCAGGCGAGACTAAACAACAGGAGCAAGCTCTTGAAGAATTACTTCGTCTGTATGAGCTCAACAATGTTAGGGGCAAATAATGGATCACTCTATGCATGCGGGTCATGAGCATCATGATCACGACAAACACGCCGGGCATAATCCAGACATGTTCAAGAAGAAATTTTGGCTAAGCCTATTACTCACAATCCCTGCTGTACTTTATTCACATACCATAATGGAGTTACTGGACTATTCAATGCCGACTTTCCCAGGTAGCAAATGGATTCCTGCTATTTTTGGGATAATCATTTTCTTTTACGGTGGACTAGTATTCCTAAAAAGCGCTAGATCTGAAATCGCCGCTCGCCAGCCAGGAATGATGACCCTTATCTCGCTCGCTATCTCTGTTGCCTTTATTTACAGCCTCGCCGTGACACTTGGACTAGAAGGTATGGACTTTTGGTGGGAGCTGGCAACACTTGTAACAATCATGTTACTTGGCCATTGGCTAGAAATGGCTTCTGTCATGAATGCACAGGGTGCGCTTAAGGAACTCGCCAAACTTTTACCCGACGAAGCGGAACTAGTAACGAAGAACGGCACTAAAACCGTTACAATAGCGAGCCTAAAAGTTGGCGACACAGTTTTAGTTCGCCCGGGAACTGCTATCCCTACAGACGGCGAGGTTATAAAGGGCAAATCAGAAGTAAACGAATCAATGCTAACGGGTGAATCAAAGTCTGTAGATAAAGATGTTAAATCGCAAGTTATCGGTGGAACTATTAATGGTAGTGGTGCGCTTACTATCAAGGTAATCAAAATCGGTGACGATACTGCACTTGCAGGCATCATGAAACTGGTAGCAGAGGCACAAAGTAGTAAATCCAAAACGCAGATTATTGCAGACCGCGCCGCGTTTTATCTAACATTTGTAGCTATCGGGGCTGCAATACTTACGGCAATCGGCTGGGCAGTATTTAGCGATAGATCACTCTCATTTATCTTAGAGCGAGTCGTAACAGTACTTGTGATTGCTTGTCCTCATGCGCTTGGTCTTGCTGTACCACTTGTAACTGCAATATCAACAAGCTTAGCGGCCAAGAATGGGTTGCTTGTACGCGAGCGAATGGCACTTGAATCAGCTCGGAATCTTGATGTTATCCTCTTCGACAAAACCGGAACTCTCACGAAGGGTGAACAAGGCGTCGTAGATGTTGTAACAGATGGCGTCAAATCTAACGAACTGCTTGCACTAGCGGGAGCAGTTGAGCTTGAATCGGAGCATCCAATTGCAAAAGCAATCGTACGCTTCGCCAAAGAAAAGAAACTGGATATATCCAGTGCTAAAAACTTTTCTGCTATGTCTGGTCGTGGAGCAAAAGCAACCATAAATCGTAAAACCATATACGTTGGTGGTCCCCGTCTGCTCGTAGAACTATCTACTAAACAATCGCTAAAGATCAGGAAAGCCTACGAATCAGCAAGTAAAGAGGGGAAAACAGTTGTCTTTGTTGTGAGCGAGAAGAAAGTACTGGGCGCAATCATGCTTGCCGATGTTATACGACCTGAATCTAAAGAGGCGGTACGATTACTGCATGAATCCGGCAAACGAGTTGCTATGCTGACGGGTGACTCTAAAGGAGTTGCATCGTGGGTTGCTAAAGAACTTGGCATCAAAGAGTTTTTTGCAGAGGTATTACCTGAGCACAAAGCAGACATTGTGAAGAAGCTACAAGCCGATGGCAGTAAAGTTGCTATGGTCGGAGACGGTGTCAACGACGCACCAGCCCTCGTCCAGGCAAATGTCGGTATCGCAATCGGCGCCGGTACTGATGTAGCGATTGAATCGGCCGGTATCGTGCTTGCTAGCAGTGATCCGCGTGGAGTCTCTAAAATTGTCATACTATCTCGTGCTACCTACCGCAAGATGGTGCAAAACCTCTTTTGGGGCGCAGGCTACAACGTCGTTGCTATCCCGCTTGCATCGGGTATTACCAGCGGAATAGGCTTCATCCTCTCGCCCGCACTAGGTGCTGTATTGATGTCTATGTCAACAATCATTGTTGCAGTTAACGCTCAATTCCTCCGCAACCTACGTCTAGGAGTAAAATAGAAGCATGCGTAAAATCTTACAGCATTTCTCTAGCTTACTGATCTTGGTTGTGGTTAGTGGTTTCGGACTAATGAATCATGCATCGGCTATGCCTGCATCTGTGCATCAGATGAACCAAGGCGGTTCGCATTCAGAACATAGTCAATCGAGTAGTACGAGCAGATGCGTTACGCTATGTACTGTCGCTGTCGTATCTCGAGGCGATGAACTAGACATCGTAAAGGAAAGCGAAGACGATAATGACCCCGTCATTCCTTTTTATGCACTAACCCAAAACACAGTTTATGACGAAGTATCTAACAAAGTAGCGCTGGTTGTCGCCGGCGTTAAACCACCTTCAAAAATACCGATATATATTCTCTACAGTGTCTTTCGAGTTTGAGAATCTTTTACCTTTATACAATACTTTAAATAATCTGTTGAACTGGAGGAACTATGAAAAAGAACAACCTTATTTTGGTCGCCATTGTGGCCATCGTAGCAGTCGCGGGACTTGGCTTCTATGCCTTAAGCCGTGATGATGAGAGTACCAACAATATGATGAGCTCAAATGAGACAAGTATGATGGAGTCAAATCCATCAATGGCCAACATGGACTCGTCAACCTACAAGGAATATGCTGCACTAAAGGGTGAAGAGTACGATCGGCTGTTTCTGTCTAATATGATTGCTCACCACCAGGGTGCTGTAGATATGGCGAAACTAGCTATAGCGAACGCAAAGCATCAGGAGCTAAAAGACCTAAGTAGCAACATTGTATCTGCACAGACTAGCGAGTTAACAGATATGACTTCGTGGCAAACACAGTGGGGATACCCCTCAAGCAGCGGCG
>JAYSUL010000059.1:0-7559 GCA_043719125.1 Candidatus Saccharimonadota bacterium | reverse complement strand
CGACAAGTGACAGAACTAAACTAAAGACAAATAGGATAGCTAGTAATAGATACTGGCTATTCACTTTCTTTAGGATGCTTTGCATTTTATATTTCCTTGTTTTATTTTTTGATTTACACCTCGGATTGTAGCATAAGCTTTTTGCTGATGCAAGATGTTTTAACGCAGTTTTCCACAGTTAGTTTATTTATATGGGGGGGTTATTAGTACGTAGCAACCACAATCATTTGGTGGCTGAGGCTATATACACCGGCGGCTGTAATAGGCGAAATATTAACTACGTAGGAGATTGTATAGTTGGTCACACCGCTACTTTGGGTAGACTGGGCAACCTGCTCACCATCGACATAACGGAAAAAATCTTGAGTATTGTAATTGGCCGCAACAGACCCAAAGCTAAACGAGGAGTCGGGTAGCTGTTGAGGCAATGCACCGAACGCAACAGGCGACACATTAGCTACAAGATTTATTCCAAACTGTGCCGTACCGATAGTTGGCGTGGTAGTGATAGGCATGCCCGGGACAGTTGCACCACCTTCACTCGTCGGCAAACCACCTCTTGTAAATACTGCATAGCCACTAGCTAGGTAAACCCGTACGCCGAAATTAGCAGTACCTCTCAATGTTGCCGAAGTAGAGGCGTCTCCAAGATTTAGATTTGGAGTGTTGACGCTCATCTCAAGCTCCGGTATATCGGATGTAGTAAAACCGCCTACCGCCTGATACGTTGCTCCACTGACAATACCGACACCCGTGTCTCCTACACCGGCACGCCCACGATACGACGTACTCGTGAGATCATTGTCACCTCCCGTGGCGCCAACTTGAGCTTCTTCAATTTTGTATGATGTACCCGAATACTGAGCAAATACCGTGGCGTCGAACAGACCCATCAAACCTACTAACAGCCCTATAACTAAAATTCCTCGTCTCATTTACAGTAATTATAGCTTATGTTTAACGCGCTTCAAAAGATTGCATGACTTCCGCAAACGAAGACTCTGATGGTGTAAAGGCTGTATTTGTGTAGACAGCAACGTAATTTGCTGTCTCGCCATTAGCCCTTGTGAGTTTTATGGTACTGGTCCCACCTATCTCACCGGCTACAGCGTATAGGTTTGTTCCGTCAGTCCAACAGAAAAACGTAACATCCGCCTGAGTCACAAATGTTGGGGTGCCCAAATTTTGGCCAGGCAAAAGTGCAGCATTGCAATGAGGCTCTAAACTCGTCGGTTCTATTGCTTTCTTATCAACCACCTCTACCGGTAATACCCTAGTGAAATAATTCTGATAACTGAATGGCTCGGTATTTATATATATCTTTAGCAGCCCTATATATTCTCCACCGTTTGTTTCGCGGTAAACATACATCTTGTCTTTGATATGCAAACTAGCCACTTCTTCCCATTTTTTTGGAGCCGTAAAGGTAAACCAGTCAGTTGTAAAGGTAATACTTGGGTCAAACCTGCCCTTATCGATTGATTTTCCGCTCGTTGGACTTGGCGGCAACGTACTAATGACGATATATACGACTAACGGCACCAAAGCTAGTAGGGTACCAATGATGACCTTGATAGTGGTCTGAGATTTCTCAAACTTTTCTGATGTCTTATTCCCACTGCGCCCGTATTTATAGTTCGACATCTTTAGTGTTTATACCCGTCTTTTCGTTAGTTTTTTATCGTGATACTTGATATAGTAAGTGCAAACGTAAGCATAATCAATACAAGAGCTTTATAGATGGACGATAAAAACTCAAATTCAAGTACAGATAACTCACTCGAAACACCAGAGACAAGTATAAATGGGTCGGGTGTTGAGGCTAATAGCGCTGATATTATCCGCGTGAAGGCTGGCCTTTGGCCTACCATCATCAAAAAGTTAAGCTTTATGAATATCTACCTCATATTATTCATGTTTATTGTAGTTATAGCCGTCATGGTTACCTATATAGGAATTCGCAATAATTCAAAGGTCGATGAGGAAGGTAAAATAGATTCTCAGGATCTCAGCTCGCAAGCAATCAGCGACATATCCTCGAACAACACGCAGATTGGTGATCCAAAACAAACACTGACGATTGCATCTAACTCTGTATTTAATGGCAAAGCGCTGTTCAGGGATAGCATCGATGTAGCCGGAACAATCAAGGTTGGTGGAGCTCTCAGTCTCCCGGGAATCACCGTGTCGGGTAATTCTTCTTTTGAAAGTGTGACTATATCTAATTCACTGGCTATCGCAGGAGATGCGAACGTATCTGGAAATCTTGTCGTGCAAAAAGGGTTGACTGTTTCTGGAGGTGCCTCTTTCGGAGGTGCAATCTCGGCATCTCAGTTAATCATCGACAGCCTAACACTAAACCAAGACGTATTATTTAACCGACACGTAAAGACGGGTGGTGGCGTACCGGGTGTATCTACGGGCGGTGCCGCAGGAGGCGGTGGCACTTCATCTATCAGTGGTAGCGACACGGCAGGTACTGTGACAATCAATGCAGGTGGATCAACTTCGACCGGCACCCTCGCAACAATAAACTTCGTTAACAGCTTTCAGGGCGAGCCACATATTGTCATAACGCCAGTTGGGTCAGCAGCAGGTAATTTAAGCTGGTACATTACTAGATCCGGTAATGGATTCACGATCAACACCAATACTGCACCTGCGGGATCATCAAGCTTCTCATTCGACTTCATCGTACTGAACTAATAGACAATTCGGCCCTAAACATCCAAAAATACTACTGCCTGATTTAAATGTACGTGCATCAAACCACGAGTAATTGATATTTTTTCATCATCTTGACCAACTTTTCTGATGATGATATCACATGGCTTCAGTAGTGTTAAGAAGTTTCTGTGACCTAGCAGTACGTCAAAAGGACCTGTATCATTTTCGGCAGAAATACTATCGGCGTCACTATCATAATATGTATTGAAAGGTGAGTACACCCTGACATGCATAGGCTGGCTACCTGGCTTTGCTTCCTTGCCGTCATCCACCATTTCACCGGTACTCGCATCTTGACGTACTGCCATGATCTAAACCTACGTGATTATTTCTTCGATGCCTTGTAGGGTCTGCTCTCTTGTAAAGAACTCACCAGGTACACCGTTAAGTTTTTCGGTCACAAACATACTCTGCGAGAAATACTGGATCAATTTCTTGGCCTTCGCATAATCTGCACGGTCACTTGGCGATAGCTCATTTTCGCCGATGATTGCGATGATGCTCTTCAGCGACTCATACTTTTGTAAAAGCGCCTGGACGCGAACACTAAGTAAATAGTGGCGATCACCAACAACCTCAGGAGTTAAAAGGCTACTCTGAGTCAATATAAGGTCTACGGCCGGACGAATTCCCTGCTCTGCTATTTTACGACTGAGTACAATTACGGAGTCTAGCTCATGCGATATCGCCTGTACGGCCGGGTCGGAGAGGTCATCTGCGGGAACGTAGATAGTCTGTACGGACGTAATGGAACCGTTTTCATTGGAGCTTAAACGGTCCTGAAGTACTTTGATATCAGAGAAGATGGTCGGCTGATATCCACCCTCACTTGGCACCGCATCGAGTACGGTTGCAAGCTCGTTTTTTGCCTGTACAAAACGATACATATTATCCGCGAAGAAAAGGATGTCCTTGTGTTGTTCATCTCTAAAATACTCCGCTAGAGCAGTTGCCGATATGCCAATAAGCGAACGTTGGACTGGGTTTTCATTCATTTGCCCAAAAAACATACAGGTGTTTTTGAGTAGATCGGCGTCACGAAGTGTCTCATATAGCTCATGACCTTCACGTATGCGCTCACCAATACCAGCAAAAAAGCTGAGACCGGAGCCAGTTTTGGCGATGTTATTGATAAGCTCCATGGTAAGTACCGTCTTACCAACACCTGCACCGCCGATAATACCAATTTTGCGACCCTTAACAAAGGGGGTTAGGAAGTCCATAACCTTGATACCTGTCTCAAGTATCTCTGGTTTCATAACAGTGAAATTAGTACTTCTCGCTGGAAGCTTCATAATGTCTCTACGCTCTGTTGTTTCGAGTGGTGGCTTACCATCTAAGGGGTCTCCGAGCGCATCGAGAATTCTACCTATCGTCTCATTGCCGACAGGTATTTGTATGCCCTTGCCACTGGACTCAACAAGCATACCTTTTTGCATATCACGATGGGAGCGAATATTGAGTGTCATGACAACCGACTCACTGAGAGCCTTCTCGACAACCAGTGGGGTCTTTTGTTTATTGTCTACAATCAATACCTCACCGAGACTTGGCATATCGTCGTCAAATTCTACCTTAACTACCAGGTCCTTGATTGCTCGTATATATCCTTTACCCATATTTATGCCGCTCCTGCCATTGTATTTGTTTTCTTGCGCATACCATTTACGATCTCTTTGAGTCGTTCATCCTTAAGGCCACGCCTTGCACGGTTGTAGTCGAGCTTAGTCTCGCCAAAGGTTTCATCAGCGCGATCATTGGCGGCACTCATAGCCCGAAACCTTGATGCGTACTGGGCTAATTTTGACTCAAGGATAACTTGGGAAAGGGCGATACTCATCATTGAACGCTCCAGGTGATCTACAACTGCATACGGGCTGGGCTCGAGGATATAATTTGAGGCTGTGATAGTATCTTCCTTTTTCTGAAGTATTTTTCCCTCTGCTTCAACGATAGAACTGAGACTGATACGCTTCACGTCCTGTACCATGAGCGAAATATATGTTTGATAGTAGACAGTCGTGGACTTGTACTTTTGTACTTCGCGAATAATAGGCATAACATTGATATTCTCATCTTTAGTTGGCAACTTGTAGTACTTTTTGAATGATATATGGTTCTGCGCCAGCTGTACGGCTCCGTGGTGACCAATCACAATGATCTCCTGCTTCTCTGGATCATATGACTTGATCATCCACTGAATCAACTTTTGGTCGATGTCACCAGAAAAGCCACCTTCTGCCGTGATGATAACAAAGAGCTCTTTTTCTATAATGTCCTCACTGCCGTTAGTCTTTCGCCCAAATCCAAAGAACGGGTCAACTCTAATTTGGGAGTATACGGCCCAAAGTGCCGCAAAGAATTCTTGACTCTGGAGCACTTGATCCTTAATTTGAGCGATGCGCATACTAGCAATACCCTTAAAGACACCGGTAAGCTCAACCATGGTTCCGATGGCTTGTACCTGCTTATAGATCTCAGCCGGGCGTTTCATTTCTTAAGCTCCAATATTGAAGCTTTCTTCAATTCATCTCTAGCTTTTTCGTAATGTTTCTCATCAGTTGGGTTTTTGATGCCATCGGCTATCTCTGAGACTTTCATTTTCATTGTTGCAATATCGAGTACAGCCCCATCCTCGAGATCAAGCACTATTTCAAACATCAACTGCTGGGCAATAAGTGAGTAGTTCTCACCCGGAGCCTGATTTAGCAGCTCTAAGACTCGCTTGCCCGTATTAAGATCTCTCTGAGCTTCTACGGCTAGCTCACTACCAAATCTCGCAAACTCTAGCGCCTGACGATAGGACGACATCAGCTTCATAGTACGAGATGCAAGCTTTTTTTGTCGATCGTTATGTCCAACTCCACCGACACGTGTTACTGATAGACCGGTATTAATGGCCGGACGTTGACCGTCTCTAAATAGCTCCATGTCTAATATCCACTGTCCATCGGTAATGGACATGATGTTTGTAGGGAGAAATGCTGTGATATCGCCACCCGACGCTAGGACAATCGGTAGTGATGTTAGGGTTTTGGTTGATTCGTTGAGACGTCCTGCACGCTCAAGAAGACTTGAGTGGGCAAAGAACATATCGCCAGGATACGAGTCGCGTCCCGGGCTGACACCAGAAAGTAGCGCGATTTCTCGGTACGTCATGGCGTGTGACGTTAGATCATCATAGACAATTACCGTATCTTGTTTCAGCTCCTGCCAGAAATACTCTGCCATGGAAGCGCCTACGTACGGCGCAAGATAACTCATAACGAGGGACTCAAACATCGTAGATACGATCACAATAGAGCTCTTCATTGCGTCGTGCTCCTCGAGGCGAGATAGAAGCGTGTCAACATCTGCGCGACGTTTAGCAATCAAGACATATACTGTAATTCTACCGCTATCTTTTTGGTTAAGTGCAAGTTGGGTCATTAGCGTCGTCTTACCAGACTTACTGTCTCCAAGCATCGCCATACGTTGTCCCAATACGATAGGAAAGAGCATATCAATAGCAGTCACACCAGTAGCAAGCTGTTCAGAAAGTTGCTGACGAGTATACAGAGGAGGAGCGGGCTTAAATACGTTCCATGCCATATCAGCTGCAATGGGACCCTTGCCATCAAGTGGCTCACCAGTTACCGTCACAACACGACCGATAAAGTCCTTGCCAACCTTACATACAAGCTCATTATGCTGTACGACAGCCGTCACACCGACACGAAGTGTATCTGACGCCAAGTGAAGAACTTCTACGTGATCTTCGTAAACCGCGTGCACAAAGCCCTTCGAACCATCATCAAAAAGTATCAACGCGTGCTGGGAAACAGGATGCAGTCCTTTTACCTTTAGAATAAACTTGTCGACCGCAATCACCTCACCTACAGGCTTACCGCTTTTGACCAAAAAATCAAAGTGTCGATTGTCATTGGGACTCACGCTGCAACCTCCACAGGTGCGGTTGAGGCGACTGCAGGCTCACTAGTCTCGTCGCTATGCTTTCTTATGGAGTCCATAAGCAACCCTTGACTGGCATTTAAGTGTTGTCTAAGGCTAAAGTCAAAGTATTTGTTAGATGTACGCATAACACACCCGGCTGCAATCGTTGGTTGAATGCCAATATGAAGCATGAGTGCCGGGTGTACTTCATTTCTAAACCAACTCACAATTTTTTGGGTCATAAATGACGACGGCTCTATCGCAAAACTCATATGTATGACGGGGGCTG
The DNA here is from genome assembly GCA_043719125.1 of Candidatus Saccharimonadota bacterium. GTDB lineage: Bacteria > Patescibacteriota > Saccharimonadia > Saccharimonadales > JAGQMS01 > JAGQMS01. The sequence goes on along the minus strand of JAYSUL010000059.1, from coordinate 610 downwards.
TCTTGAGCAGATCGCTCAGCGTAGAACGCAATATTGGTCTGGCTTTGTCGTCCATAATCTCAAGCTTATTGTCTCGAATGAGCGCCTCAAGTGTTGAAGTCAACCGTGGAAGTGCGGCTGATTTTTGGCCACGAATAGAATTCTGGAGGATGTAGTTATCAAGAGCCTCTACCTCCCGAATAAGCCGGTGTAAGTCTTGTTTTGTCATTATACTGACGGGAAGTTTAAGTGCCACTTCGTATGTCCTCTATGATTGCTTGCTTATTTTGCTCCAAGTATTGGAATATATAATCAAGCTGAACGGTCAAATCGATCTGGTTTCCTATAGCAGCGAGCAAGTAGTGATTAACAATATCTGCCATATCTTTCTCGAACTTTTCAATTATTCTCTGTTTCTCGCCAAACGCCTGTTCATTCAACTGCTTTTCGAGTACAGCACGCTGTTCTTCGATAACTTCTTGGGTTTTCTGGATAGCACCTACCGCCATATCCTTAGCGCTACTGATAGATTCTTCGTATTTTTTGAACTCTTCTTCTAGCTCTTTCTTGATCTCGGCTTTCATATATTCATTCAGCTGTGAGGTTGTTAGGCGTAAGTCTTGCTGGAGGA
>JAYSUL010000058.1:0-7690 GCA_043719125.1 Candidatus Saccharimonadota bacterium | reverse complement strand
CCCGCCCTTGCTTGCAACTGTCTCGATAAATTCGATAGCTGTATCAAATGCAGCTACAGTGTGGTTAAGATCAATGATATGGTTGTCACCGCGCTTGCTATGGATATAGCCAGCCATTTTAGGGTGCCAACGACTTGTCTTGTGCCCAAAATGTGCACCAGCTTCAAGTAGCTGTTTTATATCTACATCAACTTTTGATGCCATGTTCTACTCCTTGTCTATTCACCATCCCAGGGGCCCGCTTAGCGCCTACATGGCAGCTATTCGAGAGGAATTATTCCCGGAACTGATTCGTTTATAACGTAACTATATTACAACAGATCACGTACAGCGTCAAGGACATGGGTCATCTTCCACCATAGCCCTGGTTTTGGCAGATCATCAGCTAGCACTAGGTTCGCAGCCTGGCTTCGATAGGTGACAACCCCAACTTTATCTCCGCGGAGTCCTTCAGTTTGAGGCTTTATGTCTACTTCGCCCAAAACTGTTTCGTCTTTCCACTTATAGGCAGTGATCGAAGTCTGGGCCTCTACCTTCGTAATAGTACCCCAAGGAGATTTCATTTCAGCAACCAGATCTCCGTCAGCGACAATCACAAGCCGTACAAAGTTATCGGCTACCACATTAAGCAGTCTTGAGCCCTCAGCAAAGGCTACCTCCCTGCTTGGCAGACCCATAACGACGGCGACTAAAAGGTTCCCATCGACTGTTTTGCTGAGCAGTAGACATCCTCCCGCTTCTAGTGTGTACCCTGTTTTGATACCATCTATATCTCCAGCACCTAGAAGCTTGTTTGTATTCACAATATTGATGCCATTCACATCTGTCTTTACGGTGTCCACAACTTCACGGATCACAGGGATACCCATAGCGAGTAGGGAAATTCTCATCATATCCTCGGCGGTACTGGTAGTAGCAGATGATAACCCACTTGTGTCATCTACATTTGTATTTGTTATGCTATTCGATGCCAAGTACGAATTTGCGGCTTTCTTGTATTCTTCAAGGCCACCAAATGCGAGAATGGCAAGTTTTTCTGAAATGTTATTTGCCGATCCTATGAGCATCACTTCAAGAGCTTGATGATACGACATAGACATGCCATTCGTGATGGGAAAATAGCTGCCATCCACTGCGATAATTGCATTTGTACGTTCTACGTCTGCGTTATTGAAGTAGATCCGTTCGCCATCTTCACCGGGACCTAAGGGTTTCTGACTCAGCACAACAACTGCTGTTAGAAGTTTAATCGTACTTGCAGTCGGTAGTACTTGCTTACCATTGAATGAAGCAACTGCTTTATTTGGGGTGTCTAGGTAGCCTATTGCAGCAGAACCCGTAGCAGGCCAATCGAATACAACTGGCTGGGCGGTAACTTTTGGGCGGTAAATTTTCGATACTTCGTACTCAGCTCTTACCCTCGAAACCATGTAGAAGTAAGAACCGATAATTAGCGCCAAGAGAAAAAGTGCGCCGAAACGCTTTGACCGCCCCTTTTTCTTTCTTTCCTGGCTTTTCAGGTATAGACCCGGGTGTACAACCCTCATGTTTCTCCCGATATTTCTTAAGCACTACTATAGCACGACTTGCTATTTATTTACCCCTGTTATATAATGAATAAATCACAAATTTAGTCGCCTGCACCATACGCGTGCTAATCGACAGGAGATTCAGCTAAACAACCTATGAAAAAAGACATTCACCCAAAGGAATACCAACTTGTCGTCTTCGAAGACCTCAACAACGGTTTTAGATTCCTCACACGCTCAACAATCAAAGCCGAAGGCACAACAAAATGGGACGACGGCGTCGAGTACCCTTTTGTCAAAATCCACATCTCATCAGCATCGCACCCCTTCTTTACAGGTCAGGAAAAGCTTGTTGATATCGAAGGTCGTGTCGATAAATTCAAAAACCGTCGTGAAGCAGCCGAAAAAGCCAAAGCAGCCATACAGGCTCGTGGCAAAAAGTCCGGCAAAGCCGAACAGGCAGAGATCCAGAAAATGGGCCGTCTCTCTACAGCGTCTAACTAGCTACATACAACTAAAACCGCACCCGTGTATTCATTCGGTGCGGTTTTGTTTATACTGGAAGAATATATGGAATCAAAGGAAACTCAGTTACGAAACGAACTTGCAGAAATAGTCGGAAAGACCGCCGATCCTTCTATTTATAGCTCACCCGAATATCCAAAACTGGCTAAAAGACAATCTTTCCTTGAGGATGTGCTGAAAACTTTCGATGAGCTCAAACGACTCGGCTCAAATCTACGCGAAGCCGAACAGCTCGTGAGTGGAAATGATGAAATGGCAGAGCTGGCCCAAGCTGAAGTTGAGGACTTAGCACCAAAAGTTGATGCCTTAAATGCAAAACTAGAGGAGTTACTAATTCCCCGAGACCCGAACGATGATCGAGACTGCATCATTGAAATTCGTGCAGGGGCAGGTGGTGATGAAGCGGCACTATTTGCAGGTGAGCTCTACAAAATGTTTGTGCGCTACGGCGAGCTACATAATTTCAAAGCAGATTTAGTAAATGAAAGTATGTCAGAAGCCGGTGGATACAAAGAAATTGTTTTTAAGATGTCCGGGCCGCTGGCCTATCGCACGTACAAGCTAGAGGCTGGAGTTCACCGTGTACAGCGCGTACCTGCTACAGAAAGTCAGGGACGCATACACACGAGCACCGTAACTGTAGCGGTCTTACCAGAAGCGGAAGAGACGGATCTAGTCATTAATCAGAGTGACCTACGCGTTGATGTATACCGCGCCGGTGGTAACGGCGGACAGTCAGTTAACACTACTGACTCGGCTGTGCGTATTACTCACATCCCTACCGGTACGGTCGTTGCTATTCAAGACGAAAAATCTCAGATAAAAAACAAAGAAAAAGCCATGGGCGTTTTGAGGTCACGACTTTTGCAGGCAAAAATTGATGAAGAACACGCAAAAAGTTCTGCGGCCCGCAAAGCACTGATTGGCTCGGGAGATCGGTCAGAAAAAATACGTACGTATAATTTCCCCCAGGACCGTATTACAGACCACCGCATCGGTTATTCACGTTCGAATATTCCAGCCGCTCTGAGCGGTGATATACAGGACCTTATCGATGAGTTACAGCAAGCAGAAGTAAACCTCCTCAGAGCAGAAGGCTAACAAAATCGTGACCGTTGAAAATTGGAATCAAGAGGCTAGGATTAAGCTAGCTGAGTATTCCCTAACACCCAGCCTAGACGCAGAGATACTTTTAGCTCATTTCATGAAAAAAGACAGAGCCTGGGTATTAGCACATGCCGAAGATAATCTCGATGAAAAAACATGTCTGACTTTAAGTAAAGCGCTAGTAAGAAGAACCTCTGGTGAACCAATTGCATATGTTACCGGCAGGACCGAATTTTATGGACGAGACTTTTATGTCGACAGTCGCGTACTTGTGCCAAGGCCTGAGAGCGAAGATTTTATCGAAATCATGCGTTCAATTGTTGATAAAATTGGTGATAATACATCTGTTATCGACGTCGGTACAGGGTCGGGTATACTCGCCATAACGCTAAAACTTGAGCATCCTGCCCTAGAAATCACCGCAACCGATATAAGTAAAAAAGCTCTGAAGGTTGCCCGTATGAATGCTAATCGATACAAACTGAGTATCCCGCTCAGACATCAAGATTTACTCAGCGATACGGACGCACAGGATATAGTGGTCGCAAATCTTCCGTATGTACCTATTAATATGCGAGATCCCTCGATTCAAATGGAGCCAGATGAAGCTCTCTATAGTGGTATGGACGGGCTAGACCACTACCGTAGGTTATTCCAGCAGCTCGAGAATAGAACTGTTCGCTATGTTCTGACGGAGTCGCTACTGGATCAACACGAACAACTCAGTGCAGTCGCTAAACTTGCGGGATTTGTAGAGCACAGTATGAAAGGATTGGTGCAGGTGTTTACGCGTATGTAACAGCCGAACCTACTCTTCTGGTGCCGCTTCAAGCTTGGCATCTATTGTGATCGTATCGTTTCCCCTGAGAACAGTAAGTTTTACGACGTCACCTACTTTATAACCTCCAAGTATCGAAACAAGACTGTTTTTTTCGTCAATTTCTTTTTCGTCGATTTTAGTGATGATATCTTTTTCTTTGAGCCCAGCTTTTTCTGCAGGACTATTTTTAATGATGCTCGCCTGACCTGTTTCGCTTGGTGGGATGTACGCACCTTTTTGGACAGGGAGGTTATAAACATATGCAAAGCGCTCGTTGATCAATCGGTATGAAACACCAAGGTAAGTGCGCTGAATCTTGCCCGTCTCAAGTACGCTTGTGATTTGATTCTTTATATCATTCACCGGTATTGAGAAACCCAGGCTTTGACCATTATCGCTACCCGTAATAGCAGTATTTATACCTATGACTTCACCGTTTATGTTGACTAGAGGGCCGCCTGAATTTCCGCGATTGATAGCAGCATCTGTCTGAATTAGGTTAGTTAGGTCTTCACTATCACCTGACTCACCGGCTGTGATATCTCGGCCAAATCCGGAGATTATGCCACTCGTCACGGTATTACTGAACTCTCCAAGGGCGTTGCCTATAGCGATGACTTTTTCGCCCACCTCAATCTTTGTTGAGTCACCTAGTTTTGCAGCCTTTAGAATCTTGTCTTTCTTATCTTTTATCTTTACAAAAGCAATGTCATTTCTCGGATCACGGGCTATAACTTCCGCTTCAAGACTAGTACCATCTGAAAGCGCAACGGTTACCGAGCTTGTACCTGTTGGCACAACATGTTTGTTCGTCACAACTATACCGTCAGTACTGATGATGACGCCCGTCCCCGCACTTGCCTGTTCGAGCTGACGTTGATATCCAAAAAAGTCCTGTGCAGTAGTCTGAGATACAACGTCAATAGATACGACGCTCTCACCCGCTTCTTTCGCAATTTTTGCAATTACTTGCGCCTCACTGCTTACAATCTGCTGCTGGGAGCTAGACGATAATTCCCCGTTTCCTTGATCTACCCCAGAGGATATGGCTCCGCCGATGTAGCCAGCCGCTACCGAGCTGACGAGCATCAGTAGAACTGGTGATTTCCTTCTTTTAATTGTTTTTGTACCCTTTGATGTAGAAGTATTTTCCATATACTTCTAGTATAGCGTGGTAATCCTGAAAAAAAGCTTAAAGTTACAGGGAATTATTGGAATTTATTTCCAATTATTGCCATCCATGAAAGGAAGGGATCAACCGAGAAATCCTCGATTTCCCGGCTTATAAGGGAAGGAAAATCTTTTGAAGCCCCGGTTTTTCTTCCCTTACAGGCAGAGCCGACTTAGAAAGTTTCTGACTGCCACTCTGAGAAGACGATAATGATAGCTACTATGATCAATGTAAATACAATCAACTGCTGCCTAAAGCCTTTGCTTAGTCCTTTGGTCTTATGCAGATAGTAGCCAAGTGCGAGTGCGTAACCGACCACTGATAGCAGAAGTGCAATCTGAGGTATCACTCCCGCATAAACGATATGCCAGTGACCCAAAATTAACGCAAGTTCTGCTGAAAATATTGCCCATAGATGAGCTAGTGATCTATTAGAATCGTCTTCAAATGCTATGAGCAGATGCCTAGATGCTGAAAAGCATATTATCCAAGCAAGTAACACCAGGTACACCGGATGCCAGGTACTGAAGTTGCCGAAAATAGCGACAAGCCCAAGTCCTTGGGATACTAGCGCCTGCACACTTACCAGACGCGCACTCGACTGAGGTTTAATGAAGATAAGCCAGAAAGAGTACAGCCCCGCCCATATCAGCAGTGTATATATATTTGTCGTCTGGCTCATAAATGCAACAACTGAGAAACCGACAATCATATCGACAGCATTTGCTCGAATGTTGGCCATCCAGTACCGAGGTTTTACGGCGAACATACGCCACTTACTGAGTACAATAATTAGTAACGCAGCTGATACAAATTCTGTTCTGATAAGCGACAACACTAGAAGTGGCAGCAACAGCATATACAGCACATGGAGTGCTGCTGCTATGCGTGAAGTGGGATTAATTCGTACTTGAGGTAGTTTCATTTAGGTTCTCGTTTGCACCTAATACTACGATAAAGTCTGCCGTAACCAAAATTGGATTTGAAGAAGTAGGCTCCTCACTCACCTTTACGCCTAACCGTTTTTCTAGATAGTTACGTGTGAACTTTTTTGTACTTCCAGACTTATCGTAAACCACCGTCGACTGGTAATCTTTTGTTGGCGCATCATCTATGATGATGACATTGTAACCATATGATTTAAGCTCATCGGCTTTTAGCGTTGCCAGTCCTGATGTGGGTGTGCCATTTAGTATTGCGATCGTTGCATTTTCACTTTTTAGGAATGGATCGCGTAGTGTATTTCGTACAAAGCTCTGGATATCGCTAAAGTCCGTAAGTCCAGCAACGGGCCTCACAATAGATTGATCGTCAATTGTACCTGTAGTCACCAGCACGTTTGGCTCATCGGTAAGTCCTACGTTTGCGATTGATGTGCTCGGTACGTCTTTGGTGATTTCATACATCCTAAGTAGTTCGCCGAGTGATGCGTTGATCGTTACGTTATCTCCCAGTGCGTCGACAAGGCTCGAAATCTTCTTAGGATTAGAAAATGTGCCGCTAGCAAATATTTTTTCTTTCAGCGCGATGATCACCTGCCTCTGACGTTCACTCCTCGCAAAGTCACTTGATGTATAGCGTGACTGTGAGTATTTTAGCGCGGTTATTCCATCAAAATGCTGCAATCCCGCATCAGTCACAAATCCGTTCTTTTTGTTTGAAACCATTGAGTCATATAGCGGCTCTGCAACTTGGACGTCAACACCCCCTACCGCATCTACACCCTCTTGAAAAGCCTGAAAATTCACAAGGGCGTGATAGTGAATTGGTACTCCGATGTACTCCTCGATAGTTTGCTCCAAAACCGTGAAACCAGCCTCCTGAGAGTCTTTTTCGGAGCTTCCATTCTCAATTGCTCGGTTCAACCCACTACTATAGGCGGCATTAATCTTCATCGACCAATAATCAGGCACACGTACATATAAGTCTCTCGGTATGCTGAGAAGTGCTATGTCTTTTGCGACAGGATCTATGCTTGCGATAATGATCGTATCTGTGAGGTTTGCCCCGTCACGATCCCCGCCACCGATACCTGCGAGCAGTATATTAACTCGACCATCACCCTCACCTTTAAGCTGCTCTGGCTGGACGTCGGTACTGAAGAGTGTTGTTGAGCTCCCGCCACCCTGAAATATCTTGTGTGCCGTAAGCCATGCCTTGCCAAAGATAAATCCACCAACGATGAACACACAAAGAACAAGAGTTCCGCTTGCCATACCAAATATTTTGAGTGATTTCTTTAGATTCAAACGTTTTTTTGGTTTGCTCTCATCGAATGTAGAATTTCCAGCAAAACTTACGGGTAGAGCTGCCTTATTCTCCAGAGCCCCAGACATAGTCTTTTCAAGCTGGTTCTGCGGCTGAAAACCATCATTTTTTGGCTTGTCGGTGTGATCGAACCCAATACTCTGGGCTGAATTACTGCTCATAGTCCCGAGTTTCGGATTATTCGAACGAAAACCGTCTATAGAACGGTGGTTATCGGGCTGTTTATGAGTGCGTCTTTTAAATTCAAGCATTTGTTACGTTCTGAAGTCC
>JAYSUL010000057.1:0-7778 GCA_043719125.1 Candidatus Saccharimonadota bacterium | reverse complement strand
ATATAAATATGACAAAAGTGCTTATCGTTGAAGATGATCAGGCAATAGCCGAAATGTACCAGATGAAATGCGAACTTTCTGGTCTTGCGGCAAAACGTGCCCAAAACGGACTTGAAGCACTCTCTATACTCGAAGGATTTACGCCAGATATCATCATATTGGATCTACAGATGCCAGAAATGGGTGGTGCTGAATTTTTGAGCCATTTCCGACTAAAACCACAGTTTTCTAACGTACCAGTGCTGATCCTTACTAACACGGGAGTTGAGGAAGCCCCTGCCTCAATCTGGGATAATGGTATTTCTGGATTTGTAGTCAAAGCTAACTGCACGCCAAGCGAAGTCATCAATAAGATCAAAGACACAATCGCCAAAAATGCTCCACCACTTGTCGCTGGCTCTATCGCTTGATTGAAACGCCCGACAAACGTACAATTTAGATAAATGAAAATCGCAATTATCGAGGACGACCAGGCTATAGCCCAGATGTACCGACTCAAATTCGAGGCGGACGGCGATACCGTCGAAATGGCCGAGAACGGGCTCATCGGCCTAAAGCTTGTCGAACACATGAACCCAGACATCGTACTCATGGATATTATGATGCCCATCATGACTGGTGACGAAGCGCTAGAGAAAATGCGCGCAACTAGCTGGGGCAAAGATGTGAAAGTCATTATCCTCACTAACATGGGCGAACAAGAAGCCCCAGCTAAACTAAAAAAACTCGGCGTGAGTGCATTCATCGTAAAAGCCGAGATGACTCCTCGGCAAGTCGCTGAGCTCGTAAAATCAATGTTTACGTCATGAAGATTGGACTCGTAGGCTGGGGTATTGAAACAAAGAGTGCATACGACTATTTTGGTCCGGAGCATAGCTACGTTATTGGTAATGAAGAACCGAGAGATGATTTTCCTACCGGTAATAATGTGGAGATCTACTCACTGTCAGAGAAACGAGCGCCGGGGCTCGTAGGAAATGTATCAGATCTAAGTTATCTGGAACACTACGACGACTGTGAACTAGTTATATTTCAAGGCGCAACTAGAAAAAACCTTGAAAAGAAATTTCCAGAAGATAGTGACTTCTGGAAAAAGGCTAAGACTACACTGGATATTTTTTTTGACGAGTCCCCTACTAAAAATATAATTGGTGTAACCGGCACAAAAGGAAAAGGCACGACTACGTCGCTAATATATGAACTTATCAAGGGCAACGGCGAGCAAGTCGTGATTGGCGGTAATATCGGAATACCAGTGCTGCAACTACTTACTGAGATAAACCCAAGATCTTGGGTAGCGCTAGAGTTGTCTAACTTTCAGCTTTATAAATTTACACGTTCTCCTCATATAGCAGTGCACCTAATGATGATGCCTGAACATATCGATGAATGGCACAAGACCATGGAAGACTATGTACAGGCGAAAAGAAATATATGTTCACACCAAACTGCCAATGATATTACGATATATATGGAGGACAACCAGTACTCTAAGGATAATGCTACCTACTCGAGTGGGACAAAGATACCATACTTTTCAGAGCCTGGTGCACACATTGAGGACGGCTGGATTGTCATGGACAGTCAAAGAATAATCGAAACGCGTGATGTTGGACTCATCGGCAATCATAATCTACAGAATATATGTGCAGCTATAACAGCAACATGGAACATCCATCAGAATATAGCAGTCTACCAATCTGTTATCCGTGACTTCACGGGACTTGAACATAGGCTGCAGCTTGCTGGTGAAATTGACGGTGTGAAATATTACGACGACTCTTTTGGAACAACCCCAGACACGGCGATCGTTGCACTTGATGCGTTTGATGGCCCAAAGGTGTTGATCATAGGTGGACACGACAAAGGCAACGACTATGCAGGGCTCGCTAAACGTCTATGTCAGGATGATCTTCGATTTGTCGTGTTTATCGGAAAAACTGGTGGAAAGATTATGCATATGGCCGTATCAAATGGATTCAATGTAGCTCACTCCGAAATACGAGCAGATGGAAATTCCTGGACGATGAAGGAAATCATTGATACAGCACGAATGCACGCCGAACCCGGCGATACAGTCTTGCTATCCACTGGTTCGGCAAGCTTCGGTATATTCAAAGATTACAAAGACCGTGGAAATCAATTTACCAACTACGTCAAAAGTCTTGCTGAGTAGTTTACTTTTCCAGTAACTCTTTTACGTGCACAACTATAGCGGGCTCCGGCTGGATCACTCTTGCACGACCTTCGGCATCCTTTTTGATGATATCTTCAATCCAGTGGTAGTGCGTACAGCCCAAGACGATAACGTCCGCTCCCTTGTCACAAACATCATCAATAGTAGCTTTAATCTTGGCCTGATCAACCATATTTGACTCGATCATTAGCGCCCAATCACTACAGTCTGGCTCGATTACTCGTATATCCTTCGCGAACTCCTCCTTGAGCTCGTTATAGCGCTTGCTTGCGAGCGTGGTGGGTGTGGCACACACGGCGATGGTGCCGACTATGGTCATCGCTGACGCAGTCTTCACCATAGGTACCATGCCGACTATCGGTATCTCATAATTATCCTTCATTGCAGGAAGTACCGTACATGAAACCGTATTGCACGCCACAACGATCAGATCACAATCTTGGTTAACTAAGTAGTCGAGATGGGGTTTTGCAAGCTCCCTTAGCTGTTCAGGTGATTTGTTTCCGTACGGTAAGTTATCTGGATCGTTAATAAAAAGCACTTCCGAATCAGGTAAGGCAGCCTGAATTGCATCTGCTACAGATTTTCCCCCGACACCAGAATCAAAAACTCCAATCTTGCTCACTTTGACTGATTCCTAGCAGCGAGCAGTAAGTTCTCAAAGAGCGTAGCAACAGTAAGCGGACCTACACCACCTCTTTTGGGTGTGATAATCACGTCATCTCGGTTTCGTACACTCTCATCAACATCACCAACAACCTCACCATTATCAGTTGTAGTTCCCGCATCAATTACAACTGCATCTTCGGCGATCATATCTGCTGTGATAATACGTGGTGCACCAGCTGCCGATATGATGATCTGTGCCTGTTTGCACACCTCACTAAGATCTTTAGTATTTTCATCTGCGGTATCGACATCTACACCCGAGTTTCTAAGCATTTTTGTGAGCGGTTCACCAACAAGCCTCCCCTGTCCTACGACCAGCACCTTCTTACCCCTTAAATCTATATTATAGGATGCCAATAGCCAAAGTATCGCCGTTGGGGTCGCTGGATCAAAATTAGAAATAGGGGCCAACCCATCGATATCTTTTGCTGGAGATACGGCGGATAAAATATCATCTGTCTTCGTAGGATCTTTGAGTGGAAGCTGAACAATAATTCCATGTATTTCTGTGCGCTCGTTGCATTCCTGAATTACTGCGACTGCTTCTTTTTCAGTTGTCTGCAAGACTTCAATTTCCGCACCTATTGAGTCAGCATAGTTTTGCTTTATACGAAGATAGACGTCAGTTACCGGATCATCATTCGTACGAATAATCACAAGTTTTGGTTTAATCTCAAAAGACCGCACCGATGCAGCTTGACGATCCATGATAATACTAGCAATATCACTCCCGAGTAACTCTTTTTTAGACATAGATATAGTATAGCGTTACTTTGACGTAAAAATGTAAGAAGTCAGCATTACTCGACTTACGCAGGAATCCCAGAAGTTCCAGATCTACCATCAAAGCGATCTAGGAGTCCTTCCTCAGAATATGTATCTACGGATACATATTCATCACATAAGCCTCATATCTCATCTCTGAATGATAAACCTAAAAGCTTCGAGGTTCCACATAAGTCGAGTATAATAGCCGTAAGAGGTAACGATGCAGGGTGGACTTACAAAAAACTCACGAGTTAAAAGAATCCTAAATCAGGATTCTGTCATACTGATCCACGGCGTACTCAGTGGGCTATTTCTGCTTGAGGTAGTACTTTTTTCTACATACAGCACCATAAACGAGCTGTTATTTGTCATCGCGGGCTGTGCTGGCTGGGTACTATTGGGTGGATTACGCTACTACGATATATTCTCTATAAATAAGTATCCATTTATATACCTCACTATCTACCATGTTGTCTTTGGCCTATTTTTTGCAGGTTATGCCGACCCCTACTCTCCGTACCTACTAATATGGCTCGTGATCGGATATCTGACGTATCACTACTATGGCATAAAAGGACTTACTATAACACTTGGCGTAACAGCTCTCGTTTTACTAAACCAAGCATTTCGTTCTATTCCGGCAGATACAGGTGCTGGCGAATATCTCCGTTTTATCGGCGTACAAATGCTTATTTTTGCAGCTATTAGCCTGTATTTCTCTATGACGGGCAGAATGAGTACGCAGGACCGTAAAATGCTGGCCTCTAGCGTCGATAAAGCCCACATGGAAAGACAACGGCTCAACTCACTCATTAACAGTATGGGTGATGGAGTCGTATCTACGGATGAGAAGGGTGTGATCAAGCTATATAATGCAGCGGCACTCAACATACTTGATACCAACACGACGCTAGATGAAAAGAATATTGCTGACGTAATGAGCGTCATTGATCAGTCGGCAAAAGTTGTAGACATGATTGCAGAGGTTGCGGAAAAAAGTATCAATATTGTTAGCACTGATCACCTGCTTGTGTATCCAAACGGTGAGAAGATAAATTTGTATCTCAACATCTCACCCATCAAGCTAAGTTTCGAGCAGAATACTGAGCGAGGATTTATCATATCATTCCGCGACATCACCCATGAAAAGTCTCTTGAGGAAGAGCGCAACGAATTTATTTCTGTGGTGTCTCATGAGCTACGAACACCTATAGCCATAACCGAAGCAAACATTTCTAATGCCCAATTCATCGCGGAAAAAGGAGATAATCTGCCTGCAATCAAGACATCACTGGAAGCGGCACATAAACAGGCATTATTTCTAGCTAATATGATCAACGACCTATCAACTCTATCGAGGGCCGAGCGAGGAAAGCTCGACATGAAAACAGAGCAAATTGATCCTAGGGAAGTCATGAAATCACTTGAAGAGGATTACACAAAAGATGCCACCGCCAAGGGTCTAGAGCTATTTACTGATATCGATGACACAACTCCGGTAATGATCACCTCAAACCGACTATATATACGGGAAATACTTCAGAACTTCATCACTAACTCCATAAAATACACCAAGGAAGGTAGCGTCACCGTACTGCTCAAAGGTAGAGACGGTGGTATAGAATTTACTGTACGGGATACTGGTATCGGCATCTCAAAGAGTGATCAAAAACGAGTATTTGATAAGTTCTTTAGATCTGAAGATTTCAGAACACGCGAGAGCAGCGGCACGGGCCTTGGGCTATACGTCACAAGAAAGCTTATGAAACTCATACGAGCGGAGGCTGGCCTCAAGAGTAAATTGAACGAAGGCTCAACCTTTACCGTTTTCATACCCGACCTAGAACCTCCAAAAAAATAGATGACTTGGTTAGAGTGTTGATTTTTTTACCTAACAGAGGTAGAATAGTCTTTGCTGAACACGGGACCGTAGCTCAGCTGGTTAGAGCGTCTGCCTCTTAAGCAGAATGTCGTGGTGAGACGAGCCAGTGGCTCGTTGCAAGGGAACCTTCCGATGGCAATTAGTTGCCTATAGCGAAGTTCCGGGCTCGCGGAACGTAAGTCAAGTCCCCATAATTGACTTGAGTCTGTGGGATATAGCTTACAATATGGGATTGTAGCTCAGCTGGTTAGAGCGTCTGCCTCTTAAGCAGAATGTCGTGGGTTCAAGTCCCACCAATCCCTCCATAAATAGAGCCTCATTGTAAAATGGGGTTTTATTTATGGCGCCTGGATCACCAGTACCTGAACGGACAGTGTCAGCGGCATTTGCAAGAGGGCTTTTTCTATGGCGCTAACTTCTTTCATGCTAGAATATGATTCATGCTCCGGTAGCTCAGCTGGATAGAGCGACTGTCTTCGGAACAGTAGGTCGGGGGTTCGAATCTCTCCCGGGGCACCAATAAAATTACCTCAGCTAGTCTGGGGTTATTTCATTGGTTTACTGTAAGATTAAATCACCCATCCTAAAGGTCGGGGTGAAAAGTGCCTGTGGCACTTTGCAAGGAAATCTACTCTTGAAGCTATGCTTCAAAGACGTAGTTTCGGGCTCGCCAAAGGTGAGTCGAATCTCTCCCGGGGCACCAAAAAAAAGACTAAGTAATTAGTCTTTTTTTATGTCTGTTCGCTGGGGAGCTGGTAATTCAAGAATTTTCTTGGTCTTCTGATTTTTTGACGCTTCGAGAGTGCGAGTAATAATATCTGCGACACTTTTGGCGTGCTCTTTGCTCATACCAAGCCGTGACACTACCATCGGCTGATTGTGTGGGCCGACATTTTGCATAAAATTGAGTACAACACCAAAGTTATTGACCGATATATGTACAAGGTCTGTGTAGGAGACTTTGAGCTCCGACAAAGTAGTCTGAGCAATCTGCACCGTAACGTCTTCTAGCCTTTCTAGTGGGTATCCCGCAAGTAACCACAAGTTGTCGGCAAGCTGATCATCGAGAGCAAAGTGTGAAATCATTAGCTCAACGAGATCTTCGCTAGGACGCACCGCTCCAAGCTCTATGTTATTCAGAAGATCTTCGTGTATTTCGAGTGCTCCGCACAGCTCACCTTTTGTAACATGGTACTTACGGCGTAGTGAATGTAGTACTTTTCCAAATTTCTGATATTCTGGCATATTTGGTCTCCTTGGCCTAGCTCTACTATACTTAACTATAGTAATGATAACACTCGATAAATATTTTGCTGAACTTTCGAAAGTTCGGGGTGAAGAACTGTCGGCTGCTGACGAGGAATTAGTCGGCAGCGCATTTGAATTGGCACGGAAGCATCATGCTGGACAGGTCCGTGCAAACGGAGACGATTATTTTGATGGACATTGCATACCGGTGTCCTATAACGTTGCGAGCATCAGGATGCCCGCAGATATGATTGCAGCAGCTCTACTACACGACACCCTTGAAGATACGGCGCTTACGAGGAAGGTTCTCTCTGCCACATGCGGCAAAGAAGTAGCTTTCATGGTCGATGGTGTCAGCAAGCTAAGCAAAGTAAAGTATCATGGCAATGACCGACACGCAGAATCACTCCGAAAGTTTTTTGTAGCCACAGCTAAGGATGTGCGAGTTGTAATTCTAAAGTTGTGTGATCGATGGCACAACCTATCGACCCTTCAACATCTGCCACCCGAGAAACGTGAACGTATTGCTAAGGAGAGCATCCTCATACATGCCCAACTAGCGTCAAGGCTTAACATGGGTCAGCTAGCATCAATCCTAAAGGATCTGGCATTCCCGTACGCATATCCAGATTATTATCAAAAAACCATCGCAATCATAGGCCCTCGACTCAAAAATGGAGAGTCAGTGATTGACGAAATGTTTAAGGAACTACACCCGCTAGCGCTAGAAACACTAAACTACGAACCGATAATCGATAAACGCGTCAAAGGTAACTACAGCACCTATAAAAAGCTACTCCGTAAAAAGTGGAAAATTAACGAGGTGTATGACTTAGTGGCACTCCGAGTGATCGTCAATAGCCGAGATGATTGCTACAAAATACTTGGCACAATTCATGCCAAATGGCATCCACTTCCTGGACGGCTAAAAGACTACATTGCTCTACCAAAACCAAATGGCTATCAAAGTCTACATACAACGGTTATGAGCGGAACGGGCCTAATGGTAGAGGT
>JAYSUL010000056.1:0-8225 GCA_043719125.1 Candidatus Saccharimonadota bacterium | reverse complement strand
AAAAAGCACCAGAACTATCTGATGCCTTTTTTGGTGGAGCTGCGGAGCAATGAACTCCGGTCCATTCGGTTACTCGTCGGTTGACTACAAGCTTAGTTCGTTCGATGGTTTACTTGAAGTTCACGATTAGAACAAACAAAAACGTGATTTCAAGGATCTATCTCTATCTTGGGCTCACTTCGAAGATCAAAAAATGAGTAGCAACCAGAAAATATAAGACCAACTACACCTATCTGGTGTCAGGTAGTTCGTCTGCTTAAAGTAAATTAAGCAAGTGCAAACTGATCGTTTGTAGCAAAGCTACGTGCGAAAAGGTTTGCGACTGCGCTCTTAGCGTTTGCAGTTGTTTGGTTTGGTCCAACTAACGCGTAGACCAACTCGGCTTGCCAATCCAACTTGTAAAGGTCCAAATGTCGAGCCAAATTTCAGCCCCTCGTAACGAAACTATGTTTCGATGCCAAGCACTAGTGTTTAGCTGTATCATTTTACCATATTTACAGATATAATGGAAGATATGTCACTCCGCAGAAAATATATTCCCATCATGGCAATTGTAGGTTTTTTAGGCTCAGGGAAAACCACGTTACTCAACCATATACTCAAAGAAAATCAGGGTCTCAAAATTGGCGTTATTGTTAATGATTTTGGCGATATAAATATCGACGCCATGCTTGTTGCACGTCAAACCGATCAAGAGCTTGAGCTATCGAATGGTTGCATCTGCTGTACGCTCGAAGGAAGCTCGCTAGATGATGCTATAGGTCAACTTGCGCACAACGGAAGTACTGTCGATTATATTGTTATTGAAGCTAGCGGACTTGCCGAGCCCAAAGAACTCCTACGCTTGCTCGTTAACGCCAAAAATAACTATGCTCGTTTTGATAGCATGATCGCAGTTGTTGATGCGTCAAATGTGCTCGATACTAAAGAAAAACACCCCGGCTTCATGGAACAGCTATCGCTAGCGGACATAATCGTACTGAATAAAATGGACCTCGTTAATAAAAAACAACAAAAAGAGATCGACGGCTACCTTTCTTTCATCAATGAAAAAGCGCACGTGCTGAAGACCGAAAAAGGGGTTATCGATACGAGGCTTCTCCTTGCACCAGACAAACTTTTTGCTAATGGCGACGAGCATACACAGCTCGCACTAAGTGGCGATGATGATCATTCAACACACCTGCACCACACATACCAGAAGCTGAGCTTCTCTACCGACAAGCCGATCGATCCTGCCAAGTGGGAACAATTGTCTACTGCATTGCCTAAAAGCATATATCGTTCGAAAGGTTTTCTTTTTTTTGGAATGAAGGGGCTAGGACAAAAATTCTTATTCCAACTTGTCGGTAATCGAAGTGAAATGAAACTAGATGAGTGGGTTGGCGCAAACCCGCAAACAGATCTCGTGTTTATAGGTAGTGATATTAATGAAAATGAGCTCAGAGGTGCACTAGAAGCTTGTATTGATGAGACGCCCGATGATCTATCCAATGATACGATCATGGACGTACTGCATTATAAGTAGGCTAGTTTTTAGGGAATAACACCGCACAGTTTGTATCTAGTGCACCATGTACTTTCGAAAGGTAGCTTGCGAACATCTCTTGATCTTTTGATGACAGTACCGATAACACGGGAGTATAGTGAGCATTCAAGGCCGAGAACGCCTCCATTGCTATACCTTGGCCACGAGCCGTTAGGGTAACTATGTGTTTCTTTTTATCATCAACACCTTTTGTAACCGATACTAGGCGGGCCTCTCCAAGAAGCTTTATCTGGCGAGAAACACTAGCTTCCGTTTGCCCTAAAAACGAGGCTATCTCTTTTTGCTGAATCCCACTATCGTGATGTTCTAGAGTAAACAGGATCTTGAACTGCGAAAAACCAATGCCGAACTCGCTGAATAAAATATGGTCTGATACGTGCTCCATCATTGCACCAATCTTGTGCAACAAAAATCCCGGATTTGAAGATATATCCATCACGCTTAATCGTAAGCTTATTTACTTAACGAGTCAAGATGATCAAATATACTTTTCCACTCAAGCAGAGATAGCGTCTCTGCCCGGCGCATCGGATCGATATCAGTGTTGCCGAGTATCTGCTCTATGGATTCTTTCGATAACGACAATCCAGAGCTCAGAGAATTACGGAGTGTTTTACGTTTTTCACCAAATCCAGCCTTTATAAGCCTAAAGAATTTCTTGGTATCGACATCATACAGCTGATGTTGTCTTCGGTGCATGATAAGTATCTGAGAATCGACTTTTGGGGGTGGGGTAAATAGATGTGCAGGAACCATCTCACCCAGATAACACTCATAGTAAAATTGAGCGACGCATGAAAGGGTGCTCATTTTTCCATCTTCAGCGGCAATCCTTTCTGCTACTTCCTTTTGCATGAGTAGCCCGACCATGGAGGGCTGGTTGTCGGTGTCACATAGCAAGCGTATTAGGTTACTTGTTAAGTAATACGGTATGTTGGCGCATACTTTATAGCCCATTGGCATACCACGAAAGTCAAATGTCCGAATGTCACCCTCAACTACGTTTAGGTTTTCAACCACACCTCTCTCGCCCTGCTCTCTAAGACTTTTTGAGACGTTTGACACCAATGATTCTGCTAGATCATGATCAAATTCCAAAGCCTTGACCTTTGCACCACGAGCAAGTAGGCGGGTGGTAAGCGTCCCAAGTCCAGGGCCAATTTCTAGGACTATATCATCAGTCTTAGCATCCACGGCATCACACATTGCATCGAGTACGTCTCGGTCATAAAGCCAATGTTGTCCTAACGATTTCTTTGTGTGTACAGTCTCTGACATTAAAACCAGGTCGTTTGCTTTGTTACGGTTGATCTTGTTCTTGGGCTGTAGCACTGGCCCAAACACTGCTTAAAATCAGCTGCAGCTGTCGCGCTCCCATAGCCCAGCATATAGTTGTAGCACCATTTTAATTGTGCGGCGGCGTTTGTCTGCCAATCAGGTGCTATGGAGGCCATTTTTATCGCCGGAGTCGACTGACACAGCCCATAGCCCACCCTAGAGCTACTTGTATCGTAAAGTTCTTCGTAATAGTCTGGGCATCTCCCATACTGGCCCTGCCACTTAGTGGCGCACCACCCAGACTCTTGCCCGATGATGTAGTTTACAGCCGCATACTCACTCTGCGGTATGCCAGCAAGTTCCATTATCTGCTCTCTCTCGGCTCCAATTTGTCCCGCAGCTCGACCACGTGCAACAACCTTTGTAACTGGCTGCTCAACGACAGTGCTACTAATTTCTCGCCTCGAAACTTCAACATCATTTTCGGTTGTAATCTCATAGGTAACAACTTTTTTACCAGGTTTACCCGGATCACGCGTAACACTACTGCCCATAGTTAGGCCATTATCCTGAACGTACTCTACAGGTGGGTCAACTGCTATATCCTCTGAAATAACTTTTATACCATTTCTGTTTATGTAAACATAGCCCCCATCTTCAAGTAGAGTGTCAGTGCTTGGAGATATCTCGTCCCCAAAGGCCGGTGAAATTGCTAGCTCAGTGAATAAATCCCTCACCGTAAGCACGTTAGTATTCACGGTCTGTGCCGATCCATACAGGCTAAGCGTAATTTGCTTAGAGCGAATAATCTCGACTACTCTGCCTATTTCCGTGAATGACGTACGCTCGATTGGCGCGAATTCTACTCTGTCTGCGGGCTTGAGCGTCAATCCGGCCGATTCGGCAATTAACCTAGCTGAGGTATGCGCACTCAAAGCACTGAGCTGTTTTGTGCCATCCTTTACCGTATACGGTCGGGCGCGCACAACTCTAACTTTGAAAGCATTAACTCCAATCTCAGCGTCCAAACCTGGCTCTACGCTATCGTATTCACTGACGACGATTTTCGAACGCTCAATTAGCTCTCTCACAGTCTTTGCGCGTGTAGGCACATCATACTCCCTACCATCTACATATAATGATACAACGTGGGAATCATTTGGTTCTAGCGTCTCACCATTCACTAGCACAAGTCCTGTCGAAAAAAACACAAACGAAAATAACACCAGTACGATGCTACTGGCAAACCTGTGCCGTGTATATATACTTTCTATTCTTGATTTCATTACTATATAAACAACAAAAATATCCTGATAATTTTACCTCTTATATTATAGCAGTTTTAATGAGGTGAGATTTTCGAAAACGTCCTGCAGCCCAGGTTGTGAGCTCTCGGGGATTGAACCAAAAAGTCCAAAATCAATAATCTCATAATTATCTGGCAGAACTTTTGGAAACGAATCCATTAGATAATAGTAGTTAGTGTAGTGATAGCCTAGATTATCAACGGTCATTTTCCCTTCGCCGAGTAACTGTAGCTTTGAGGGGTTTAGTATAATCCTTAGCTCTTCTTTGACCTCCCTAGCAACGGCGTCAATAAGTTCCTCGTTCTTCTTGACTCCACCGCCAGGAAGTCTCCAGGTATCTCGTGCCATCCAGTTTTTTACTAACACAACCTTTTTGTCATATATAAGTGCGACATAGCATCGATTACTATTCCGAAGAATAACTCTGCCGAATGGCAGACCGATTATGTATAGTATAATTCCAATTTTTACATACACTCGCTTCATAGCTTCTCGATAGGCGCAAATGATATATTCAATTTTTTAAGCCCTTTACTAGCAAACATAATATCGGCAACATCACCGCTTAGCGCGACGACTGTCCCTATACCAAAAACTGGATGCTTAACTCCATCCCCTTGTTCGAGATCAGGAACATACCGTGGCTCTGTTGAGCTTGGAGGAACTTCGCCTCTAGCGTTATTGGTACTATACTGTTGGCCTCCTTGGAGCTCTGAAGTTGCGTCAATATCACGCAGAAATTGGCTTGGCGGATTATATTGCACCGCACCGTAAAGAATACGTGACGAGGCATATGTGAGCGTCAACTCTTCTTTTGCCCTAGTCATACCAACATACCCTAGGCGACGCTCTTCCTCCATCTCTTTTGGATCAAAGTTGGCTCTTGAGTGAGGAAATACCCCCTCCTCCAGCCCTACGATAAATACTACCGGGAATTCCAGCCCTTTAGCCGAATGCATGGTCATGAGCGTAACGGCGTTTTCTTTTTTTTGCTCATCATCCATGTCGCTCACAAGTGCAATTTCCTCAAGAAAGCTCGAAAGCCCTGCCTCTACATAAGATTTCGCAACACTTTGAAGCTCGCGCACGTTTTCAACACGAGACTCACCCTGCAAACTCCCATCATCAAGATACCGAAGATAGCTAATACGTTTGATCAGTAACTCGAGTAGTTGAGTAACTTGCATACCATCAAGCTCAGCCCTAAAGCTCGCAACGATATCACCGAGCTCAACAAATCCCTGCCTTGCTTTTGGTGTGATATCGTCACAACTCCCGGCAGTCTGAAGCGCCTCAAATAAACTTAGTGAGTTAGTTTCACGCCATGCCCTAAATCGAGATAGCGAGACATCTCCAAGCCCCCGAGATGGCACATTGACGATACGCTCAAAACTGGCCGTATCCTCTGGCTGATATATCAGCCTCATATACGCGATAATGTCTTTAATTTCCTTGCGGTCGTAAAACTTAAGCCCACCATATATTTTATATGGAAGCCCTAGCCTCATAAACTGCTCCTCTAGACTACGGCTCTGCGCGTTTGTTCGATACAAAACTGCGTAGTCCCTGTAGTTTCGGGCACGCAAATCAGTGGTATTAATTATAGCTCGGGCGATAGCCTCTCCCTCTGCCCGCTCATTCATAACCTGCAAAATGTGCACTGCTCTTCCATCGCCCTGATCAGTCCAAAGCTTCTTTTCGCTTCGCTCGGTATTCTTACTGATCACCGAGTGAGCGGCATCCAGGATCGCCTTCGTAGAACGGTAATTTTGCTCAAGCTTAACGATCGCCGCATCAGGATAATCTTTTTCAAAGTTTAATATATTGCGGAAGTCTGCTCCACGCCATGAGTATATTGACTGCCAGTCGTCTCCTACAACGCAGATGTTATTATGCTCATTTGTCAGGAGCTTTACCAACTTATATTGCGCCGCGTTTGTGTCCTGATACTCATCAATCATCACGTATTGAAATTGGTCTTTCCACTTAATTCTTATCGGTTCCTGCGTTTGCAGCATATGCACCGTCCTACCAATCAAGTCGTCGAAATCTAGAGCCTGAGCCTCCCTAAGAGCGCGTTCATAATGCGGATAAATAGTAGCAGCTATTTTTTGAGGAGGAGTATTCGCAACTGAGGCATACTCACTTGGAGAAATAAGTTCATTTTTTGCACTACTGATCATACTAAGTATCGAGCGCGCCGAATACTGCTTGTCATTTATTGAGCTTTTTGCCATCAACTGCTTGACCAGTGTCATACGGTCAGACTCATCAAATATTACAAACCGTGGATCAAGACCAATATGCTCCCCGTCTTGCCGAAGTATGCGGACGCAGATCGAGTGGAATGTCCCCATAAACGGCATGAAGTTACGATACGCAGCATTATTTCCCGTTAGCTCGGCTACTCGTTCGCGCATTTCCTTAGCAGCTTTATTTGTAAATGTAACTGCCAATATATTGTAGGGCGTGGCCAGCCTACTTGCCAGTATGTGCGCAATTCTATGGGTCAGTGTTTTTGTCTTACCGGAACCTGCACCAGCCAAAATCAGCACAGGACCTTCGGTTGTTTTAACTGCCCGGGCCTGCTCGTCATTTAGTGATAAAAATAAATCGGTTGGCACCTTTGGGCCAGGTACTTCATCTGCCCAAGGATCGAGGAAATCTGACATCTATCTAGTTTACCTTAAAGGCAGGGTGTTTAACGACCAAATTCTCGAGTCAGCGCTACATAGCAAATTGTATTGCCATTTGACTGTATACCCTTGTTCGTAGGACTAGTTGAAGTCCAGTTGGGCGGTGTACCACCATTGACCACTTCTCCACCAAATGACTCACATGTCTGATTAGATCCATGAAGGGCATAGTTTAGCCACATTCTTCTCTGGACGCCATTGAGTCTCGTTGTATTAGAGCTGTCAAAATATACGAGCGTAGCACCCCAAAAAGAGCCTGAGGCGCCAAAACTTACGCCCGTATCGTCCGTATTGGGAAGTGTTTTATTAACTGTTACTATGGCTGAATTGAGTGCAGCGTTTTCCTCGTATGGAGCAGTCGCTAGATCGCAGTCTGTTAGTGCATTTGCGTTAACGTTCTGAGTAGTCTTGCCCACACAGCCCACAAATGATCCAAAGCCACTGCGTACTGTCTCTAGTGGAGCTGGAAGAGTTCCGTTGTCGATAACGTATGCTGTGAATGATTTGGAGATACTATCAATAGCCGAAATCTTACTTGCATTCTTGGCCTTATTTATAGCCCTGCGTGATGATGATAGACCAATAAGGCTGAGCGTAGAGATGATGCTTATTACAATCAAAATCTCTATGAGGGTAAATCCGCCTTGATCGGTGGCAGACCTTTCTGTCATTTGGCTACTCCACCAGAAAAACTAGATACCTCGCTCGCTTGTTTTTCACCAAAAATTGTAAAAGGCGGTTTCCAGCCAATATCAATCAATCCCATATCAAGGGCGATATAGAACCCAGCCCACATTACTAATATAATGCAGAGTTTTATGAGTTTTGCTTTTTTTGATTCTATCTTCTTGGGCGGTTTTTTTTCTGTCTTCTTAGATACGGTCTGTTTTTTCTTAGACTTTTTGGACCGTTTGGGTAATATGCTGAGTGTCAGTAAGGGCTTAGCCCGTTTTTCCTTGATATCTAGCTGATACTTTTTTGACGATATAAGCTCAATGATCTTTTTCCTCGACTCTTCATTTTTATCCACGGTATTTTTGGGGGCATCTACGCCCGGCACAGCAGCTATTTCTTGTTCTGGAGACTTTACTGCTGAGGCTACCTTCACCGAAATATCTGACGAGAGAGCTTCTTCGGTTTCTGTATTTTTTTTAAGTATCGGTATATCCATCTCAGGCCTTTATGCCATGTAGTGAGCGGTATGCAGCATTTACTATGCCTGCAAACTCTTGATAATTAAGACTAGCACCGCCCACGAGTAAGCCGTCGACACCCTTTGTATCCAAAAAAGCTCGGGCATTATGCTGTTTTACGCTTCCGCCGTAGACTACACGCACCGCATGAGCGGCATATGCGCCGAAGGTCTCTTTAATATTCGACCGTATGCATGCGACG
>JAYSUL010000055.1:0-2965 GCA_043719125.1 Candidatus Saccharimonadota bacterium | reverse complement strand
CAAAGCTGTTGAAGACGGTAGGATGCTCACCATGCTTCAAGATGGAGTGTTGAAGGCACTAGAGGGCAAAACAAGTCTTGAAGAAGTGTACAGGGTTGCGGGGTAGTTCTGCATAGTAATAACTATAGTAATATTGTATAATAGTACTTATGAAAATCGTGTACACTGGTGGTTTTGCTAGTGGTAAAAAAGCTGTTGGTTTGGCCGTAAGCCAATTAAAAAATGCCCATGGAGTCGACACAGAAGTTGAAGGCTATACCTACTCCAGTGCGATTCGAAATCCTCTGGAATACAAGGATAGTCTTTCTGGGGCTGATAAAGTGGTTACTCATTCCATTGGTTATATGGCTCTTTACGCGTCGGGAGTTGATGTTATGGATGTATACGCAGTGGCGCCACCACTACCTACTTCACGGAAAAGATTATTTGGGAGAACGATCTTAAAAACGGTCGGGATGTTACGTAGTGCTAAAACATATGGTGTCAAAAATGTCCTTACATATCTCACGAGTTCTGCGTTCGAGATAGCCAGGCATCCAGTTAGTGTACTCAAGCCCTTTTTCAATGGCAACATATCACGTTTTGATAGTAGCTCAATTGGACGTTCAGATACGTTTATCTATAGTCAAACAGACGACTATTATCGTGATAGACTAAATGCGCTATCGGCAGACGCGATAGTAGGCCAGTTTGGTTGTCATGATCAAATGCTGTTTGACGATCAAATCGCTACGATTATTTCACAGGACTAAATTGTATAGCTGCCGCTACTACTGAGGCTACATTTGGATCGAGCGGAGATGGGATAACCATATCGGCTGTAGGGTTTTTAACTATACCAGCAATCGCTATTGCTGCAGTCAATTTGTGATCATCGGTAATTTTCTTGACCCCATGGTCAAGCGCACCCCTAAATATACCCGGGAACGCAAGTACGTTATTTACCTGATTTGGGAAGTCAGATCTACCAGTTGCAACAACTGCCGCACCTGCTGCTTTGGCAATATCGGGCATAATCTCTGGCTCGGGGTTGGCGAGCCCGAATACCACTGCTTGATCGTTCATGAGCTTGATGTCTCCTGCGGTCAACATACCCGCCTTGGATACTCCAATGACGATGTCTGACCCGGTGAGGGCGTCTTGTAGACTATATTCACGTCCCGGTGATAATAGATTGAGGCCGGCAAGGAACTCTTTCTCCTGCGTTAAGTCAGTGCGATCACTCGTAATAACCCCCTTTGAATCGACTGCGATAATCTCTGGGTGTGCGTAAAGAGTCAGTAGCCTTGCAATCGCAGTACCTGCTGCACCTGCTCCAATGAGTACGATACGGCAACCTTGTAAGTCTTTTTTGACTACTTTCATTGCGTTGATTAGCCCGGCGAGTACTACAATTGCGGTTCCGTGCTGGTCATCGTGCATCACGGGGATATCAAGCTCTTCTTTGAGTCTTTCCTCGACCTCAAAACACTTTGGTGCAGAAATGTCCTCGAGGTTGATACCACCGAAGCTTTTTGCGATTGCCTTAACTGCCGATACAATTTCATCTACTGTATGTACGTCGAGAATAATTGGCACTGCGTCGATACCGCCAAAGTGCTTGAATAGCATCGCTTTACCTTCCATAACTGGCATTGCACCTTCTGGGCCTATGTCTCCAAGCCCGAGTACGGCCGATCCATCAGATATGACTGCTACAAGGTTGTTTGTCCAAGTATAAGTTCCTAGAAGCGATGGGTCCTTAGCGAGTACACGCGATACTTCGGCAACTCCGGGGCTATAAAAAGTACTGAGCGCTTCCTTTGTATCTGGCGTTGCTCTTAGGGAAATGCTAATCTTGCCTTTTAAACGTTTGTGTTCGTCGAGTGCTTGTTGGTAAATATCCATGAGTTTAAGTATAGCTCATAGGGCTAGTGCGTGTAGGTGTTTTTAACTTACTCTATAAATAGCTGGCACAAAAGTCTTTCGCCTCTGTTGCAAAACCCTTCACTCTCGTGTATAATCAGCGGAAGTCTAAATACTATTTTAAGAGAGAGATAAAAGTGATGCAAAGTCTAGCGAACAAAATTCAAGCGAAGTATATGAAGTCTCAAGTTGTAGACGTTCAATCTGGTGACACTGTGCGTGTTTATCAGGAAATTGTCGAAGGTACAAAAAAACGTGTGCAGATGTTTGAGGGTATGTGTATTCGAGTTACTCGAAAGGGTAGCCTGACAAACTCAGTTACGGTGCGCAAAATTGCATCAGGTGTGGGTGTCGAAAAGTCATTTATGCTCCACGCACCTAGCGTTATCAAGGTAGAAGTAACAAAGCGAACCAAGGTCCGCCGAAACTTCCTTACTTATATGCGTGCACGTAGCGGTAAGAGCACTCGCCTAGCTGGAGTTACATTTGACAAAGAATCAGTCAACTCAGTACGAGACGAACATGCAGAAGCAGAAATCGAAGCTGTAAAAGCAGCCCAAGAAGCTGAGCACGAAGCTAAGATGGCTTTAGAAGCTGAAGAAAAAGCCGCCGAAGAAGCTAAAATTGCCGAAGCTCTCGCTGGACGCGAAGACGCTCCAACAGCCTAAACAATAATCGAAACTAATAAAAACAACCTTTCAAAACTTTGGGGGGTTGTTTTATCATGTATGTTATGAGCACAACATCTGTTGGTCGGGAGGCAGAAAACAATGTTGCTAAACAACTACGCAGGCAAGGCTATAAATTACTCGATCAGAATTGGCGTACCCCAGTATGTGAAATAGACCTTGTCATGTCTAAAAAAGGTACAGTTTACTTCATCGAGGTTAAATACCGACGTAGTGATCAGTATGGTAGTGGGTTAGACTATATAACGCCTAAAAAGCAGAAGCAAATGATGTTTGCTGCTGAGATGTGGGCGGGCAAGAATCGATGGGTCGGTGATATGGTACTATGTGCCGTAGAAGTAAGTGACGTTAAATTACCGCTCGAGATTATC
>JAYSUL010000054.1:0-27012 GCA_043719125.1 Candidatus Saccharimonadota bacterium | reverse complement strand
TCACCCGACAACGTAGCAACATCAGGGATAACACAGCCTCCACTCCTCGCCGAAGCAACCCATAGAATCGGTGAAAAACTAACAAAATCAAAACGACTGCAATTTTACAAAAGAGTTCTTCCAAAAATTGCTGACTACCACCTATGGCTCATGACTGAACGAGACCCACACGAAGAAGGTCTAACGTTGCAGATACATCCATGGGAGACAGGGCTAGACAATACACCACCATGGATGATTCAGCTACATGAACACAGCAAACCATGGTGGCTCGCACTTATCGAAAAAACTAGGCTAGACGGTATTGTCAGTCTTATTAGGCGCGATACTAGGTATCTACCGCCAGGTCAACGCATCACTAACACTGAAGCACTCATGATATTTGATATGGTAAGTCGTTTTAAGCGCAAAAACTACGATATTACCCGGATACTTCATCGATCACTTTTTTGTATAGAAGATATCGGCTTTAATAGTATACTGGCGCGCAATAATGAGATCCTCGTAGAGTTATATGCTGAAGCGCGTATGAAATTACCCGATGGACTAGAAGAAAAAATGAAAAAACAAGCGACTGCATTGCAAAAATGCTGGGACGAGCAGGAAGGTTTTTTCTATTCACGAGACTTCATTACACACGAGCTTCTCCGTATACCAACCATATCATCACTACTACCTTTATACTCAGGTGCTATAAGCAAGGAACAAGCTGCGAGAATCGTTGACTGCCTAAAAGACAGGAAGAGTTTCGGACTAAATCATCCGGTTCCGAGCGTACCGATAAATAGCAATTACTTTGAAGAAAAACGATACTGGCAAGGTCCCACATGGATAAATACCAACTGGCTCCTTATAGACGGACTTAGACGCTACGGGTTCAAAGATGAAGCCGATCAACTCACCGAGAAAAGCATTGAACTTGTCAATCTTCACGGCCCATACGAGTACTTTTCCGCCCTCCACGGCAATCCGCTCGGTGCTGCTGATTTTTCCTGGACCGCAGCCCTTACAATCGACCTATTAGAAAGCTAGTTTTTGACTTTCCAGTTGCGCAGTCTATTTTCTGACTCTTTTTTCTCGAGAGCTTCTGCAATATCTATTTTGCACTCACTCGCAATGTCTAATACATAGATCATAACGTCAGCTATCTCCCCAGAAAGGTCATACTTCTTTCCTTTGTCGCGATTACTTTTTTCTAGATTCTTTATTACTTCAGCTAGTTCTCCTACTTCTTCCACCAAGCCCAAGAATGTTCTAGAAAGCGATTGCCCCTTAAAACCGCGTTCTACAAGCATCTGTTCGATATACGCCTGTAGCTCGGCGATTGTCATATCACTTCTGATTTTAGGTAGATTACTCATCGAGTAGTTTTACAGTTTTTGATTCTAGCTGTTCCATCTTTGAGAGCTTTTTCTCTATGGTACGCGACTTAGTTGTTGCACTATCAATAGTACGTGACGCCTGATCGAGTTTTTCCTTTGTTTTTTCTAGTAAGTCACCAAATTTGCCAAATTCACCCTTGATAGTTGTAAGCATTTCCCATACATGTGATGTTTGTTCGGCAATTGCAAGCGTTCTAAAGCCGAGCTGATAGCTACTCAGGATTGCAGCTATAGTCGTGGGACCAGCAACTGTTACGCGATACTCACTCTGCAAGCTCTCAAAGAGGCCAGGGTACCTTAAAATTTCTGCGTATAGTCCCTCAGTAGGGACATAGAGAACTGCAAAGTCAGTTGTTGCTGGTGGAAATATATACTTTTCTTTTATACTTTTAGCTTCTAGTTTTATCCGCGATGCAAGTGCCTTACCAGCCTGCTCGACGAGTATTGGATCTGCCGCTTCTTGCGCAGCTACAAGACGCTGATAGTCTTCTAGCGGAAACTTCGCGTCTATCGGCAAATAGATAAAGCCTCTTTCAGAACTCTTGTCGGGAAGCTTGATCGCAAAATCGACTACCTCTCGTGCTCTGTCAGATACAGTTACCTGTTTTTCGTAATGGTCTTTTATGAATACTTGCTCGAGCAAACTCTCTAGCTGGACCTCACCCCAAGTGCCACGGGTTTTTATGCCTGTCATGAGGCTTTTAAAACTACCAACTTCTACCGCGAGTCCCTGCATCTCCCCTAGACCTTTGTGGACTTGTTCTAAACGATCACTAACCATTTTAAAGCTTTCGCCAAGTCTTTTTTCGAGCGTACTCTGTAGCTTTTCGTCGACTGTTGCTCGCATTTTCTCAAGTTTATCTGAGTTATCTTGCTGTAGCAGAGTTAGTTTCTTCTCTACAACCTCAGTCATATTACGTATACCGTCAAGTTGGCCCTGTTGTACACTCGCTATACGCTTATCGAGCGAATCACTTACCTCTTTTAGTTGTGAGCTTATTTCCTTACGATTCATGGACATTTCATCGCGTAGTGTTTTGTCAGAAGTACCGGCCTTTTTCTGAAGGATCATAAAGAGCATTACGGTATTCAATAGTCCGAGCCCAATGAGTATTTCTGTCATCTATCTATTCTACTACTAGTGAGTACTATCATCTACAGCACAATCTTCATAGAGTAGATGTTGGCCATCTTTATCATAGTAACTTACGCAAGTTTTTTCATCACTGTGATCACCTGTATCAATATATTTATGTGCAATCGTTACTGCAGACCAGACCACCGCTACACCTAGTAGCAATAGAACCAGTTGCTTGTCTACCCTGCCCCTAACTGATGGTTTCTCGTGTATGGTCGGTATCAGGTCGCTTGATGCTACATAGAGCAGAAATCCAGCACTGACCCCAAATAATACTCCAAGTGGCAACGCTTCTGAATCACCGAGAAGAAATACGATGACTGCCATAACGACGGTAGAAAGCGCACTTAGTATGTTTACGAGTAGTACTCGTTTCTTACTCATACCCTTTGAGAGCAAAACCCCAAAGTCACCAATTTCTTGCGGTATTTCATGGGCAGCAACTGCAATAGTCGTCACAATACCAGTAGGCACACTAATCAAAAAGCTAGAGCCTATTGCCACGCCATCAAGGGCATTATGAAATGTATCGGCCAGTACAATAAGTAGACTACTTTTTTTCACAACCACGTCTTCTTCATGATGATGGTGAAACCAGTGCGTCAAGCGCTCTAGTGCAAAGAAGCCTACTATACCAGCTAGAACAGAGATAAGAACAGTATCTGTATCTGCAAGCTCTAGACCTTCCTTGAGTAGATCAAAGAATACAGCTCCTAAAAGTGCTCCTGCAGCGAAAGGCACTGAATATGTGCTAAATTTTGAAAGATACTTTGCGTTTCCACGTAGTAGCACTAACCCCCCAATAAGCGAAAAAACTCCACCGATTAATGAAAAGAATATAATATGTCCTATGGTTGCATTTGTCATACATGTATCCTAATGCTGTTCGCAATTAATTGCAATTCTGTTGCAATTACTGATACCATTATCAGCATGAATGATGCAGTCATAAAGTATGTCAACATCTTGAAGAAAAACGATCTCAGCATTACATTGCCGAGAAAGTTAGTATTTGAGGCCCTTTACTCGTTTGGCTTACAAACCATGAGGCAGCTTATTGATAGATGTAAAGCTTCAGATCGCGCAAGTATTTACAGAACCGTCTCAACGCTTGAATCTATTGGTGTCATCAATAGAATCCCTCAAGGATTTAAGTACAAAATTGAACTGAGCGAGGAGTTCCTGCCACATCATCACCATATTGTCTGTTCAAGTTGCGGTAGACATAGCGACGTCGAGCAAGAAAGCCTAGAAACATTACTGAGGACAATGGCTAAAGACACGGACTACGACCTTACATCTCATAAAGTAGAGTTAGTGGGGCTATGTGCAAACTGCCGAAACAGATAACGCTATTCGTTAGATTCTGAAGACTCTACGCCTAGAGCAAGCTCAAGTGCCGACTTAGCATCCTGCATAGCTGTATCAAATGTTTCTTTGGCAGACTGTACTGCAGTTTTTCTCACCTCTACAAGGGCACGTATATCTTCTGAGACCTTACCATTTTCGTCTTTGGCAGTCTTCAGAGCTGATTTAGCAGCCTCTAGGTCCATCTTTAGTGCCGACTTCACAGTATCAACGGGGCTACCATTCTCGCAGGATGTCTTTGCTTTTGCGAGTGCTGCCTCAACAGCAAGCTTGAATTCACCTGACTCTGCCTCTAGCGTGCTCTTCCTATTTGCAAGAATTGCATCTACACCAGAACGATAAGCTTGGCGAGCAGTATCCTGTGCGGTACGCCTATCCGATACAGCCCTTTCTACTGCCAGCTTAAATACTTCTACTGCCTGCTTCTGTTCATCTGTAACAGCTCTTTCCAAAAGTTTTGCATAATGTTCTTCTCTCTTTTGATCCGCAATGGTCCGTGCTTCGTTTCTCTTGCTATCCCACTCGCCACGCTTATCACCTAGATCAGTTCCTTTTTTCGATAGACGTGAAGTAAATTCATTATGCTTATCATCAGTAGTTTTACTCAATTTAGTTTCCGTGTAACGCTTACAGACATCCGCAAGTTTTGCGGACAACTCTGAAGCCTTTTGAGCTCTCGATGCTTCAATTTCACGTTGTTTTGAGCTAGTTTGTCCGTCAGTAGAACCCTCATCCGTAAGTGCCATAACTGGTACGGGGTATAACGAAGCACTCAGCAAAGTAACTGCTAATAGAAAATTATAGATTCGCTTCATCTGACACCTTTCCTAATTCATCAATTTCATCATCACTAAATTCAGAGGCATCCTCTTCAATTTTCATTGCTGCATCTTCTGCTATAACCTCTGCGTTAATTTGTTCAGATGCCGCCATGACCGCATTTAATGCCGTACCATTTGCTGTGACGTCTTCTGCAATCTCTGACGAAGCCAATTTAAAATCTCTTTGTTCTGAATTTCTTTTTACTGCGTAGTACGCACCGCTGCCAACTACTGCGACAGCTACCAGTATGATAACAATGATTAGCGAGAAACCTTGCTGATCTTTATTCACTAGATATTTCCCCTCTATATTCTTAATGGCGCTAAAATGCCCACGGTTACTAGTATACACCCATGACGTTTTACTATTTAGAAACTTTTTCTATACTGCGCCTTATACCGAGTAGATCACCGTCATCCTCAATAATCTCGTGCCTACGTATATATGAAGCCGCCACAACCTGTAGTATCGCTGCTGCAGGTAACGCCAAAAATGCGCCTACCGGCCCATATAAACTACCTCCTGCAATTGCAGCTCCAATGGCGATTGCTGGGTGGAGTTGCATCGTACGTGCTGTTAGTTTTGGCCCGATTACATAATTTTCGACTTGTTGATAAAGTACGACATATATAACGAGTACGAGGGCACTCCAGGGGTTTTCTAGTAGTGCTACCATCAGCGGTACGGCGGCGGCTATATATGTGCCGATAACGGGTATAAACTGTGATATGAGTCCCATCCAGAGTGCTAGTGGGAGTGCGAAAGGTACTTTTACGATTGTCATTACGATAAATGCGGTCAGTGAGGTAAGCCCTGCGAGTATTAAGCGTACGTATAAGTAGCCACCCATTTTTTCGATAGCTACTTCCCATGTTTCAAGAAATATCTTCTGTTGTCTTGCCGGCATAAGTGCCATCGTTTTCTTGCGTACTTTTGGTCCATCTACGACAAGGTAGAACGTGAAAAGGGCAATTGTAAGTAACTGAAACACTCCGCCTATAAGTCGACCGCCAACACCGAGTACATTGCTCGCAACATTACCACCACTAACACCAAACGTAGAGCCAAGATCCGTAAGTTTTGACACAAGATCATTCGTCGATAGCTCTATGCCAAAACGATTCTTTGCAAAGCTACTTATTTCGTTAACGAAGCGCGGAGCATCTTGGATTAGTTCACGCAGTTGAGATATCACCAACGGAACCATTGACCCGACAAACACCGCAAATATAACCAATGTACCCGCCAGTATAACCCCTGCTGCAGTACTACGCTTCCAGCCCCGTCTCTCAAGTTTGTTCGTAAGAGGTTCAAGCGCAAATGATAGAAATAGTGCAATAATAACCCACGCTAACAGATCCTGAAGTTGCCTAATTATATAGAACCCTGCGACGACCGATAAAAGGCACGCTATTACAGTAAATGTTGCCCTTGGGATCCAATCAGGCATCTCGTCATTCTTGTGTAGTGTATTCATTCCCTCATTCTACACCACAATTGGTAGTTCTATAGAAAACTCCACACCGCCAACTTTTGGTCTTGAAGCATATATTTTTCCATGAAGCGCGTTAACTAGCTGTTTAGCTATTGAAAGTCCGAGACCATGACCCGTACCTTTCGAGCCAGTACGTGAGGTATCAACTTTATAGAAGCGTTCAAATATGTGATCAACTTTATCAGCTGATATGCCGATACCATCATCAGATACCTTTATAAACACTGTGCCCTCAAGAGCAGAAACAGTTACGCGAGTGGCCTTACCTTCACCAGCATATTTCATTGAATTCTCAAGCAATATGTTTAGTACTTGCTGAAGTCCTTCTTTGTTAGTGCTGGTTTTTATATTGTTTGCAATTTCACTCGTCAAAGTCATGCCTTCTTTTTTAAACTTTGGTAGGCTTCGCCTGATAATAATCTGGATTATCTTTGATATGTCCTCAATTTTACTCTCTCCAAGCTCACGGTTTCTCGCAAGCGAGAGTAGATTATCGGTTAGGGACTGTAGCGTCTCTACTTCTTCTAGATTGCTTTCTAGAAGCTCTTTTGCGTCCTTGATCTTGAGGTCTTTATCCCGAAGTGCAACTTCAATTTCTGTACGCATCGACGCAAGTGGCGTACGGAGCTCATGTGAAGCATCTGAAGTAAATCTTTCCTGAGATCTTACCCCTTCTTCAAGAGGCTTGAGTGTTTTTTTAGCAAAGAAGTAACTAAGTATGGTTCCCGCACCAATAACAGCTAAATTACCTAAAAATAGGTTCGTTCTAAGCCTAGAGCGGGATTCATCTGCCTCACCGATTCGGAGCTTTTCAGACTCTATCTCATCGACTATAAATCTACCAAGTAGGTTCCTAAATCCAACGACCTGCCTTCTGCTTGTACGATCAATTTCGTTTGATGCAAGAGTGTATATAAATCCGCTAAAGAGTAGACACACAATCGCCAAAACTGCTACATATAGTACGGTTAGCCTGGCTAGTGCTGTTGAAAAAAGATCTCTCATGTATCACTTTCTAGCTTATATCCAAACCCTCGCATCGTTTGTATATATGTTGTCTGTTTAAACGGCTTATCAATCTTTTTTCTGAGCATACCTATAAAAGCCTCAACGTTGTTCTCGAGTATATCTGCATCATAGTCCCAAACATGTTCAATTATCTGCTGTTTTGTTAGAACCACCTCTGCGTTTCTCATGAGGTAATCGAGTAACGAAAATTCTTTGAGTGACAGACTAATTTCAACACCTTCACGTATTGCCTTTTTGGTTACTAAATTTAACTCTAGTTCCTTGTATGCCAATACTGGTGAGTCACTCTTTTGCTGACCACTACGTATCAATGCACGCAGTCGAGCGAGCAACTCCTCAAACGCAAAGGGTTTTACCAAATAATCGTCGGCTCCTGCATCAAGTCCTGCTACCCTATCGGAAATTGCATCCTTTGCCGTAAGCATGAGAAGTGGTGTCATGATATTTTCTGCACGCATTGCTTTAACGATAGCAATTCCATCGTAACCGCCCGGAAGCATACGATCACAAACTATAAGATCATAGGTCGACTCCAATGCGTTTGCCAAGCCATCATCACCATTGTAAACAGCATCAACTGCGTAGCCTTCAGCAGTTAATCCACGCTTTAGAGCATTTGCAATTTTATACTCATCTTCTATAACTAAGACTCTCATACTTATTAGTATACTGTTCTACCTGAAAGTATTCTGAAAAATATTTTTACTTTTTTCAGGAGTCCTTTACAAAGTGCCCGTACTATAGTCAATAGTCGCCATTAAATAGAGCGGCAACAAAAGGAGAAATTATGAAAAAGAAATTACTAGTAGCAACTGCTTTGGCGCTACCAACGCTAGGGCTAGCAGGCAGCGCGATGGCAATGAGCAATAATGGCCAAGGTATGCAGGAGAATATTGCCGAAAATCTTGCTACTCGATTCAGCCTAAATAAAGACGAGGTCAGTGCGTTTATGAGCGAAAAGCGCGAAGCCCGTCATGCCGAAATGCAGTCAAAAGTGGCAGAGGCCTTGAGATCAGCAGGTTTTAGCGACGAACAAGTCACCGTACTCCAGACTAAAAAACAGGAACAACGAGACGAAATGAAAACATGGCGCACCGCAAACCCTGACGCTAGCTCAGAAGAGCGAAAAACTCATAGAGAAGCAGAAAAAACTGAGTTTGAAGCATGGCAAAAGAACAAAATATTGATCTCGAGAAGGTGCGTACTACACTCAAGGACTCCGGCATAGGAGGCCATCGAGATAGAGGTATGAGGGGTGATATGAGAGGCTAAAACCCTCGAAGCGACACTTAATTGCTGCGTTATACTAGCCAAAAACACCGAGAACTCTTCTCGGGGTTTTCTTAATCAGTGAGCCTAGACCTTGCCGAAAAATAATAGCCCACCAGTAATACACCGAGTGAAACTGTATATATCCCAAGCGATAGAGATTGTCCGTATCTGCCAGACGTGAATCCTACTATCGCAAACATGCCTATTCCTATAATTCCGCCCATAAACCCAGGTATCGAACCGATAGTAGCTTTTTCTTTTGACCCTGTATGCTTCATCAGAGACTGTACGAATAACATACGTAGCACCAAGAAGCCCGAATTGAAAACAACGACAAGTATAATCCCGATGGCACCTGAGACATATAGGCCAAAAGCATACAGTATGCAAAGTGCAAGTGCGACCAGCACTTTCTTCCGAATATTGCCGATCCCAAACTTATCGATTCTTGATATCAGAAGTGCACTTATAACATTTGTGATCGCTACGAGGATAGCTACAGACGATAGCGAAGATCCCATGGAGCCAAAGACACGAGGTTGATATTCTTCCAATACTCCAATTATTTGATGGACGATTACGAGCAATACTCCAGAACTGATGAGAATTTTAGATCTAAAAAATATCACCAATGATGCTTTGAGTGTCCCAAGGTAAGTTTCATGTTTCTTTCTTGGTACCTCCTGAAAACTTATATAGATAACCCCGGATATAGCAGAGCTTATAGCACTAACCACGCATAGTAGCGTAAACCCATACGGCTGTAGTATGCTCGCCATTATATAACCCACTACACTACCACTTAAAAATATTGATTCCTTGAGTCCCGAAAGTCTAGGGTATAGACTCTCCTTGCCAATTGAGCCAAGTTCATCATGCAGTAGCGCTTCTTCAGCTCCAGACCAGCAAGCAATCGAAAACGCCCATAGCGCAAAGCCGATCGCCACACCCCAGACAGTGGGCCATATCGCCCATATGCCAAAACCGATGCCTCGTAGAATCAAACCAATACCAATTGTGAGTTTTCTCGAAAAATAATCTGCCAGTACGCCGGTCGGGATTTCACATAGCACATACGCTCCAGCCCAAAATGCGAATAGTAGCGAAATAGTTTCGATGCTAAATCCTAGTGACGATTCAAAAAGGATTGCATAAAGCGCCGTTATTGGCGCGAAACCTCCAAAAAACGACGACAACAGCACTAGCTTAAACTTGCTAGGAAATAAATTTACAAAGTTCATGCCTTAAGCTTAGCGAGTGCGACAGTATTTTTCCCACGTTTTACAATTGAGTAGCCGTGGATAAAGTCATGTTCAGTAAATTCCATTTGATCGAGAGGCAATTGGGATCCATTCAAATAAACCGCATTATCACCGAGGAATCTCCTCGCTTCTGTCTTTGAGTTAGCAAGTTTCGCTTCGCACATGAAGTCGAGTAAGCTCGCACCATTTGTGACTTCCAAAGTAACAAGTTCGTTCTCCAGCTCGTTAAAGTCACTTGGCTTTAGGGTTTCATATCCCTCAACCCCAAACAGTGCCTCGCTAATACGCTTCACACTATCCGCTCGATCTTCACCGTGCACTATTTTTGTAACTTCATAGGCAAGCGTTTTTTGAGCTGGACGACTTGCGGCATTAGTCTGCATTTCTTCTGCTAGAGTATAAATAGCTTTTCTATCCAGTAATGTAAAAGTCTTGAGGTAATCTATCGCATCTTCATCTCCAGCGTTGAGCCAAAACTGGTAAAACTTAAATGGACTAGTTTTAGTAGCGTCTAGCCAAATTGCCCCACCTTCACTTTTGCCAAATTTTCGCCCAGTGGTTTTGTCGACGATAAGATTCAATGTAACAGTGTGCACCTCTTCACCTCGCATTTTTCGGATCAGTTCGACCCCGCTAAGGCAATTGCCCCATTGATCTGAGCCGCCAAGTTGTAGTGTACAGCCAAAGGTATCGAAGAGGTGGAGGAAATCGTAACCCTGAAGAAGTGTGTAGCTAAACTCTGCAAAACTTAAACCCGTACCACCATCTCCGATACGATCAGAAACAAAATCACGCTGTATCATATTAGTAATGGAGAAATTCTTGCCGATATCACGGAGAAAATCGAGGACTTTGATGTCACGGGTCCAGTCGAGATTATTAACCATCCGAAATTGTTGCCCTGCAAAAACTTTTTCTATCTGCTTTTTGGCACACTCAGTATTGTGAGCTATGGTCTCCTCTGCCTGCAAAAGTCTTTCCTCTGTTTTTCCTCCCGGGTCGCCGACAAGACTTGTTGAGCCACCCGTTAGGATGATCGGGTCGTATCCATGCCGTATAAATGTCCAAATAAACATCATGGCTGCCAAGTTGCCGACAGTTTGAGAGTCAGCAGAAGCATCAAAGCCCATGTAAAATGTGCGTTTCTCTGTATCAAGTTCTTTTATGTCGTCAAATGTCGTCTGGTTCAAAAATCCGCGCCACTGTAGTTCTTCAGAGAGAGTCATGTTATTCCTTTTCGTATCAATAGTTATTAGTATAGGTGAAGTTTACCTACAATAGAAATACTGATGAAGAACAGGATCTTTTGTCATGAAGTCATTCTACATTCTTTTGAGCTCTAGGCAAAATATAGACACAACCACATCGTCTGAGTAGCCACCACGAAACAACCGCACCGACACTTAAGTAAACGGCCTGAAAACGAAAGACTGCCACCGCTCCACCCAGGGCAACCATTAGCCCCAAAACCAACTTGGACACTACATTTGCTATCGTAGAAACCATGGACATGCCCGAGATTACCGTAGCACGTATGTCATCACCAGTTTCATGGTTCACATAATCCGATAGGAACGGCCCCAGTAGATCAAATTGTGCCTGCAGAAGTATAAAGATACCGACCAGTAACCATGGGTTATGTACGACACTAAATACCCCATACGTTATGCCCATAACTGCCGGTAGGATCAGTACAATCTTATCAAGCGACACAAATCTATCTAGCACATGTAGGTAGCGCATAATTAAACCATTAGTGATCAGCCCAAAAGTTAGTACTAAACCAATAAAGACCTTAGATACCCCAGCCTCTTCAAAGTATGGGGCGTAAAGCCCATACACAACATACTGAGCAGATACTGTGAGCATTTTGACTATCGTCAGATTCCGGAGAATTGTACTTTTTCTAATATGCCTCAGCCCAACTTTCATTATATCGATCATATGGCTGTCTTTATTGTTGTAGTGCCTTGTACTCTTGTCGGTGAAGTACGTTGTTACTGCAGACAGGAATCTAGTCGACGCGTTCAGGGCTAGAAGTATAACAAATGCCCCTGACCCGAGTAGCGCATAGGTAATACTTGCGACGGCAGTACCGACCACACCGCCAAAGATATCGTTTGGCATAACTCTCGATAGATTTTTCTTGAAGCTACCTTTTTCAGAGTTGCTGTGAATCTGAGCTTCCTCACTACCACTTACAAGTGAGTCTCCGATTCCAAAAAATAGAAATGACAGATATAGCCCGACGATGGTAGGAGAAAATATATATAGGACATACGGTATACATAGCAGTAACTTGCCGATCAATACAGATGTTCTGTGCCCAAACTTATCACCAATTACTCCAGTCGGTACCTCACTTATTGTAACCAAAAGCGAGTACACAGCCTGTGAGAATACGACATGCTCAAGCGCAACTCCTTTGGACAAGAAATACAAAGAAAATACCGCCCTAAAGAACCCTAGCCCCGTAAAAAAGGAACCCAGCGAAATGAGCTTTATATTCCTATTCATTACTTATAAACTTCTGATCTTTTTAAAAAGATCGCCTAAATCATGCGCTACTTCGCAGTAGATACCCAGATCTTTGGCACCTTGCAACTTGTCCTCATTATCGTCGCTGTAGAATATCTCGCTTGGGGCACAGCCAGATCTATCTATCAGTTCCTGATATATTCGCTGTTCTGGCTTGAGGCTGCCAATTGCGCAGGAAACTATAGGTATATCTATGAGATCAAGAAATCCTGTTGCCTCGTGTGCGGCACGGATCCGTGTCTCAAAGTTATTTGTACAGATGCTAATACTTTTACCATTGGCTCTGAGTTCATTAATTAAAGCTACCACTTCTGGCTGTAACACATATGATTCTTTAAGTAGCTCGTAATATCCATCAATCCCAAGATTCAGGTCCAGTTCTGCGTCGGCATAAATCCAGAAATCACTCTCTACTACCTTCCCGCGCTTAAAACCGTCCATTTTGGGCCCGTGGAAAACCTCATCGATGTTATTAGAGTTGCCCTTTAGCTCTATAACCTTAGCTTTAAAGTTCTTAAAACATGTTGGCGCAAAAAGTACTCCATCTAGATCAAAACATATATTTTTAATCATTGTTGCTTCCAAACTTAGTAGAAAACTTCTTTGTGTCCCAATCTATTACAGCTATATCAGGCATCTGTATAACTTCGTGTAGCTCATAAGCAGTTCTACCGTCATATTGTGAAGCAAAAATGCTCAGTATATTTGCATGAGCAACCACAGCAACATTCTCCATGTCAGGCGTTTCATCAGCTATCTTTTGTATTGCAGTAATGAATCTGGCCAGCCCCTCAGCCAATGATTCTCCTCCATTAATGTTCTCAATTTTGCCCGTATATAGCGCAAGCACTGTTTCTTCGTACGGGTCAAAGTACTTCTTAGTAATAGAGGTAAGCTCAGTAAGCTCGTGCATAACTCTGATAGGGTGCCTGTGTGGGCGTGCGAGCAAAACCGCAGTTTCGAGGGCTTTGGTTTGATCACTACAGTACAGCATATCGAGGCTGGCGACTAAATCAAGTGTCGCCATCTTACTGGCAGACACCTGTCCGCCGTCACTCAGTATCCACTGCACAGCCGGCACGTCTTTCTCGAATATAGTTTTTGAATGCCGGATTAACACAAGGTTTTTCATATTATCCTATATTATGTGGAAAGTTCCTTACGACTAGCTCATCCACAATAACATTGTCCGGCTGATTGATCATAGTAATCGCTATATCTGCAACATCTTCGTGATTCATCATCCACGCTTCATGATCGGCAGATACCCCAGCTTTCTTGAATAATTCGGTGGTCATTCCTCCTGGGTATATTGCCGATACTTTGATATTGTGGTCCTTTAACTCGTGCTTCAATGCCAAGGCAAAGCCTCGAATGCCGAATTTACTTGCGCCATAAAATGCGTAACCAGCTGTCTGATCAAGTCCCGCAACAGAATCAATAAACAGTATGTGCCCTCTACTACGTGTTTTTAGTACTGCAACAACTTTATTAACCAGCTGGAGGTGGGTGGTTAAGTTCACCGCTATCACAGACTCAATGTCTTCATCCTTAGCATCACCCACAGAACCCTCTAGCCATATAGCCGCATTATCCACAAATACTAAGTCACCTTCATTGCTCATACGATTAATTATAGATGCTCGACTTTCTACATCTGTTAATTCTAATGATATGAATTCGATATTTTTATACATCGTGGAGAGCTTAGATAATAGCTTCTTATCCCTACCTGTAGCGATAACCTTGTTTGCCATATCGGATAGTTTTATTGCCATCGAAAGTCCCAACCCACTCGTACCGCCAGTAATCAAGACAGTCTTCTTTTCAAGATAATTCATTACTGCACCTTTTCTTTCAAAGACCCTATCTTAGTCCAATACGCATGATCGTTCGTGAGGGATTGACATTCCTCTCGCAGCACACCACCGAGTACGGATACTTTACCTCCATCAAACCTTACATATTGCTTTGCTAGTTTTTCAACCGAGTAATCTTTACTCTCATAGTCGTTTCCAGGTGGCATATCGCCCGCATATGCACCAAATACTACTCTTTCCATGTTGGCATAAAGCATAGATCCGAAACACATCGAGCATGGCTCTTGAGTTGAATAGAGCGTACAGCCATCAAGTGTTCTGCGTCCTGTTTGACGGAGTAACGCCTGTATACAGCCAAGTTCTGCATGCATATTGTTGTTAATACTCATTGCACTCATTACCATCCTGCCGTCCTCTCGCATTATCACCGACCCTACAGAATGGCCATATTTTTCGCCTGATGCTATTGCTGCTTTTATGGCTTCTTGCATCCATTTTTCATCGTCCATTTAAACCCTTTCGGCTTTCAGCTCACATTTGGATTTATCTGCAAGACGATCCGTAACAGCGTTTACTTCTTCTGTTTTGAGTGTTTTATTAGGGTGCCAGAGCC
Organism: Candidatus Saccharimonadota bacterium; assembly: GCA_043719125.1. Taxonomy (GTDB): domain Bacteria; phylum Patescibacteriota; class Saccharimonadia; order Saccharimonadales; family JAGQMS01; genus JAGQMS01. The sequence continues at coordinate 12,273 of JAYSUL010000054.1, read as the reverse complement.
AGACACGGAATGTGTAATGTACCTTATTGGCGCCTTCTGCCTGGTAGATATTGCGTGGAGATACACGGTATTGGTAGCCATGTTCGGATTGCTCTGTCGTAAGCTGACCACGTAAGCAGCCTAGTAAATCTGCAAATGGCACTTTTTGGTCCACAGCCAATGTGATGTCTGCTTGAGTTTTTGGGAAGGTGCCGATTGGACTATAGCCAGTTTCGACCATATTTGCCCTTAGCAGTGTAAGGTCAAGCTCAAACCCGGCACAGTAATCAGGTAGTTTAAAGGCTTTTCTGACTGAACTACGGAATTCACCAACTACACCTAGGATCTGGCCGTTGATCGAGATGGTTGCTGAGTGAGCTTTTTCATATGGTGCAGTAATCGGGTACTCATTTGATTCTAGCGGAGCAAAGTCAACTGGGCCACTCACAAATGCCAATAGGTACTGTTTCGCCTGGTAGATCGCCGAACCATGATACTTGCGCCCAGCTGTTTTTTCATCAGCTGCAAAAAGTAGTACAAGCCGCTCCATTTCGTCTGGGAGTGCCTGCTTTTCATCTCTAGGATCAGTTGCGTCAGATTCTATCGATACATGGTCTTTTACGTGTACTTTACCTATTTCAAATAGTGCGAATTCGTTGTCGTCACTTCGTACCATATCACTGCGTAAATTTTGCTGTACTTTGGTAAGTAGACTTGGCATCATACTCGGTCGATAATACTGCAGATCTGGACTAAGGGCGTTACGAATGTGGTAACACCACTTATCGACGTCTTCAATACCCATTTTTCGCAGTGTATCACCATGCACAAAGCTATAGCTCAGCACCTCGTTAGCACCACAGCTTGCGAGTGCATTTCGCAGGTTCGTTTTATACTCATTTAGCTCATTTTTGGCTGCAGGTTTTATGCTTCTTTGTGGCAACTTTAAATCAAGTTGGTCAAATCCATATAATCTACCAACTTCTTCAACAATGTCTTCTTTAAGTTCAATATCCGTTCGCCAAAACGGTAGAGTAACCTCCATGCCATTGTCTACGTCATGAACAGCCGCTTGAACATTTCGGAGTATTTGAGATATGTCATCAGCAGATAGGTTAGTTCCTAAGCGCGAGTTTATAAACTCAGCATTAACTTGCACCGACTCGTAGATGTACTGTCTATCGTACTGTGTGGCAGTCGTATCAGACTGGTAGTCGACAACTTCGCTGGATTGTTTAGCGCCAACAACATCCGTAAGTACTTCCATAAACTTTGCCAGTACACGATCATTCTGAAGTGGGGACTGGCCCTTACTAAATCTTGTCACTGCATCGGTAAATAGTCCATGTCGCATCGAAGACCTTCGGATAGAATACATGTCAAAGGATGCCACTTCGAGCAATACGTCAGTAGTAGTATCGTCCACTTCACTATCTGCACCACCCATCACACCAGCTATACCGACAGGGCCTTTACCGTCTGCGATTACGATATCGTCGGTTGTCAGAGTCACGGACTTGCCGTTGAGCAAGTTAATCTGCTCACCCTCATTAGCCATACGCGCCCCAATTGTTGCATTGTCAAGTTTTTTCAAATCGTAAGCATGGGTCGGCTGGCCTGTCAGGTGCATAATGTAATTAGATACATCAACCACGTTATTAACAGGCTTACCGCCCATACGCACAATAAACGACTTCAACCACGTTGGGCTTTCACCGACCTTCACGTTCGTCATAGCCACAGCCATGATGCGTGGCACCTGGGAGTCTACATCGTTAAAGACGCTAATTTTTGTATTGCCCACAGATTCAAATTGAGGAATTTTCCAGTACCATTCCGGGCTCTGATACTTCATACCCTGAATCGCCGCTAGCTCACGAGCAAGACCAATTTGGCCGAAGCAATCAGGACGATGAGTAAACATCTTGTTTTCAAAATCTAGCAGTACATCGTCAAGCCCGTAGAGTTTTTTAAACTCTGTTCCGGGTTTCATGAGATCTGTACCGGCCTCAGACTCGTTTATTTCTAAAATACCGTCGTGGTTTTCGAATAACCCAAGTTCACTGGGGCTCGCTAGCATACCGTTACTTACCTGGCCACGAATTTCGCGCGTACCGAGCACGAATGGCTCTGCCTCATCTAGTGACTTCGGTACAGTTGCACCTGGTGGTAGCCATGCCACTGATATACCTTCTCGGGCATTTGGAGCACCACAAACCACCTGGACCAAACCATCATTATTTCGCTCAACGTCTTTAGTTGCGCCCCCATCGTCGATCATGCAAACGTGTAGATGGTCTGAGTCAGGATGGTCAACACACGAAACTATTTTTGCGACTACTATATCGTCGAATCTCTTGCCGTACTCTATAACTCCTTCAAGCCCACCGAGTCTATTAGTGGCAAGCTTCTTTAGCTCATCAATTCCAATTTCTAAGAGATCTCTATCTGTCCCGCCTATGAGCCTCATTGTGCTTAAGCTAGCTTTCATTTCGTGCCTCCAAACTGTCTCAAAAACTCTAGCTTGCCTGAGTTGTAGTGGCGAATGTCTTCGATGCCTAGCTTGTTCATGACAAGCCGCTCGACGCCCATACCCCATGCAAATCCGGTGTACTTTTCGCTGTCTATGCCCGCCATACTAAGCACGTTAGGGTGTATCATCCCCATGCCCATGAGTTCAATCCAGTGCTCACCGCTACATACTGGGCAGTCTGATCGTTCTGGAGCACAGAAAGGGCATGTGAGGCTAAATTCGAAACTAGGTTCGGTAAACGGAAAATAGAACGGTGTTATCTTCACCTCGATGGACTTACCAAAATAATCTTCCAGGAACGTTTTCATGGTGCCCACTAGATGGCCTACTTGTATGCCTTGGTCTATATATATGCCTTCTACTTGGTTGAAAGTATGTTCGTGTCGAGCGTCTAGGTCTTCGTTGCGAAACGTCCTACCTATAACGACTGCAGCAATCGGTTCGCCTATTTCAAGTTTTTCTTTATACTTTCGCATCACACGATTTTGCATAGTTGATGTGTGCGCTGGCGCAATCAAACCATCATCAGTCATGAACGTGTCCCAGTCGTCCCGAGCTGGGTGTCCTTCTGGGAAATTCAAACTCTCAAACATATGAAAGTCATCATCAATCTGACGCGAATCTTCGACCATAAAGCCCATACGCTCAAATATCTCCGCAATTCGCTCAATCTCGGCCATTAGTACATGCTTACTGCCTACAGACTGGCTCAGGTAGCGTGGGCGTCTATCTTCGGGCGTGTTGACGTCCCAAGGGGCAGTCACGTCAACCGGAGCTATTGCTATTTCAGCGCCCTGTGTTTCCCATGATTGGACCTCAACTCTCAATTGGTTAACTTCCAGTCCAAATTTACCTCTTTGTCCTGGAGGCATAGTTTTTATCTGAGCAAACAGATTACCAAACGTAGGAGATTTCAATAATTGAGCAGAGGTTTTAGATTCTTTTTCGCCCAGGAGCGTCTCGTAAGCTTTTTTTATATCGTCAAAAGTGTAGTTCATCGGTATATCCGTTTAGGTTGTATTTAGTATAGAGAAATCAGGTGTAAAAATATATGCCCTTAGGCAAAAGAAAAGAAGTTCGCTACAAACTGTATGCGTATCATGAGTCAATGATAATCTAAAATGACAAAGAATCAAAAAACATACCACTTATTTGGATATACAAATATCTGGTATGTTTATGATTTTACCTAGTGTCTTCTAGGATTACGGCTCGATGAACGTGAGGGCTTTGCCAGTCTTACCGGCACGACCAGCGCGACCAATACGGTGTACATAGTCGGAGTAGCTCTGTGGTGTTGAGAAGTTGATGACGTGCGTGATGTCTGACACATCGATACCACGTGCAGCAACATCAGTGGCCACAAGGATAGTTGTCTGGTTGTTCTTGAACTTATCTAGTGCCCTTTGGCGCTGTCCTTGGCTTTTTCCGCCGTGGATAGAATCGGCTTTAAAGCCACGATCTACAAGCGCGTTACTGAGCTTCTCGACCGAACGTTGTGTGTCGTCAAAGATTAGCACTCGAGATGAAGCTTCCTCGTTGAGGATATCGTGCAGTTTCTCGATTTTTTCCATACCTGAATTTACACGTACGATATTTTGTTCGACGTTATCACTTGTATCACCAGTTTTGACCGAAATCATAATAGGCTCTTTTGAAAAGTCATTGATGAGTGATCGAACCTTCGGGTCCATAGTAGCAGAGAAAAAGAACGACTGGCGAACTTCAGCGAGTTCAGCAAGAATAGTCCTCATGTCATTCACAAATCCCATATCGAGCATACGATCAACCTCGTCGAGAACGACGACGTCAAACTTTGCAAGACTGAGGCTACCGCGCTCCATGTGGTCCTTGATACGACCTGGCGTACCGATAACGACTGATGGCTTATGGCTAAGATCCTTAAGCTGTGGGCCCATTGGTGCACCACCGATAAGTAGCGTTCCAAAAAGACCACTGCCCTTTGCGAGCATTTTACACTCGTCTAGAATCTGTTGAGCAAGCTCGCGAGTAGGCGCCATTACAAGTGCACTTGAAGCAGGATTAGCGATCAGCTTGTCGAGCATAGGCACCGCGAAAGCAACTGTCTTGCCCGTACCAGTGTTTGCTATACCGATGATGTCATGCCCTTTTAGGCCCTCAGGGATTGCTTGATCCTGGATTGGTGATGGAGTTGTAAAGCCTTTTTTTACAATGTTTTCGTGAAGTAGAGGTGTGACCGCAAAATCAGCAAACTGATGAGTTGGTATGTATTCTACCTGTTCGACTGGGCGAGCAGCTTTAATAAATCGTTCTGGAGCAATGTACTCCTTCTTGCGACCTCTTTTAGCTGGTGGGCGCATTGAGCGACCGTTGTATCTAGCTGATGGGCCGGAGCTAGTACGGCTTGGTCCGCCAAATGCAGACCGACTTCTAAAGTTGTTATAAGTCATAAATGTATCCTTCTTTGGATTCGTTTACAAGTCTAGTGATTTTCATACATTCAGATGAGTGAGATAGGTATTTCTCTGAGCGAGCCGAATCCATACTTGGATCCCTGGGGCGTGTGAAAAACATGCCTATATCGCTTATCTGTTCAGTACGGTGCCACGAGGATTTGATCTCGAGTCCAGTAATTAGTTATTAGCATCGATTGCTTCAATGAAGTCGAGACTAATATCTAGTACCTAACTCGGATTCATTTTTACAATGAGCTAATTATAGCATAACTATTCCCATAGATCAAGCATAAAGCTTATGATTTGGTTTATAATGTGCCTTAATGATTGCACGTACGCACGATTTAGCAGCTATTACTGGTCTATTTGGTGTAATAGTACTTCTACCGACAACCCCTACAGTATCTCTAGGCACAGCCGCTGCATGTCTACTGGCCAATCAGCTTGGCGGTATAGCACCCGACATAGATCAACCGACAGCACCATTTTGGCGCAATCTACCAGTTGCCGGATATTTCGGTAAAATCATATCAAAAATGCTTGGTGGCCATCGGTTTCTAACCCATTCTATTATCGGAGTGTTCCTTATGGGGTGGCTAGTAAGATTAGGCCTAGGCTTTATAAGCCCGCTATTTCCGACTCTAAATATGGGCTACGTGTTTTGGGCATTTATTATCGGTATGATCTCACACCTAGTGATGGATAGCTTTACTAGAGAAGGAGTACCATGGCTACTCCCTATACCGATCAAATTTGGCTTTCCACCCATTCGTAGGATGAGGATCGTTACGGGTGAATTCATCGAGAAGTTCGTAATATTCCCTGGAATAATAATCTTTGATCTTGTATTCCTGGCACTACACTACCAGGAAATGCTAAACCTCGTACACAACCATATCGTCTAATTTAAACCGAGAACTTCATCAAACCTTGGTCTATCAAAGCCTAATATCTTTTCCTCTGTGCCATCCTCGTCTGTAATAATTGTAAAAGGTACCCCAAGCTGGCCACTTTTTTCGTATAACTCCTCGGCAATAGCCTGATCTTCATCTGCCATCTTGACGTCAAAAGGTATCTCTTTACTCATGAGATAACTTTTGAGCATCTTACAAAACCCGCAAGTAGCCGTGCTGTAGATTGTGATTGTTTTCATATGAATTGATCCTTACTTTACTATATATAGTATAACAGCAAGCTTCGCTCAACCCATATATAGAGGTAAACGTGGTATACTATAGGCAAGTAAAGTTATCTCTCCCAGGAAGGAAGCAAATAAATGGCAACCAGAATCTACGTAGGAGGCCTACATAGTGATGTATCCGAAGAGGAACTTATCAAACTTTTCTCGACTCATGGAAAAGTAATGAGCATAGACATCCAGTCTGATGTTACTGCCGAGACACCCACATCGATAGCATTCATATCTATCGAAGGAGCCCAGGAAGCTCAAAAAGCAATGACCGCGCTGAACGGTAAAGACTTCATGGGTCGTAAGATCCGCGTTAACCAAGCCCGCACCATGCAAGATACTGGCGCGAGTGGTGTTGGTCGTCGTTCTTTCTAAGATCTACTCAGAACAAAAACTTGGCAGCAAATGCAATCAGCCCGAGCATAAATATATCCGATATTGTGGTGATAATGGGGATCAGTATGTCATCTGGGTTCAGCTTTTTGTTTTTGAGCACCATATCAAGTAGTAATGCTATGCCGAACATAACCGCGACTACCCCGAGTATCGAAATAATAACGAATGAGCCAAACTTAGCGATAAATTCAAAGTTGAGGTCATAACCCCTAAACTGACCAAGTAATAGCCCCATAGCTACAATAAATAGACAGCTAACAACCAAGGAAGGAATCATTGCCTTTAACAGCTTTTTTTTACCATTCTTTGCTTCTGACTTATCGCCGGCATGTGCAGCGATGAGTGTTGCATAGTCACCCACGAGACTATTCAAAGCAGGTAGGATAATTACTAAAGGTACAATCGGCAAGAGCGACTCATTCACGAGCTCTATCCCTAAGCCCCCAATCAGGCTAAATGAGCTAGCAACACCAACAGAAACCATTACAAGCACTATCGCACTACGCCTCACATTCATACCAGTGCCCTCACAAGTATCGATACAACTAGTACCATTAACGCATCGCTTATGCCCGTCTCAACTGGCCCGACGATATTATCTGGGTCAAAGCCCATTTTCTTTACTAGTACCGTAACGCCTGCCATAAGTGGATAGACTAACAGTCCGACCGTAACCATAGCTACAACGCAAAGTACGAGTATCTTCCAAAATGTAGATCCGAAAAACAATTCACCGATCAGACCACCGGTCACCCCCACGATCGCTCCAGAAAAAACACTGAGCAAGAATGAAAAGCCAACACTCGATAAAACTACCTTCGAAACCCTAGACTCAGAGTCAAGCCTATGGTTGATCTTAGCGCACATCGCCCCTGTAATAGAAGCTGACAGGTCGATAATGCCTGGTAGTAGCAGTAGAGCCCCTGCAAATACAGCGATGTGCTCTTTATTTAACTCTAGCAGAAACCCAGCTACTAATGACCCACTAAGGGCGATAATCTGCCCCACCATTATTTGTTTGGAGCTAATGTTCCCGACTTTTTTGCCGTGTCTTTTATAGACATAGTGCCAGTGATGATGAATTCGGTCACCGTGGCGTATATCCTGAATATGTTTGGTTATTGGGCCGGTCATTGAGCTTAAGTCTACTACAGATAGCAAAATCTCTTGAAATAATTAGTGAGTGTACAAGCACATTGCTTTAACTCGGGTTACTATGATCAACGACTGATCTACATTGGCAAAGCTTCGTAAACACAGGCTGCACCGTCTTTTGACGCTACAAGCGGACAACCCTTTGCCATCTCAGTTGCATCATCCAGGCTAAAGGAGTATATTCAAATTAACGACTAAAAAATATAAAAGATAAAAAACTATGCCCCTCCTAAAGGAACGACATAAAGTCGTAAGTCCGAAAACTGATACAACACAAGCTGCCTTGGATTTATTGCGCGTCAAGGGTACATCCTTATATCACGCCGCATATCCAGGATATCAAAGTAATTTTACCCGAGATAGTGTACTGTATGGGTTGCTCGCAGGAGATGTTGGTGCTCTTCTGGACCAAGTAGCGTATTCCTCAGAGCATCAGGGGAAAAGGTCAGATAGCGAAACTGGTGAAGAGCCCGGTAAGATCCATCACGAATTCCCTAGTGGCCAATGGAGGGGTCGCCCGACAGTTTATAACGCATGCGATACGACAGCAATGTACCTGATTGCGATAGCCACTCTACTAGACAAGGGCCACAGCGAACTAATTGCAAAGTACGAGCGTTCGATACGTCTAGCACTCAAATATATACGCACCCATCTAAAAGATAATCTTTTTTTCGAGAGTCCTGCTCTATGTGGAGCATCAAGTTTCGCTGTACGCGTCACATACTGGAAAGATTCAGTTCTCAATGGACCCTACGAAGAGCCCACGTACCCGATTATCTACTCGCTCGTACATTTCCAAAACGCCTATGCGCTGAGGGTAATCGGTCGTGTGACAAACAAGCCCAGTCTTATAAAACTCGGCGATAGCATGGTGAGAACCGGTATCGAACAACTCTGGGACAAAGATCACTTTATCGTCGCGCGCGATGGTGAAGGTATAGTTATAGATGCACCGAGCAGTGACTCACTCCACGCTCTGCTGTTTATAGAACCGTCAGATCTACCGGAAGGTTACTCGCTATGTATTGAGCAATATATGCGCAAACTAGAAACCAGGGCGGGATACCGATCAGGGATACCAGTCAGTAAAAGCGACGATGACTACCACACACGATACGTATGGACACATGAGCAAGCATTACTAAATTCAGCCGCAGCAAAACATGGGCTTGAGGAAGCCGCCTCTATATCAGCACGCATAGTCGATTATCTCGAAACTCTCCCAGAGTTGATTGACCCCAGCCACGATTACTCTCCAGCAGGCAATGCACCCCAGCTGTGGGTTGTCGGTGCCGCAAAATACTTCAATAATCGATTTATTTCGATGTGTAGCGCACGTGCCCAGTCAAACATATTGAGCTACAAATAAAACACTCTTGGAAGCCAAAGTATAGAGGGATAAAACACGCAGAGTACGGGCGCTATAAAAAACAATCGCAAAAGACTCAAGAGTTATCGACTTTATCATGCTGTGCCCGATGAGGTAAAGAGGGCTGAGTGAACCACTACTTAAGTGAAGTCGGCCACATCAAAACTATTGGTTTTCCTGTAGTACCCGACGCACCTCAAAAAAGGCGGGTTTTGGGTTGTACTCGTCATCAAACATCAATGGGTCGGCATCTTTTAGTCCGATTCCACCATACCAACTTTGACGATCGATCAGTCCCAAATATCCAAAATTAGGGCAAATTTCTGGGCCAACTTCTATACATGCTCCGAGCATCCTTCCGTAAACATTGGCCTGAATCTGTTCCTCTTCATCCTTACTCTTATCTACGTCGTGCATATTTACATCAAATTCAGTTACGTACACTTTCACACCTAGGTCTGCAAAGCGCCTCATGTTTTTCATTACATCTTCTTTGGATGGAGCGCTCTCACCCCCAAGGTGCATCTGCATGCCGATACCATCAATCGGAATTCCGCGCGCTTTGGCACCTTTAATATAGTCATACATTAGATTGGATATCGCGCCTTCAGTCTCATTACCAAAGTCGTTGAGTATCAAAATAGCATTTGGGTCGGCCTCTTTGGCAGTAATAAATGCTGTGTCGATATATCCCTCGCCCATACGTTCGCCCCACCAATCAAGATTACCGCCTGTTTTTAGCTTGCGGCTGAACGCTTCGTTGACTACCGTATACTCACGAACTTTACCCTTATAGCGCCCGCTGACTGTCTGTATGTGATTCTTGATGATGCCCGTAAGTTGCTCATTTGTATAGTTACCGTCTTTTAGCCAATCAGGCAACCACTTATCATCACCCCATAATAAATGCTGTACACGTACAGGCATATCATTTTCGTCCGCAAACTCAAACACATGATCTAGGTCAGCGAAATCAAATGTATCGATACTTGGTCGTAGCTCATGGTCCTCAAATCTCCAATTTGGCTCACCATCTATAATCAAGTACTCAAATTGAGTGTTTAGTAGATCACTATACGGCCTTTCTCGTAAATATTTCAGAGACGCGAATGAACCTATTTGGATGCCTCGTCTCTCAGCCAATTCTTTAAGTGGAGGCGTCGGTAGCTCTGTAGGAGCCTGATGAATATACTTGTCACGTTGAGTGTAGCTACGTATAAACAAACCGGCAACACCGATTACTACCAGTGTCGCCACAATATATAGGAGCTTTCTCCCCGTTAAAGTAATTTTCATATTAGCCATACCTTTTCCGTGCTGACCGCTATCGCTTTGTAACTAGTTTATATGCAGCGAGTAAGGCCATTGATCCGAGTACGGCTACCACTAAACTACCTAGATTAAATCCAGTAACACCGCTTTCGCCTATTGACTGCATAACATAGCCGCCGATAAAGGCTCCGACAATACCTACAACAATATTGGCAATAGGTCCCTGCTGGGAGTCGGTATTCATGATTTTAGAAGCAATCCAACCGACAAGTGCTCCAAATAGTATCCAGATTAATATATTCATACAACTCCTTCTTTTTTTACGTTAAATTTCTACGTCGTTCTTTTTACCTAGATCAAGGGCTTTAGTTACTATCCAGGCAACTAGGCCAAAAACAATTACAGCCACTACGCTTTCGATATCAAATCTAGATACACCGTATGTCGTATCAATATTAAATAAACCCCTAAACGGCGCCACCATCGGACCGGTCATCGTGTAGATAAAGTCAGCAAAAGCATTTGATCGATTAGCTCCGAGAAGCGAGAATACAAAGCGAATAGCCAATAGCCCGGCGAGTACGCCGTATATCAAATAGACTACTTTCTCAACTTTTACTACGCTTTCATCGTTACTACGATGACTTATAGACTGTTTCTCTACCTGGGTATCACCTACTTGAGATGATTGGGTACGAATTTCATGTTCTTCATCTGCCATATTAATCCCTTCCATTATGTGAATAATCACCTTTTGTACTTAGATCATAGTGTTTTGTATTGATAAAGTCTGTGCGCAGTGTCACAAAGCATTGAAAAGCAGTATCAAATAAGACTCCCGTAATGGAAGTTTTTGAAAATACTTATGGCTGCCCCTATTGGATGATTTTAGAACTATACAACTGCATTAGAAGGATCAAGAATATCATGCTCTGAGGTAAACCGCAGATAATAACCTGCCGGATCTACTGCACGAAAGTCTATAAGCCCCCAGGGTCTTTTTTGGAGTTCTTCTACAACATTTAACTTTTCGATATGTTTTCGATAAAATGCGTCCACATCATCAACCATTATGACTATCTCAACACCATAGCCCCTTGGAGTAACTTTGCTGAACCTTCGAAAATACTCTTGTTCGTAAACTTTTTCATTTCGAGCCCAAAAGCACAGTATATTTCCGTCAAGTTCTAACACTAAATATCCCTTAAAATCTTCAGGTTCTCTTTCCCACACGATCTTAAAGCCTAACCCGCAATAAAATTCTTTTATAGTCACAAAGTCTGGAACGTGTAATTCAAGTACTGACTTATTTGCGGCGTAACTCATACGTGAATCATAACAGAAAAAAGACTTCCATATAGAAGTCTTTTTAAACATAAGCTTATTGGCTGCCCCTATTGGATGATTTCGGAACACTAGGTAACGATTATTTAACCACGATCAAGCCTACGAGTTTAGGTTCAGACTACTTACTGCCAATAAAGTTGCACTCTACTCACTGATATCACTTGCGTTTTGTGCAGTCAGCGCCACAGCAAGAGAAAATTCTTCGAGCAACCAACCATGAAAGTTTAAATGCACTAACGTCTCAGGCTCTTCCCAACATTGCTCTTGGACATACTCGGAAATTGGCAGAACATGGGCACCAAGCATTTGGATCTTCGTATCACGTACCCTTCCCTCTACCGATGCTCCCATGAATGATCGTTCGGTTACTTGATCGGTTGTAACCACCTGTACATCAACAGACGGCATAAATCTATCGGCCTGAATAGCAGGTCTACTAAGCAACTGTGGGGTTACTTTAGGTGCTTCTCCAAGATCTATAATATCTGAAAAGCCTATACCAGCACCTTTCAGTAACTCTTCTGGTATAGAGGCTGCGATTCTTGTTGGGCCATTTCGTCGATCAAACATCATGCGGAAACTAATAAAAAGT
>JAYSUL010000053.1:0-8435 GCA_043719125.1 Candidatus Saccharimonadota bacterium | reverse complement strand
GCACCATGAGGCTGAGTTATATTCCTTATAGCCCACAGATGCCCTGGTGCCACAAATGAAGGTCAAGTTGATAGGATCCATCTAATGATTGATTATCGGGGTCCTATATTGAACGCGCACCATAAACCATACCTTGATAATGGTAATATTCAGGAACTCCCCAAGCTAACGTATGCCGACCAAGAAAAAATATCTGAACGTGCTGCCGCTATAATAAAAATGGGTGACATAGCTTTGGCAGAGAAGGGAATACAGGCATTATTCTTTAGGGCACAATTACCCGGTATTTCTACGCACGAGTTAATTACGAGGGTTTACGAAAACTTAGGACCTGATTGGCAGGATAAGATTGAAGAATGGCAAAAAAAGAATCTGTTATTTATGCAAGGTAAAGATAGTGCCTGATAGATATATTATAGATTCACGTCCTCAGGAGCAACTATGCGCCCTCTTGGTAGATAAAACTAAAACCGTCGATGGTATTACTCACATCATTCAACGTGGTTCTTTTGCAAATCATACTTCTGACCGAGCGTCGGATGTGGATATCTTGCTAATCGTTGAAGATAATTTATTTGAAAGTACGATAAAAATCTTAGACACACTTATCGGTAGTATAGGTAGACTTTTATACCCTCGTGGCTGGATAGACTCAATAGTCCCTGATTTTGGAGGCATAGGGTATGTGTATATTCTGGAATACGAAGGCAGGCTTGTTCATCTAGATGTCTATATAACTCCAGAGAGTTGGTCCAGCAAAATACTAAATATTTCAGAGAAAAAAATATTGTACTGCAAGCCTAATTTTACGTCTAATAGTGAGAGAAAACTTACAACCAGTAGAGAGACTGTCGAAAAATATTTGCTAGTACAAGATGTCGAAACAGAAGTTATATTTGAATTTCTACTGGTGCTTTTAGTAGCAACTAAACAAATATTTAGATCACGCCCGACATTGGCATTAAAATATAGGTATGCTGTAATCGAATCACTGGCAAAGGTGATCCGGTTGATTTACACTCCCGATCGCATAAGTTACGGGTTCTACGAATGGAACGCGGACTTAGATAAGTTCAGGTCACCACAAATAAAGCGATTTGAGAGAAGTATTGTTCGCATAGATGTGTTTGATGATCAAGAACTATTCGATTTATTGCAATTGTTCAAAACATTATTTTTTGAAAGTAAAATGCAAAAGAAGTTTTCTGAATTCCAATTACTACAAGATAGTATTAAAGATTACATGTTGCTTTTACTCAGACCGGAATATTAGACACATGCAAAGTATGGATACAGGGTTTAAGGGTCTCGCCCTATGATTCCTCATATGTCGCATAGCTAGTGTATGAATAGATCGGGGGAGTTGTTGAGGACGTTGTTTATTTCTTTGTCTATACGGGGTTAGATCGTGAAGACCATGTGTATTTACTAGTATCCAAATATCTCAGATTATTCAGGATCGCTACTTAAAGCTCATCCAAGAGTTCCAACCGGATGATTTCCATAGAATAGCTATCAAAAAATCTATTGATTTGGTAGCAAAGTAGAGTAGATACCGTGTACATGACGTCGGTGCTTTATTGAATCGATATAAATGAGAAAACCCCGCACCTTGGGAGGGCGCGGGGCTCTCACCGAGGAACGGGGTAATTTTGTTGTGGGCTGTCACGCTACAGGTGCTCCCCAGAAGCCGACGAACAATGATGTCATCAGCACAAAGGTTGTCATCCATAGAACGTTAGATGCATCCAGCTTGTCGCCGTTGATTATGACGACCATGCCATCAAGGGTCAACATGAAGGAAGCAAGCCAGAGCCAGAAGAGAAGCACCAATACCAGCAGCGCTCCAAGACCCGGCTCAGGTACGGCGGGCCCTGACGAACGAATCATCAAAATGAGCACCAGCGACACAAGAGCCATCCCAACGAAGAGTGCCAGCACTATACGTGATTCCTTGACTGTTTCTCCTCGTATCGAGGAAACAATCAGCCATCCAATCAGACCGATGAGGCATATGGCCAGAACAATCCCGAAGACAATCGCCAGGAACATCCCGATCAACGCCCACAGGATGAATGTGCTCATCCACATGCCGAAACCCATCATCAGCACGCTTCCTACTACTGTACTTTTGCCACTCATTTGTAACCTCCAGGTTGTTGAGTTGAGTATGGCGCAATCGTCACGATTATCATGTTGAATGCGCCATACTAAACACCCGTAGCTACAATAAACATACTATAGTATATATCAGACTATAACACAACTCTATCCGGTGCTGTCCAGACTCGCGTAATGTAAAAATATATGCTATACTATAAAAAATTACGGAGCATATATGGAAATTGTTCTCAAGTCGAAGCCAGAAGGTTGCAAAATCCTAATTGAGGAAACATATATTGATGCGCCGTATCCTGCACAGTATCGTACTCATCAATTTACTATGGTATGTGAAGCAGGCATTGTTCAGGTTGAGACTTCAGGTCATCTGATAATCGAAGGGCTAGAATCAGTTGGCAGGATCGCTGCCAGAATGTGCGTATCATGTCCTTCTAGGCTGCAGCCTAATCAGGTAGATACCTGTCATAGGTAGAAAGATTACTCTTAGTGACCACCGGCCTCAAGTTTAGTAGATTTTTTCCTTCAATACATTTTCTCTTGTACTTCTTTTCAGTGTCGTCGAAGTCCGCGGCTTAATTTAGTACAATAACCATATACATATATTGCGTCAGTAGCTCAGATGTTGTATAGTAGTTTGATCGTCTCGATCTAGGAGGAAGAACAGAATGCTTAACAACTTGAAGTACAGACTTACACATCTCAACCCGAATTCATGGCACAGGAGACTAGTTGAATTTGCCTACTGGGGAAAAGCCGACGCCAAGAAGGCATGTCCTTACTGGTGGTTCTTTGTACCGGCGTCACCGTTTCTGGCCGGGTTCAAATTGGTTCTCTACTTGATCATTGCAATTGCGATGTGCCTGATGGTAGTCATCTTTCATGTGGTGTACGTCGTATCGCTGCTGTTTGGATACCAGCCAAAGGCGGGCTATTGGAATGGAATCATGAAGTTAGATGTTCTATCCGACAGCCGAAGCAAGAAAGGGTTCAAGCGCTACAAGTGGCCGGTTCGGCCCATAACAGTGCTTGCGGGCATCGGGGCCGTCGTAGGAGTTTATCTTCTCTACGGTTCTGATCACGCTAAGACAATTAGCATTTGGGGTGGGATTATTGCAGCTGCATTTCTTGTCATCTGCTTGATGGGCCTGATGTACTCCAAGTTCTTCCTTCCCTGGCTTCGCAAGAAGTGCCCGCCCATCGAATGGTCGGCAGATCAATAGCGATACCCCCCAATCGCATGATGGACCCTCCAGTCCTCGTGGCTGGGGGGTTCTTCATTTTAACTGTAATCTAGTTTATTTTATTTATCTGTATATAGTTAGTGACTAATCCCATAAAGTGACCATAGTGGCAAAGAAATTAATCAGTAGTGTGCGAGACCCGGGAAACAGTAAAGTTAAATATCGTCTTTCATTTGGGATTTTGCAGCTGCTAAGGCGCCTTTCGAAAACCATTTTTCTGCGTTTTTTCTGCGGTGTGGGCAGCCAGGCCAGCAGCAGGGTCGGCGTTTGCCCTTCAGCATATCTTCTTTCATGCGTACCAAGTGCTTATCTCGAGTTTCTTGCATCTTGCAGGTTATCACCCAGCAAATCCATTCATTCTTAGTAAGCTCAGTAAGACTATCCCAATGTGACTGTAAACTCGCACTACTCGCAAGCTCTTTCTTCATGTCATCTGGTAGCTCATGTATCGCACCGATTTTAGGTTTCATATATCTATTTTACTACGTTAGGTTTTTCTTGGAGTCTAGATATGATTTTTTGACGATATTTTCGAGTACTTTCATGTCTATATCTTCAAGTTTGTTAATATACAGGCACGACACGCTGGTCTTGTGTTTGCCTAGGTCTTTAAGTAGGTCACCGAAATCTGTAAATCCGGTCATGACGTATAGCGTTAGATTCTGTTTCCTTGGTGAGAATCCAGCAAGTGGCCAATCGCCCTCTTGACGGCTTCTTTCAGACTTGTAGTGGTACATCCCAAATCCTATGATACTCGTACCCCACATTTTGGGCTTCTCGCCGGTTATTCGTTCGTAGGTTTCTAAAAGCTTCAAACTATCTTGGCGCTTTGTTTCGTTATCAACTGCATTAATGAACTCAAGCGCACTCGCATTGGTTGGTAGTGTTTTAATTGTGCCTGCCATTAACCAATTGTATCAGCTATATTCATAACAAATCAAAACGATTAGGCAATGAACCGTAGGTATAGCCAAGTTGCGAGACTACAAACACCTGCAGTCAAAATAGTTCCCCATAGCATGTCGATGACCGTAACTTTAACTGGCCAATCTCTAAATACAGTATTGGCCGTCAAATCAAAAGTGCTATAGGCAACAAGACCAAACAGAGCACCGCGTGTTGCTGCGTATAGTACCGACTTGTCTGCTACTGCTGGTTGCACTACAAATACCACTAGGCCGACTATATAGATGACATAAAATAGTCCAGCGGCTAGAAGGTTAGGCTTCTCCGCCATTAGATGTCCAATATTGCTCTTGTAAAATTTGGGTGCAACTTTAACGAGCCATAAACTATCCAGAGCAAGCAAACTTCCAAAACTAAGTAGATACATTTTTACGAAATCCATATATGCAAGTATAAGCTACCTATAAAACCTTATGCAAATGTTCAGTTACTCAAAAAATGAAGTACCGATCAGCTCATCCGGCAGAAAACCCTTCGGATGTCTGAAATCAGCTGACCACTCGTAGTTTTTGCCGTATCCTAGATCTTTCATAAGTTTTGTCGGTGCGTTTCGCAGATGCAGTGGTACTGGTAAATTCCCGTGCTCGGAAGATGCTTGCTTGGCTTTGATCATCGCATTGGTCGTCTCGCGTGACTTTTTAGAGAGTGCTAGTACAGTGATGCAGTGGTAGAGATTATATTCACATTCTGGCATACCGATTCTCTCAACCGATAGAAATGTACTGACAGCTAGGTTCAAGGCAGGACTACTGGCAATCCCTATATCTTCACTGGCAAATATCACCATACGTCTTGCCAAAAACTTAGGGTCTTCACCCCCAGCAAGTATCCGTGCTGCGTAGTACAAAGATGCATTGACGTCACTACCACGCATACTTTTGATAAATGCGCTGATCAGGTCATAGTGCTGTTCGCCATTTTTATCAAAACTAACAATTGGTTTTTGAGCTGCTTCAGATATTACTTCTTTTGTAACTTTGTTTTTGCCGAGTGTCAAACTAACTTCAAGTATGCCTAATGCACGCCTTGCATCGC
Source organism: Candidatus Saccharimonadota bacterium (assembly GCA_043719125.1). GTDB lineage: Bacteria > Patescibacteriota > Saccharimonadia > Saccharimonadales > JAGQMS01 > JAGQMS01. The sequence continues at coordinate 3,072 of JAYSUL010000053.1, read as the reverse complement.
CGTCTGCCAGCTTAGCAATATAGTTTAAGTTAACTATATTGATCACACTAGTCTTCAATCCGAGCTTTTTAATCGCTTTTGTCAGTATCAACGCGATTGAGTCAGTATCTAGTTTTTGTAATACGACTACGCGCGTTCGTGACAACAGGGGATTTATAACTTCAAAACTTGGATTTTCGGTTGTTGCGCCTATAAGTGTTAATGTCCCTTTTTCTATGTGCGGCAAAAATGCATCTTGCTGAGCTTTGTTAAACCTATGTATCTCGTCAACAAACAGAACTGTTTTTGTGGCTAGTCGCTGGTTGGTTTCGGCTCGCTCAATTACTTTACGTACATCAGCAATCCCTGACGTTACGGCAGATAGCTCTATAAAGTCCGAGTCCGAATTTTCAGCTAGTATGCGAGCAATAGTTGTCTTACCGGTACCAGGCGGTCCCCAAAGTATGAGAGATACAACCGATTTTTCGGCATAGAGCTTACCGAGCAGGCTTTCTTTGGACGTTAATACGTCTTGTCCGATTACCTCAGACAAAATAGAGGGTCGCATAGCCTCAGCAAGTGGTGGATTCATATCACAAGTGTACTACAGTACAATAGAGCTATGAACAAACTAGCAGTTGTCACTGGAGCGTCGAGCGGTATCGGTCTAGAATTTGCAAAACTGTTAGCTACTGATAAGTACGATCTGATAATCGCATCACGTGACGCCAAGGTACTCGATGCGGTAGCAGATGAGCTACGTACAAAACACGATATAAAGGTCGAGGTGGTCATAGTAGATTTAAGCATCGAACTGTCGGCTGATATGCTGTGGGATAAAGTCGGCAAACGAAAAGTTGATGTTCTAATCAACAACGCAGGTTTTGGTGATCTAGCCAACGTAATTGATGCTGATTTTAGCATGCTTAGCTCGATGATAGGTCTCAATATTACATCGCTTACTAGGTTAAGCCAACTCGCTGCCAAGGCAATGGTTTTGCAAGGTTCCGGCAATATCCTCAATCTTGCTAGTATACTGTCGTTTACTCCATCACCACACGATGCAGTGTATGGAGCCACCAAAACCTACGTACTGAACTTTAGCGAAGCACTTAGCGAGGAGTTAAGGGGCACTGGTGTACATGTAACAATACTGTGTCCTGGACCGACAAACACTGGCTTTGCCAAAGCTGCAAAAATGGAAAATAGTTCTGTTATGAGAGGTAATTTGCCTACCGCGTATGATGTGGCAATGTGTGGCTACAGGGCAATGCAAAAAAATAAAGTTGTCGTAGTGCATGGTCGCCATACGTGGCTATACGCATACGTTATGCCAAAGTTATTTCCAAGAAGTATTGTCAGAAAGATAATCGGAAAGATCCAAGCCAAAACGAGCTAATTTACGGCTTTTAGTCTGTGTTAGAAATACGCTTACTGCCACGGAAGTGTAGTTTATTGTTCGAGAAGATGAAAATCTTTGTGTTGCTTTTGACTACTCTGATGTGTGCGATATGGTACCAACGAAACTCGCTTGTGTTTATGCACTTTTTTACTGCTATGCTAGGTAAATGCTACCTGGGCTCGTACCTGCTCACACACGAAAGAGTTTTCACCACTCTTCAAGTCCGTCTTCGGGCGGCTCTCGTTTACGTGTCGAATCTATTGCTCCAATGCCTGATTCTTATATAGTTTCCCCTGAAACAGATTTATGGCTACTTCCTAGATCTGTGGCAGAGTTAGACGCTGTGCGAGACATTGATCGGATCAATTGGATAATTGCGAACAGAACAGTCCTCTATAAAAACAACTATATCAACAGCAACTTAGCTAAAACAGCACGAGTATTAGGCAGATCATCGATAGACGCACTAGGTTGTGTCAGTGGCGGGCTCAGAGGCAATCAAACACCTGCTCAGCTAATTATCGAAATTGCATGCCTCGAAATGGGAACTCTTTCTCACAACAATCCAGGTGACATTACAGATATATCGATATGTGGTAATCCTGACTGCTACAATGCACGACACTCTCACTTGGAATTTGGTAGCAGTAAATACATGAAACGTGAAGTTGAGTTAAACCCGAACTGGTATACAGAATTAGATAATGGTGATATCGAAACTCTTTGGGGAGATATACTTCCGCCGGTAGACGTTTCGCTCAAGAATTTTATAGAGTTTCAACGGTTGAATTTTCCGTTTGTACCCATTGAATCTTCGCCACTCACACCTACACCTATGTCTCAGATACTATTCCATCCTGTGACAGGTTGCTGGGAATGTTTTTATTATGAAACAAATACCAATGGACTCGCCAATATCAAAAATGGTTATGGGGTCATGTATGCTCGCCAAGCACCCGACCAGGTAGATAAGGAAACAGGTGAGATATCACGCGGTTTCAGGCGTGGCAGTGTTCTTGCGCACAATCTTGTATGGGAAGCATCCGGAAGGGTCATAGATAGTAATATGGAGAGAAACCACTTGTGCAACTACACACGATGCTGCAACCCACATCATATAGAACAAATTTCTCCAGCTGAAAATCGCTCACACGGTCACTATGCTCGCGCGCGGATTAGGCAACAAGAGCGTAACGATCCAACCACTGTAAATTTCTACCTCACTAAAAGCTCCTTGCATGAGCTTTATCTGCCTCTTCGTGAAAGATACGCAGAACTTGTCTTATCTAGGGCCCCTATACGTCCGTAATACTATATTAGCTATTCGCAAGTATCGTGGCAGGGTAGTATATCTTGATACAGATTTGATAACGCTCCATGTTACTAAAGTTTAGATTATTGTTCTTGGTGATGAAAATCTTTGTGTCGCTTTTGGTTACTGTGATGCGCGCAATGTAGTATGACTTAATGAGTCGATCTACGGAGCCATTATCTCTAGAGTATAAGCAGATGAGCTGGGAAGTAACTCCTAAAGGCGGATATATAACACGACTATCTCACGACGGCATCGATCTTCTATTTCCTGATACGGTTATTAATGGCACTCGACGAGGTGGAGCATTTGTAACCGTTCCGCAGTTTGGGCCCGATAACCCAGCCAAGAAAATCATGCTCGAACAACACGGTTTTGC
>JAYSUL010000052.1:0-8439 GCA_043719125.1 Candidatus Saccharimonadota bacterium | reverse complement strand
AGCTCTACGGGTGGATCTGATGCAGAGGACGACATGTTCCGTGACGCCGTACAGGCAGTCATAGAGGGCGGTAAGGCTTCGACGAGCTACTTACAACGTCGATTACGTATCGGCTACTCACGTGCAGCTCGTATTATCGAGGAAATGGAAGAGCGGGGTATTGTTGGGCCAGCTGATGGTGCCAAGCCACGAGACGTGTTGGTATCAAGCATGAGTGATGTATTTGGAGTTCCTGCAGGTTCTGGTGAAGTGTATGACGACATGCCTGACGAAGTATAAATGAAGGTAATTTTGGCATCTTTTTAGGCCACGAGAGATTCTCGTGGCCTATTTGGGTTTAATTGAAGTTGTTGCCCAGGTATGGACGGGGACTTTCGCCCCCGACCATCACCCGGTGGGTGCAAGCGGCGGATCTTGCAGTATCCCACACCCAACGGCGGCGGGAAGCCGTCGGGGAGTGTGTGACCCTGTTGAGAGTCAGCGAATGTTGCCCGGAGGCTGGTTCACCCGTTGCCGAGCGCCCCAGCCTCCAGGACTTTGCCCTTTGCATAACCCAGGACACCTGGGCTAGCAATTAAGCGTGTCAGGCGATCAACCTGATGGACGCTTAAGCGGTGTAGCCCCTGGGCTGGACCCGCTTCTGTTCGCATGCCCGTCCGGCGGGATAGCGTCCGGTAAACAATTTTCCGTAGAGCCTTCCAGAGCCCAGCGTCAATTGAATCAGTTTAGTTACCGGTTCTCCGACTAAGGTGGGCTTCTGGTAGCCATCGTTCTCACCCGAAGGGAGATGCAGACACGCCGTTAGGCGGGCCACACGCAGTCCCTCTTGCGGGGGAATGCTCTGATACACCTTTCCACATCGGTAGTGATGGTCATTATTAAGTAACCGTCAATACCGACGCAGAAAGCGACTACTATTTACAACTTCTTTTTAAACACCTTCCAAACATAGCGAGCAGAACTCAAACTACAATTGGATTAAGCTGTATTATATACTACAGATATGATATATGCAATGTTATGTTAGAGATATATTGACTACAGAGGTAATATGAGCTAAAATAAGTGCATATTAACTCAGCTTGCGGATCCTTTGCGGAATCGCGTGGGCTATAACCAAAGGAGTACAACTCTCATGAAGAGTACTTACGAACTAGCGGTGCTTTATCACCCTGACCTTGAGATTGATATCGAAAAGGCAGAGGCAAAGGTCACCAAGATCGTCACCGATAACGGTGGTGAGATTACTAACAAAGAGCTATGGGGCAAGCGCAAGACTGCATATCCAGTCAAAGGCCACGAGCACGCTGTATATGTTTTTTATACGGTAAGTGTCGAAGGACCATCAGTGCAAAAAATTGAGTCAGTTTTGAACATCACCGACGAAGTCATCCGTTTCTTGATCGTCAAAGAAGACGAAAAAGCAGCAACAAAAGCAGCAACCTTCCGTGCAAAGCGAAAGAATCCAGACGCTGACGAAAAACCAGAACGTACAGAACGTCCAAGTCGTAACGACCGAAACGAAGAAGGGGAGAGATAATATGGGAAGCAAAATTACTAGGGAAACAACCGGTGCTATTTACTTCGACTACAAAGACGTCAAATCTTTGCAGCGTTACGTAAACCAGTATGGCCAGATTGAAGTTCGCAAGCGAACTGGACTCACCGAAATGCAACAGCGTCGCCTTGCAAAAGCAATCAAGCGCGCTCGTCACATCGCACTTCTACCGTTCATAGCTAATAACTAAGTTCGTCGCTGTATTAAGTGAATATGAAGCACATCTAGCCTACTAGATGTGCTTTTGCTAAAGCTTATGGTTGGGGCGTATGCCAGACAGTAGTACAATATAATGTATTAACAAGACATAGTTCTTATAAGGAGGAATATATGGCACGAAGTTTTAACCAAGTCATTTTAATGGGTAATCTTACCCGTGATCCAGAGCTCAAAGCTATCCCTAGCGGGCAGAGCGTTGTGAGCTTTTCGCTAGCTTTAAACCGTAGCTATAAAGACCAGTCTGGCGAATGGAAAGAAGCGACTGACTACGTAGATATAACTGCATGGGGCCCGCTTGCCGAGCGAGTTGCTCAGTACTGCCAAAAAGGCAAGCAGGTGCTTGTGAATGGTCGTATACAGAGTCGTTCTTGGGAGCAAGATGGCCAAAAGCGTTCTAAGGTAGAAGTATTGGCTCAAGACGTCACGTTCCTCGGCGGCAAAGATGGTGGTGGGGGTGGATCACAAAACGATGGTGGTGGTGGCGAGTATGATCAGGGTTCTGATGCAGCTCCAGCACGTCAAAAAGATGTCGTCATCGAAGATATTTCAGACGAACCAATTGACCTCTCGGAAATCCCGTTCTAAATATAAACTTTAATTTTGTTCTGTCTTCACTGTAAAGTTCGACATTTCGGCGGTGCAGTGCGAGGCGCGGTACGCGTCGACAGACCGAGTCGTATAAATATACGGCGAGAGATGACGATGAGTATTGCAACGAAGTAATGCGCGCTGAAATGGTGAACGCTCATAGGAGAAAAAAATGGCATTAGGTGTTACAGATTTAAAAAAGGGTATGGTGTTTGCTTATGAAGGCACACCATATATCGTGACAGAATATTCGCAAAAAGTTGTCGGACGAGGCGGCTCGATTGTGAATGTAAAGACAAAAAGTTTACTCGATGGTAAAGTTATCGCCCGTACCTTTAAGGGCAACGAACAACTTGATTATGTAGACCTTGCGTACAAGAATGTGCAGTTTCTATATGTCGCTGACGGCACATTTTATTTCATGGATAATGAGTCGTATGAACAGTTTGAATTAAGTGCCGATATCATCGGTGAACAGTCAGGTTTTTTGAAGGAAGGAGACACGGTTAAAGCAATGCTACTTGATGCACGCTGTGTATCAATCGAGCTACCGAAAAATGTGTATCTCAAGGTCATTTCTGCGCCTGACGTAGTACGTGGTGATACCTCATCGTCTGTACTAAAAGACGTTGAACTAGAAACTGGCATCACCGTTAAAGCACCTGCATTTATCAAAGTGGGTGATGAGATATCTGTTGATACAACTACCTGGGAGTATCGTGAGCGAAAAAAATAGCTTATGAAATTACGGCTCGATCAAGCACTCGCTCAGTATAAACTGGTATCAACTCGATCTCAGGCTGAGAGCTTTATCCGACTGGGTAAAGTACTGGTAAACAATAAAGTAGTAACTCGTACTGCTACGCCAATTGGGCCGGAAGATCATATTGAGGTACGGGTAGATACGCAGTATGTTTCACGTGCGGCGTATAAGCTTGAGTCTGTAGCGGAATTATTTAAACTAGATTTTTCTAGTAAAACGGTACTAGATGTCGGCTCGTCAACCGGCGGATTCACTGATTTTGCACTACAGCATGGTGCCAAGAAAGTTATTTGTGTCGAGGTCGGCACAGATCAGCTCCATGCCAAGCTACGTGGAGATAAGCGCATAGAGCTACATGAACAGACTGACATACGAAACATCCATAAGGGTGAAATCGATGTGGTCGATATAGTTGTGATCGATGTGAGTTTTATATCGTTAGGTGAAGTGTTGCCGCATTTAGTCGGTCTAATTGGGCCTAAGACTCAGGTTGTTGCTATGGCAAAGCCTCAATTTGAAGCTGGCGTAAAGCTTAAGAATAAGGGAGTCATCAAAAACGAACGAATTCGTCGAGAGATACTTACCGAATTAGAAATACTCATTAAGAAAAACTACGTACTGCTCAATAAAGCCGACTCCGGTGTAACCGGCGAAAAAGGCAACCAAGAACGATTCTATCTGCTTAAAAAGTCTGCCTAAATCTAAATTCTGTTACCATGAGCAGTATGAAGAATCTTCGATTTAGTGTAGATGCGATCAATGTAAAATTCCCTGACCCAACGATAAGAGTCATAGAATCTAAATAAAGGAGTTAGCGATGAACCCTGATCAGATACCAACTGAACCAAACCCACAAGTTACCATACCCGTGATTCCCATAGAGCCTGCACTGCCATTTGCTGAGGTCGCAGCTATACAGCCCGTTAAAAAGAAGTTTCCGGTATGGGCCATTATCCTAGTAATTATTGGTAGTTTGTCACTTGTTGTAGTCTTGGCAGCTGTGGCCATCATGATGATATTTAGAAAGGATCTTCCATCTAATGATCAGGTGGACAGCAGTTTCACCGATACTAGCTCATCCTACGATGCTGAGTGTCTAACAATGAAGCCAGTTAGTGGCCTAGAAAAAGTCAAGTTCACCAGTACGTCACGACCGGGTAAGGTGTGTTCATTCATCGTGCAGTATGAGGGACTTGGAGACAGCCCGATTGCTGTTGGCGAGGTTTTTTCAGGAGACTATCTTTGGCAAGAAAAAGCAGACTTTATACCAAATGCTCTCCGTGATGGGTATGAGCTCGATATATTAGACCTCGGACTTTTGAGGACTGGCAAAGGTCCGTCAATGAACATCGCCGACAAAAAGGAACTATCCATTGATGGAAGTAAGGCAATACTGTTTACGCATGGATCAAACCGAAGTATTAGTGGCAGTGCGTACAGTGTTGTTGTAGAGACGCCATCAACGCTAAAGCTTGATGATACGAATACATCTGCACTATTTGTGTGGGGTGTAGCAAATCAGGCCAACACAGACCTTATGGAGCAGCTCGTCAATTCTATTGAGTGGCGTTAAGGGGCAGTATCGCATAGTATTTTGGTCCTACGAATAAAAGTAGCGTGACATATGTGCGGACTGCTAGAATATGCGTATGCAAAATGAACATGATTTAAATCTCGATGACCTCAGCGCTCATAGTATTGAGCGCCTGCAAAAAGAACTGACGGCAGTACAAAATTCCCTCGAGATGCTATTTACTATGAACAATTCCCTCGAAGATCTCGACATTACGCACGGTGGTGGAACTCCCGAAGCCCAAGCTGAGTACCAAAAACTTGATAATGTACAGCACGCGATTGTAGCGGAGATTAATAAGCGGCATATGCTCGAGGAAATTCACTAGCCTTGGCTATTGCAGCGCTTTTTATCTCAAGCAAACAATAGTATAGTTATAGAGCGGTGGTTGCATTAGACCAGTCCGACACCTTCAGAGAGTGAACGGTTGTATGAGTATACATACGTTCGCACGAATCTGATACCGTTAGACTTCTAGCCTAGTCTCCGAGAAATCGAAGGCCACAATGGCTGGCAAACTGGCAACCATAGAGACGGGAGAAATCCTGCTACATTCATGCTCGGTATGTTTTCCGGGCCGTACATTAAAGGAGCATTAGCTTGAGAAAGCGATTGTTAATTCCCGCACTACTTGTGTTGGGCTCAGTATTCGCGACCGCGTGTACGCCAGAGGAAGTACAGCAGTACATCAGTGCAGTCAGTAACAGTGAGGTTACCGCAGCCCAAGAAGAGCCTGTCCAGGAGTTGTATGTTGCCTTTCCCTCATGCAGGGAGGCGGTGGACTACTGGTTTGCGGGTCGAGATGATCTGGAACGAGCTCACTTGGTGGTGTATCGCGAGAGTCGGTATGTACCATGGGTGATCTCTCGAACCGGTGCTCGGGGATGTGCACAGATGGTTTCGCACATGCGCAATGAATTCCTTGAAGGGCCTTGGGACGATCCGTACTGGAACATCAAGGCAATGAGGGAAGCGGTAGATTCCTGGGGCTGGTGCCACTGGGACATCGTGAACTACTGCAAGAAGGGTGGCCAGTTCGGGCCGTAATGAGCATCGAGGGCGTGCTCCGGGAGAAATCTCGGAGCACGCCGATGCACACAACCACCGCGAAAACCAGAATTTGTTTAGACGTTGAATTTAAATTCAACTACATCGCCATCTTGCATAACGTATGTTTTGCCTTCGGTGCGCATTTTGCCGGCTTGCTTTGCTGCCTGCTCCGTACCCGCAGCTACAAGGTCACTATAATTGACGATTTGAGCAGCTATAAAGCCTTTTTCAAAGTCGCCATGGATCACTCCTGCTGCTTGTGGGGCAGTATCACCTTTATGTATCGTCCAGGCACGTACTTCCTGTACACCGGCGGTAAGATAACTCTGGAGCCCTAAGACATCGTACGCAGAGTGAACAACTTTATTGAGCCCTGGCTCAGTTTGTCCGTAACTTTCGAGCATATCAAGGCGGTCTTGCTCGTCTAGTCCTCTGAGCTCGTCTTCAAGTTTCGCACATACAAAAACAGCTTCAGCTGGTGACACAAGGGCTTTCATTTCGGACTGGATAGTTTGATCAGAAAGAGCATTATCATCGACGTTAAAAAGGTACATGATCGGCTTGCAAGTAAGTAGTTGCAAGTGGGGAAGATGCTCATGGCTTGATGCAAGTAGCTCTGCATCGGTAAAAACCGGTTTGCCATCATTAAGTATTGTCTTTATCTGTGTAAGTACATCTAGGGAAGGCTTTAGTTTTGGGTTAAGCCTCACTTCCTTTTCTAATTTAGGGTAATGTTTCTCAACTGTCTGGAGATCGGCGAGCACTAGCTCGGTATTGATGACTTCAATATCATAGTTTGGCTCACGGGAGCTGTCACTTCTAACAACATTGGGATCGGTAAATGCTCTCACCACCTGGATAATCGCGTCGCAGGCCCTAATATGACTAAGAAACTGATTACCTAGGCCCTCGCCTTTGCTCGCACCTGCAACGAGTCCTGCGATATCTACGAATGTGACGGATGCGGGGATGACTTTATTGGTTTCATACATTTTTTTTAGTACAGATAGCCGTGCATCAGGAACGGGGACTATCCCGGTGTTGGGTTCGATGGTGGCAAACGGGTAATTAGCAGCTAAGACCGAAGAGTCGGTCAGCGCGTTGAATAGTGTTGACTTGCCTACATTTGGTAGTCCGACAATTGCGATTGATAAACTCATGTATACAAGCGTACCTGTGATGGTTTTACAGGTCAATACCTCTGTTAATAATCGTACAAATAGTGTTCACAAAAGCATCACATTATCAACAACGATTCAAAGTATCAAAATAAACGAATGTTGTAAAAATTTAACAACGGTCATACCTCTTGTGTCTAATCGTATATTTGACTATACTTTACAACAGTACTTCACCACTGGAGTGAGGAATAGGGGATAGGTGAGACAAAAACACATTATTGCTTTGGCGCTCTCGTGCCTGTTAATAGCAGGTGGGGTTTTTGTTTTTCTACGCCGATCAGGAAGTGACTCGCTAATCCCGCTATCAGGACAGCTTAATGCAGAGCTTGGTGAATCAAAGGTAGGCAATGGGTACTATGATATTCGAATCGTAAGCTATGACACAACATCAGGGCTACTGCTTAGTGTTCAGGACTTCCCAGATGTTCAGGTAGAAGATGCTATCTACACCATACCCTACAAGTTACCGAATACATCTGATCTGTCACGTATTTATTATCAACTCTGTCGAACCGGGAACTCCAGCATAAGCCCTGATGGTTTTGATGACGGCAAGCTTCCTGTGCGCTGTGAATCACTTTCTCAAAAAGACTCCAGCTTGCCTGTGGTTGAATGCCCTAAAACCCTGGTTGTAACTAAACAGGGTAGCGTAACAAGCTCATATGCAACCCCAAACTGTATCGAAGACGAATCTACTGTCGATAATGTCGACTTTGCTGGCAGTAATACTGAGAAAACAGTCGTTGCGAGCGTGTTTGGTGAACGTGGACCCGAAGGTGCAAAAGGAGATAAAGGCGACACGGGCGAGACGGGCGCAGTCGGATCGGCTGGCGATCCAGCTACGGACGACCAGACGATAACTTTTGGGGGCGCATCGGTTCTTTCGATCGGTGGTGGTAATAGCGTAAGCCTGGCCAGTCTACTGGATAACACCGACGAGCTCGCGTCGCTACTGTGTGCAGATGGTGAAGTTCCGCTCATGACACTAGGAGTTTGGGCGTGTGGTACGGCCAGTGGCGTCGATACGGACGACCAGACCCTCAGCTTACTTACTAATTTGCTATCTATCGACGGCGGTAATTCCGTTTCACTTCTTAGTTACCTCGACAACACAGATTCCCAAGCTCTATCTATTGCTTCCAATGTGATCAGTATCAGCGGCAATGCTTCGACGATCAACCTTGCGCCATATCTAGACAACACAGATGCGCAGACTTTAGGTCTCGTCGCTAATACACTAAGTCTAGTTGGGGGAGGCTCGGTAAATTTGGCTGGTTATCTAGATAATACCGACTCTCAGGACCTAAGTCGTAGCGGCAATACACTTAGCCTCAGTGGCGACGGTACAAGTGTAGACCTCTCGGTATACCTTGATGACACTGTCCTCAACGAGGCTCAAGTCGATGCTTACATTGCCAATAATGGCTATCTCACCACAGAAGTAGACGGATCAACGACAAACGAACTACAAAACCTTACATTTGCATCAAACACACTAGGACTCACA
>JAYSUL010000051.1:0-3019 GCA_043719125.1 Candidatus Saccharimonadota bacterium | reverse complement strand
ACTAAGCTTGTAGTCAACCGACGAGTAACCGAATGGACCGGAGTTCATTGCTCCGCAGCTCCACCAAAAAAGGCATCAGATAGTTCTGGTGCTTTTTTTATTTGGCGTAGAATAAGGGCTATGGATAAAAAGATTTATTACATCGCCAGCAGCATCGGCACTTTCGTTGGGGGTTATATCCCAACTTATTTTGGTGCCGATGGATTTAGCCCCTGGAGCATACTCGGTGGCGGAATCGGCGGGATACTTGCAATAGTTATCGTGTATAGGCTATCAAATAGATGAATGACGATACGGTTTTACCGTGTATAGAGAAGCTGGCCTTTGATACAAGAAAACAGGCTATGGCAGCCGCTACGGTTGCGAAGTTTCAGCATGGGACGAATCTTAAAGTATATCGTTGTAAATATTGCGGTCTCTGGCATCTTGCGAGTGCATAGAATAGAGTATAGTAATAGTACTAAGTAACTGCGGGGTAACAACACATCATGGATTCAAAAGTAACTTCTGTCGGACCAGCGCCAGTAAAGCTCGGTTCAAAAGCTATAAAATTATTAATTGCTGGAGGTGTACTACTTGCACTACTTGCATGGGTAGCTGGCTCGTACAACAGGCTGGTTACGTCTAGAGAAGGCGTAGATAGCAAGTGGTCCTCTGTTGAAAGTGACTATCAACGTCGGGCGGATCTTGTGCCTAATCTCGTATCCACCGTCCAAGGTGCGGCTAATTTTGAGAAAGATACACTCCTAGCCGTGACGGAAGCACGTTCTAAGGCTACTTCTACTACAGTTAATCTTGATGATCCAAATAGCTTATCGGCATTTAGCGCCAATCAGGGAGAGTTGTCGGGAGCACTTAGTAGGCTACTTGTGTCTGTAGAGGCATATCCTGATCTTACTGCTACTCAAAACTTCAAGGATCTTCAGAGCCAGCTAGAAGGAACTGAAAATCGCATAGCTGTTGCTAGAAAAGATTATTCTGCGGCCGCAAAAGACTACAATGTTCTGCGTTCTAAATTTCCGACCAATATTGTTGCTGGTATTTTTTCGTTCAAAGAGCGAACATATTTTGAAGCAGAAGCTGGATCAGAAAAAGCACCTACCGTAGATTTCTCAACACCACAAGCACAGTAATAATCTATGCATCGACGTATACTGACTATTCTTTCATGTTTATCGGTCATCCTCGCTAGTGCTCTGAGCGGACTGTTTATCGTCCGTCCAAGCCTTGCGAGGGCGTATTCAAGTCCCGGTCAGCCGACCGGATATATAAATGATTTCGCTGAAATAATCGATGGTAGTTCACAATTAACCATGGAGACAGATCTTGCAGAATTTGCAAAAACATCCTCAAATGAAATAGTGGTTGCTACGGTGAAGGGCCTTGACGGAGACTCGATTGAAAATTATGCGAATGAATTATTCCGTGAGTGGGGCATAGGCGATATTGAAAAAAATAACGGCGTTCTACTGCTCGTATCGCCTAGTGATCGTAAGGTCCGTATCGAGGTAGGGTATGGTCTCGAGGGCGCGATAACTGATCTGGAGACTGGACGTATCGTTGATGGTGTTCTACTCCCGGCGTTTCGTAGTAATGATTATGCGGGCGGTATCGCCGGTGCGCTTGTAGCCTTAAAGACAGCTGCACAGGGTGAGTACAACACTGCTGTCGTGACCCGAAAATCGTCTAGCTTCATAAACGGTGACAGTATATTTTATGGGTTTTTTGGGCTGATCTGGATATCGTCATTTTTGTCTCGAAGTAAAAGCTGGTGGGCGGGTGGTATTATTGGCGCTTTAATCGCAGGACTCGGTTGGCTGGTAATAGATTCAACCATCGTGAGTGCGATAATAACAATTATCGCACCGCTCCTAGGCCTGTTGCTTGATTTTTTGGTATCAAGAAATTATCAAAAAAATATAGCTAAAGGTGGCAATGGTGGGTTTTTCTCGACCATAGGTGGTTTCTCGGGCGGTAGCGGAAGAAGTGGCGGGGGTTTCGGAGGTTTTGGTGGTGGTTCATCGGGCGGCGGTGGTTCGTCTGGGTCTTGGTAGTCTGCTACAATACTAGTTAATGAGAACTAAATAGTACGGTGTAAATTGAATGATGCCTATGAGGGCAATTATTTGTAAATTATACGTATAATTTAGACTAACGAAAGAATCGAAAAAGATCATGAGCACGAAAAATTATTATATTTGTACAGCAATCCCTTATGTAAATGATAAGCCGCATATAGGGCATGCTATGGACTTTGTCTATGCTGACATTTTGGCTCGCTATAACAGACAGCTTGGGAATAATGTTTTATTTGGGACCGGCACAGATGAGCATGGTGGAAAAATAAGCGAAAAAGCCGAAGAGTTAGGCATGAAGCCTGAAGAGTTTACGGATTCGATTGTTACGAAATGGCAGAGTTTTTTGAAACTTGCCAATATATCCAATGATCGTTTTATCCGGACAACGGACGTAAGTCATGAAAAGATTGCTACCGAGATATGGCTTAAGCTTGCAAATGATATCTACAAAAAGTCATATATCGGCTGGTACTGCGTAGGCTGTGAGGCTTACTACACCGAAACACACGTCAAAGAAACCAATGGGGTATGCCCTGATCACAACCGTGCCTATGATAAGCTCGAAGAAGAGAATTACTTTTTTAAACTGAGTGGTTATGGTCAGCGAATCAAGGAGTCGATCGAAAGCGATGAGTTGATTATCGTGCCAGAGTCAAAGAAAAAAGAGATTCTGAATGTCATTAAAAGCGGATTAGAAGATATAAGCATATCGAGACCAACCACGAAGATTTCCTGGGGTATTCCAGTGCCTGGGGATAAGACACAGTCGATGTATGTTTGGTTTGAGGCGTTAATGAACTATATAACGACCCTCGGCTATCCAAATCATCCTGATTTTGAAACATTTTGGCCAGCTGATACACAGGTCATCGGTAAGGATATACTGAGATTTCACGCAGCTATTTGGCCAGCAATGTTGATGGGGCTTGGTTTGCCACTCC
>JAYSUL010000006.1:0-19278 GCA_043719125.1 Candidatus Saccharimonadota bacterium | reverse complement strand
TTGAAAGTAGATTTTAGATATGCGCATGTACGGATTCTACGAAACCCAGCTAGAACAGAAGTTGTCGAAACGCGTTAGGTGCTTTTGTTTATACTGCTCTGATTGTGAGATGATCTGTGAATGTCGAAACAAGATCCAGGTATAGAGCGAGATCCTACAACTATAGATGGGGCGATAGGGCCTGAGTTTGATTTAGAGGTGGGGGCGTTTGCTACTGACATAGGCCGAGTGACACTACGGACGTTGTGTGAGGGTAACTGGTTTCCTAAATCACCGGTGGATCTATATGAAGCACTTATGGATGCAGAGTTTGAGGTAGTAGGTGGGGGAAACCCAACAAATGAAATGATCGCTCTTGCTATGGAGCTTTTGTACAAAGATGCTTGGTGGTTGGATTTTCAGCGCGTGACTGAGTTGGATGCAAAGTGTGATGTCTCGCGCTTTATTGCAGAGCCTAGTGATGTATTTGAGGTGGAGTTTGATTTTGGCACAGAAGATGCGCAGTCACTTATGGTTTATAACATGACGCAGTTTCCGCTCAGTAGCGGTGGTTTTAGTTCGCTAAGCTATCTTATGACTAAGATGATGCTTCATGCAGACATCGATGCACTCACCGAGCTTGATCGAATTATTATCGCTGCATCTGATCCAAACGATGCTTTTTTCTTTTATTGTCAGGAGTGGATAGTTCTGAGCGCAGGGCTCTTTGAGAGAAGTGAAACAATAAGTTTCGACGGAAAAGTATACTCCAAAAATGCGTTTCTCGACCGTGTTGCTCAGTCAATGACATCAGGTAAGACAGAACCAATTTTGCCGCTAAGAGCAAATGTAGCGCGCTTTGATGGGTATGCACAGGCCTCACCCTTACCTGTATGGGTACAGTACGATCCTACCTTCGATCTGGAAGAAGCTAGTTAATTGTATGTATTGAGGGTATAATTACCATCAATATGGCAGAAAAAAACAGTGTTTCAATGGAGGAGATCGTTTCTTTATGTAAGAGGCGAGGGTTTATATATCAAGGTTCAGAAATTTATGGTGGTCTACGTGGTACATACGACTACGGCCCACTCGGTGTACAACTTAAGCGCAACATTACTAACTTGTGGTGGAAGACTTTTGTCGAAGACCGTGAGGATATGTATGGTATCGACACGACAATCCTGATGAATCCAAATGTATGGGTAGCTAGCGGGCACGTTGATACCTTTAACGACCCGCTTATTGAAGACGTAGAGACCAAAAACCGTTACAGGCTAGATCATATACTTGAAGACGCGGGTAACGATGTCAAAGGACTTACACTCGAGCAGATGGTCGAGATGGTGAAAGAAAAAGACATCAAATCTCCAGAGGGAAATGCACTCGGAAACGCTGCTACATTTAATCTGCTTTTCAAAACATCAACTGGCTCTGTCGAAGACGACAAGTCGGTAGTGTATATGCGTGGTGAAACAGCACAGGGTATGTTTGTGAACTTCAAAAATGTTGTAGATAGCTTTTATCCAGACCTTCCGTTTGGACTCGCTCAAATTGGGCGTAACTTCCGCAACGAGATTTCACCTCGGGATTTTATTTTCCGCGTGCGTGAGTTTGAAATTGCTGAGCTAGAGTACTTTATCGAAGAATCAACTTGGGAAAATATGTTTGAGGGCTGGATCATGGGTATGATGCATTGGTTTGAGCTACTTGGACTACCTAAGGAAAAAATCCATCAGCTAGAAGTAGATGGGGAAGACCGTGCGCATTACAGCAAGCGTACCGTAGACTTCGAGTTCGAGTATCCATTTGGCACAAAAGAAATTGGTGGGCTCGCATACCGCACTGATTTTGATTTAAAAAACCACGAGGAACACAGTGGTGTCAAAATGCGTTACACGCCAAAAGTACCTGGCGCAACACCGTTTATCCCGCATGTCATCGAGCCGACATTTGGTGTCGATCGTATGGTACTAGCGGTACTTAGTAATGCATGGTGCGAAGACGAAGTAGGTGGTGAAAAGCGTATGTACCTCGCACTTCCTGAGCACCTAGCACCGGTAAAATTCATGGTCAGCCCACTACTTAAAAACAAGCCAGAGCTCGTAGAAAAAGCCCGTGAAGTATTCGCTGCTATGAAAAAGAAGTATGGTGCAGTCATATGGGATGATAACGCTAACGTAGGCAAAAGATACCGACGTGCCGACGAAATAGGTGTCCCTAAATGTATAACCATAGACTTCCAAACTCTCGAAGACGGAACGGTGACAGTTCGTGACCGTGATTCAGCAGAACAAACAAGAGTTAAGTCGGAGAATTTAATTGACCACAAAGAAATACAAGCTTAAATCTTACACCTTAAAACTAGATAATCTAAGAAACTGCTTAGATTATCTAGTAGAGAGATACGATTCGCTTGCTAAAGGTAGTAAATATGTTTACAGAAATCTATCAGTAGATATTTACCTTAATGATGATGAGCAAATTAAGATTGAATACACTGATAAAAACTTCTCTGAATCTGTGTTGGTTAATATACGTGAGAACATAGATAATCTACTGGCCTTGAGTATTAGGTTGGGCTCGGAATCCCTTAGTATCGATATTGATCTAAGTAGCCGGTACAGAAGTTTGCCCGCAGCCACTCTGATGATTAAAACACCGGACAGAAGAATACTTGCCGGAGAAGCTGAACAGATTAAGCATCTTTTAAGGTGGAAACAGAACAAAAATCACTGGGTTACAGGCTCTTATCTGCCATACCTAGCGTCAGCGTTATTCATAAATATAGTTGGTGGGGTCTCTATGTATAACCTGGTTCAAAAAACTGTTTCAGATGAAAGAAAATTGAGTATAGTGTTGCTGACTTCCATTGTAAGTATTATTTTATCTGTCGTTATAACTGAAGTAGTAACTCGGTTATATAAAAACCTCATTATAGAAATAGACGGAAAATTTAGTGGAAGAACATTTGAAGCTGATGGTCATACCCTGGGGATAGCTGTCGTTCTACCGATTATTATAGGCGTTTTAGTTAATATCATTACCAAATAGCATATGAAAATTCTTCTCACATCTGCGGGAATCACAAATCAATCCATCAAAGAGGCTTTGGTCGATTTGGTGCGCAAGACCCCACGTTCTACCAAGATTGGATTTATTCCTACGGCTGCAAATGTGGGTGAGGGTCACAAAGACTCGTTCATAACCCAGCTAGATGATCTGCGCAGATTTGGCTATGAATGGATAGATATCATTGATCCGTCGGCTAATAACGTCGACTGGCGTACGCGTGTAAGAGACCTAGACGTAATATATGTTGGAGGTGGTAATACATTTCACTTGCTTGACCAGTTTCGTTCAACGGGCTTTGATAGATGGTTGATACAAGTCGCGCGGGAAAAGGTATATATAGGTGCTAGCGCGGGCTCTGTAGTCGCTACGCCAACAATCGAAATAGCATCACTACCCCCAGAAGATGTAAATATACCAAAACTCACTAATCTGCGCGGCCTACGGCTTGTGGATTTTGAGCTAGAGCCACACTGTGACATACGTCGCTTATCGGTAGTGGAAGAATATGCAACAGCGAGAAATAGGAAAGTCTACGCTATCGATGATGATACAGCGGTAAAAGTAGTGGACGGAGTCGCCGAAGTAGTGTCAGAGGGTAAGTGGAGACTTTGCGGCGATAAATAGCCATAAGTATTTCACTCCGTTATAATCCATATATGTCAAAAAAAATGCTAGGCGAAGTAATGCCAAGGGCTCTACTATCCGCATCGCTTATGCTTGGTGTAGTAGCATGTTCTGATGAAGAGGCACCGAAAGGCGATGGTTACCCAGAAGCCATAACTGCACTCGCACAAATCACGGAGAATGCCGAAAGATTCTCCGATGAGCTGGGTTCACTTGGTGATCCACTCATTGTGACACTGCCATTGCAAACCGAGCCAACTTCTGTCCATGGCTATGAGTCGATCGGTAGAGACTACATCATGAGAGCCTCAACAGCACTCGGTGTGATAACGAGTGAGTTTAGTGAGATACCAATATCAATCAATGTACAGCAAAGTAGTATCGTCCTGGAAGGTAAGATTTCCATGACGGGTCGCGATAATAGTACGAGTTTGATGGTGAGCCAGAGCTTGGAGACTTTGCCTCGTTTAACGGACCTCCGAATGCCTTGAATGCCTTTACTGCCGCTCCATTCGAAGATGTGCATCACCCGGCAATCAGCATCATAAATACTGGGGCAGTTATTAGTAGTGACAACTTGGGCTCAGATAAAGTTGATCCAATAAAAATGTCATTCGCTACAGAAATCTGCCAAAACGCTGTGCGTGCAGCCCTTCTAGAACTATTTAGCGTGAAACCGGACGGTACATCGGATGTGATTGATCTCAGCGACCCAGCTCTCCAAGATCAAAACTATCTTATAGCTCAGGAACACATGTGTAACTCATTTAGTCGGGCTATCGCATTCGCACTTGAAGGGGAGCCATACGAAACCTATGTAGCATCTGCCAAAGCTCGGCCGGATGAGTTGCTGGTAAGGGAGGGGCTTGATGTGTTTAAGTTTGTGCTGCCTAAAGATCTTTATGATCAGTTGCTTGCTATAAAGTAGTGGTAGAACTGCTTTTGTTTAGGTTACTTTAGCTTGCTATAGTTGGCGGCATGTCTCTACCACATGAATCAATGCCAGAACGTCTACATGCTTTTGTGATCCAAGAGTCTAGTTCTGTACAAGACGTATCTGGGGTGCCTATGATTTTACCGGTTCATCACTCTTTTGATTTTGTGTGGAGGTTTGGTGATTTTGGCAATGAACTTCCAGTACGTTCTGTTGATATGGGTGTTATTGATGATGCTCCAAGATGGGCTATGGTGTCCGCACAGGAACAGCTTGATCATATGATCGATCGTTATAACTGGTGGGAATGGGCAAGACAGGCGTTGGGAGCTGAATCTGAGGCATACAATAGACTTATCGAACCTCCTTTTGAGGCTGTCTATGCACGGTCTAGTGAGTATGAACAGATTGAGATAGAGGCGTTTCGATTTGACGGTGGTTTTGATAAAGAGCACTTCGCTAGATTCAGGGCTCTTGCTAAAAAAGTAATCGATACTGCTAATATATCCGATGATCTACTCTACCATGTAAATCTCTGTATAGTACCGTCAGATGAGCCGGTGCGAATGGCAATAGCGAGGCAGGGAAGGGTTGTTCTACTACTCAGTGATGAGGTATTTATGGCAGAACCCACATTTGACCTTTCAAGCTTTGTGAGGGTATATGCACTTGGTATTGGGTATCATAATGCAAGGCGTGACACTGATCCTTTCGTAAGTAGCGAAGAGTTTGATAGACCTTGGGGGCTCAGAACTCCAATAGGTACAGTCGCTACAATCGTTTCGTAAGTGGAGGACGAAACGTACAGTTGACATACATATAGTTTACAAAGTAAACTATATGTATGTTGAAACAACAATATTTCGAAACAATGAAGCGGAATGGATTTCTGGATCTTACGGGCTTCGAGTTACGTGCCGTAAATAGAGATAATATTGGTGATTTAGTAGAAAGTATTACTGAACCGCTTGATTTTAGCCGATATCAGGGGCAGGGTTTAGTTGGAGGGCTAGAGGAGTGTATGCTAGCCTATAAAACAGCATGAATGCACACGACGTAATGTTGACTAAAGGAATCGCGTATCGTAAAACCGTACGTCAGCTTGAGCTTGCACTTAAGGACCACGATATCACTGTGGCAGAGTGGCTTTGCCTGGGAGCTGTAGGTAGCGGTATATATGGAGGTGGTGAGCTTGCGACCATTCTCGGCGTTACTAAAGGCATGGCATCTAGGCAACTGGGGGAACTACAGAACAGACAGCTAGTACAAGAAATTGTAGATAAAAAAGATGCTCGTGCCCGTACCTATCAGCTAACAAAAAAAGGCAAACAACTTCTAAGCATGGCTGACATAAGCGCTACCGAAAGTATGAAACAGTGGCTATCGTCCATCGAGCCTGCTGAAGTGCATATCTACATCCGCGTACTAGCAGTAGTCGCAAATTTATAGAATTTAATCCTGTATACTATGGCGAATGACGAGTGGTTTGATAAAGGAGACAATTTACTACGGTAGTTACCTGGCTTTTCCATTTCTGGTAGCCTGCGTACTACTGCTCGCTAAATGCATAAAACGCAGAAAAGTATTTAGCGCCATATTATTGGTCGGTTTAATTGTAGTATCTGAGTTCTTTATCTGGGCGAGATTTACTGAGCCTGACATGTTGATAGTGCGTCGATCTAGCGAAACAAAAATTGATATAAATAAGCGTGTTGCCTTGATCGCTGATACGCATCTCGGTGTTTATAACGACGGCTCAGTACTTAGGAAAACAGTCGATAAAATTAACGCCGAGAAAGTCGATGCGGTACTGATAGCGGGTGATTTCACGTATCACCCAAAAGATTTGCTGAAAGAGTTTGCCCCTCTGCAATATTAGGCAATCACGACGTCGAGCATCCCGGCCCTAGGATACGTGTAGAGTTAGAAGATGTACTTCGTTCTTACGGCGTTACTATCATCAACAACAAGGCCGTAGACTTTGGTGATGGAGTACTTGTTGGGCTAGGCGATCGTTGGGCAGAGGAAGATGACACGACGTATCTGGATAAAGTATCAAAAGAGTCCGATAAGCCAATTATTTTGCTGACACACAATCCAGATACAGTAACTGACTTTACAGCTGATTTTTATTTAAAAGAAAAGTGGGTGACGCTAACTGGGCATACTCATTGTGGACAGATACGAATCCCTGTTCTATATAAGTATGCTATCCCAACGGAAGGTGAATGGTATAGTGGCGGCTATTATGATCTGGGATCGGGGTCAAATGGATCTATGAACAAACTATATATCACATGCGGAGTCGGTGAAGTTGGGCTTCCACTCAGACTATTTAACCCACCTGCTGTCGATATACTCGAGCTGTAATATCCAGGGAAAACGAGGTGTATACTATAGCTATGGCAACAGCAGTGCGCGAACACGATCTTGAGCTACGACTACTTAAGTGCTCTGAGTCTAACGCTGAAGACTGGCATAATACCCAGCATGCAAGAAGAAAAGAGTGGAACTGTTTTACGGTTATCCCGCCGGTAATGATGTATGACGCTTATCGCTTGCGGGTAGGTGTAGCCAAACCAGAAGAAGTGGAGCAGATGTCTACGCTGGATAGGCTCATCAGGGATGACCCAGCGATTATTGATTCGTTTTTTGCGTTTACTATCACTGAGCTTGGGATAACGTACTATCCCGAGGAAGTAGGCAAGACCTTTAACCCGCTAAAGCTACCACCTGATGATAATGATCCTCATAATTTGTTTGGTAGGGTTTGGCCGTCCGAAGAGTATCAACACGCTCTCATGGAAATGCGTATCATGGAAGTCCTTGGCCTAGACCTTGTGGAGCTAGAAGAGCTCCGGAAAAGTTTTGTGATTGGTGGTGATATCCCGCGGTTAAAAGATTCGTTTGATG
Organism: Candidatus Saccharimonadota bacterium; assembly: GCA_043719125.1. Taxonomy (GTDB): domain Bacteria; phylum Patescibacteriota; class Saccharimonadia; order Saccharimonadales; family JAGQMS01; genus JAGQMS01. The sequence continues at coordinate 11,753 of JAYSUL010000006.1, read as the reverse complement.
GTGTAGCATACACATCCTTGCAGGAAAAGAACACATCCGTACCGTATCAAGAGCTCATAAGGAGACTCGATGGGCTGTTTTCTAAAGGGCTCAGGCGGGAATCAGAGGCAGGAATAATCCTAGGAGCATGTATAGAAGGTATACGGCTTATAGCGCAAGACGAAAGGCTCCATGGCAAGTATATAGCGGGCATCGTTAATGCAGGGCTCCATAGCGGTGACGGTGAAGTTTCGTCGGCACTGATAGTGGCGCTTGCGGATCAATATACTGAGGAAGGTAAATTTATTATGCCTGGCAGAAAGATGCGAGGTTTTAAAAAGAGGGCTCTCGCTATTGCTAGGGCAGAGGTTTTTACGCCAAGACATGTACGAGAATCAAAACTTGGGTTACTCCTTGGATGGAATATTCTCAATCTAACCGGTTTAAGTGCATCGGCAAATAGTGCGCAACAACGAATAGGTGAGTTTCTCGCTCGTCATACAACAGACTCCGTAGAAGAGCAGTAGATTATTGCTCGGGACTTTCCAAAGGTACAACCCAATCTACACCTGATTGCTTGATGAACTTTGCTACCGTGATGAACGGCAGACTTCTGTAACGAGATATGCCATCTGGATCTTTCCAGTCTAGCCCGTAGCCGAGGATAAATTTGTCTGCTATCTGCATGCCAATTTGGATATCATCGACACGAAACTCTGTGCCAGGTTTTCGCTTTGATGGCTTCTCAAACATACAGGCTAACGAAATACTTTTTGGCCCACGATTCCATAGCTCGGGAATGACACTAGATAGAGTGGTGCCGGTATCGAGGATATCCTCTATAAGTAGTACGTGGCGGTCTTTTATATCTAGTGAAATGTCGTAATGGAACTTGACAGAGCCACTTGATTTGTTGCCTACATAGCTTGTCGCTCGCATGTTGTCGTCTAGTAAGTTTGGGTTGTCGATGGCACGGATAAGGTCAGTCCCGAACATCTTTGCGCCGTTCATCATCGTGATGGCCACTATTTCACTCTGGCCAAATTTATCTGTGTAGTAATTGCCGAGCTCTTTTATTCGTGTTGATATGTCCTCTGCACTTATGTAGTTGTCAGTTCCAGATAATCTCATGTGCATATTGTACGCTAGGAATTGGATATATTATGATATAATATCGCGAATATGTCCAAAGTCCCTGTAAATACTCTTACCCTAATTCAACAAGGCGTAGACCTCATGTGTAATGGTACTCGTGAAGGCTTTCCGCAAGGCCTATCTGTTATCGTTGGACTATTACCGGACCATGAGGCTATAAATGCGCAGTACAGGGCAATTGCAGAGAGTACCCCTGATCACGATTCATACATAGATCAGGCGGCTATGCGTACTGGTGTGTACGGTGGCCTGTTATTGTCGGTCTTAGAAAGGGACTCTACTCCGCTAGGAACGTATCTCGAGAGGTTTAATCATAATCGTAAATATGGCAATATTCCTAGACAGCTCGCAAAGATAGTTATTTCTGAAGAGTTACAGAAAGCTTGTGCTGAACGTGATTATGTTCTAGGTGGTACGATATATGAAATAGGGGACAGTACCGGGCTACTTTTGCCGTCTGATAGGTTATTTGTTGCAGCTAGAAACATCGGTTGGGAATTGCTAGCGAGGCTTAAGCCAGCAAAATAGCTCAGTAGTCGTATTTTTGTTAAACTTAAGGAATGGAAATTGAAGATAAGCTTACTGAGTTTGGTATTGAGTACAAACTACTCGATCACCCTGCAGTATTTACAGTTGCAGAGTCTATGGAGCACACGCCAGGTAAGTACCCAGTGAAGAACCTCCTTTTGAAAGAAGAAAAAGGTGAGCGTTGTGTATTAGTGATATGCAAGGGTGATGAGAGGCTTGATACAAAACTTGTTGAGCGTGAGCTTTCGCTCAAAAAACTGCAGTTTGCAAAACCGGATATCTTGATGAGTAAACTGGGTGTTGAGCCGGGCAGTGCGTCGCTGTTTAGTGTGCTCTATCCCGGTTCGTGTGGGCTAGAGGTAGTAATTGATTCCAGGCTAATTTTACAAGACAAGTTAGGATTTCACCCGTCGATAAACACTAAGACTATATTTATAAGCGGTGATAATATTAAGCGTTTCCTTGATGTACTTGAAGTTAGGTACTCTATAATTGTGCTATAGCTTCAACTTCGTCAGCAGTTCGACGTATTTTTAACCATCCGTAACTAGTTATTGCCGCTACCCCCACTGCACCCAACATCGAGTAGATGTGATTTCCTGTGCCTACTGAGAGAGAACTGCCGAGTGTATTTACTGTTGAAGTAAGCACGTCCAAGTTCACATGAGTGTGACCAACACCTGTATGCGAGTGGTTCTCATCGTTAAGTACGCCGTGTCGTGCCCAAACATCAAACCCTGTTGATAGGCCGCTACCAAGTGCGCCTGAAGTATCTGCATGCCCAATATCTAACAATGATCCAGCGGTAATTTCGGCGAAGCCTGAGACCATAGTAAAAAATAGAATTTTATTCCCAGCCCGGCGCATGAGCTGGGCTCTTTGCTTCATGTTATTTGTTTCACTGGCTTTAGCTTCGTCATTTAGCGCCCATGCATCGCCGAGGTCGTGGCCTGATGTCATTGCTAGCCCGGTGTTGCCACTAATAATACCCCAAGTAAAGAAAAGCGCACCCTTAGTTATGCTAATTGTGCGAGCCCTACGCAAACCCTTGGCTATCGGGGGCTTTTCATGATTGTGCTCAGTGTTCATAGGCTAGTATTGTGTCAGAATCGGGCAAACTAAACAAAAGCACTCTGACCCTATAGTTTATGAAGCTCATGCTTTGGATATATGATTCTATACTGTAGAACTATAGTTGATGCCGAATATACGATCAATGGAGGCGCGGGTAGAGGGTAGAAAAGGTCTGTTCGTGCCAGATTCTAGAGCAAGTCTGGTGCAAAACCTACGTCCATTGACGATGGAACAAAATCTGCGAAAGGTTCTACCTCCATACCAGCTTGGGTTAGGGCAACCCACAGATCGCTACCCAACATTGCGAGATCAAAAGCTGGGTTCAGGAGTAATAATTTCATCTGCAGTCAGAATAGGTGAGGACTATAATACATACTCTCTCGGCCTTAGGTTTCCTTCTGGTTCGTGCAAGGTCTTTGCTAGATATAGAAGACACGAAACTGCCTTAGGTGGGGATATGTTACATGTCGACTCCTTTGAAGACCCGGAGCAACTTTTTTGGGTTAAAAGAACAGGGGTGTGGCAGCTGATTGAGCTAAATAGTAGGCTCGCCGACCAAAAAGAGCTACCGATAGCCATAGCCTCAGGAGTAGAACCAGACGGAAACGTTTTGACGTTCACCAGTGCATGCCTGAGACTTGCTGGCGGCAGCTGGTAGCTATTTCTTTAGAATTGTAGACTGTGACCAGAGAAGGTCGAAAAGCTGCTCCTGTTGTCTTGCTAGTTTGTCATTGTATATCTCTACACCAAAAATATCATCTTTGTCGTAGCTCAGAAGCGCCACGACATTATTGTATATGTAGGTCTCAAACTCAATTTTAAATACCGCGGGGTCAATGTAGGCAAAGTGATTTACTCTGCCAGTTACTTCTGAGCTTATGGTTGATCGCTTTGGATTGTTGGTGATGTCAAAAGTTTCCAGATTATTATTTACCTCTATGGCATCAAGTTTGTCTTTGAAGTGCTTATTGAAGCCAGTGTGACTTTGAAGTTCGTTTAGCTCAAATACCTTGTAGTGGCCAGTAGCTTTGCTAACTAAGTTCCAGTTCATCTGTTTGAGGCCATCAACACCGTGATACTCGATAATTTTGCTACCGGCGGGGGAGTTACTGCGTAGCTGGCTAAATGAGTGAATGGACTCCTTAAAATTATGCCGAGCAATATCTGCTTTTCGTTCTAGTTCTGACACGAGAAATTCAAGATTTTCAGGAGGAAGTGCCTCAAAAGTCGTGCCATAGTGCCGATCATGCACTGCAACAACCTGTCTTTTGACCATTTCTTCAAGTGCGGGGTACAGTTTGGTCCTACCTGTAGCCAGACCACGTGAAATCGCTAGAACAGTAGATGGACCAAATGTCTGTAAGAAAAGATACACTTCGGCCTGTTCATCGTTAAGGCCTAGTTGTTTGAGGAATGAGACAAGTTTACGTTTTGAGGAGTTATCCATAGGTTGTGAATAGTATACCAAATAAATGTCTGAAAGTCCAGACAACATTTAGTCAAACGCGAGAAATCAGTTATACTAAAGGCTATGAATGAATTACTTGCTGTTCTATCTGGATTAATTGTGTTTGGGACGACTGTTCCGTACTTTATGGACATATTACGCGGAAAGGTTGTTCCGCTTCGGTCTACAAGGCTTATGTTTATGCTGTTGATAATACTTGCGTTTTTGCAACAGAGAAGTCTTGGCGTGGGTCTTGCAATGATGATCACTATAGCCGAACTTGCAGGCTCGATATTGCTCTTTGTAACGAGTATGAAAAAGGGCGCAGGAGGGTTTAACCGTCTCGATATAGCATGTTATCTGTTACTGGGCGCTAGTTTAGTAGCCTGGTATACGACGGGCGACCCTTATATTGCTCTTATATTTACGATAGTTGCAGATTTTGTAGCCTTCTTTCCGGTGATCTATAGAACTGCGAAAGATCCAAAGAGTGAAACACAACTATTTTATTGGGGTGGAGTAGTCGGCCCTTTGCTTGTTATTGCTGTAGATACCGATAGATCAGCGAAAAATATCATTTTTGTGGCATATTTAGCAATAATAAACGGATTTGTAGCGCTACTCATCAATAGGCAATATTTAAAAAAACTGAAACCAAGCGTAAGATAAGCATATGGATATACGACTCCTGATTGGGATAATTGCCACCGTATTGAACATCGCTGGATATATACCATATATCCGCGACATTTTGCGCGGAAAGGTAAAGCCACAGAGAATCACGTGGGGTATATGGACAGTCTTAACATCTATAGCTGCCTATAATCAAGTAGTGAACGGTGGTGGCTGGTCAAGCCTATTCTTTATAAGTACTACATTTCTAGTTGCGATAACGTTCATTATGTCTTTAAGGTACGGAGTAGGTGGAGCGAGCCGTCTAGATATGATCAGCTTATTTTTATCGGGTGGGTTATTACTTTACTGGGTTATTTCTAGGGAAACACGGTACTCAACGCTCATCGCTGTAGTTATCGACGGGATTGGTGCTGTACCGACGATCGTGAAAACGCGCCTTGCACCCGATACTGAATCCTATCCGCAATGGGTGTTTGCGGCAATCGGTGGATTATTTACGATCTTTGCCGTGGAGAGTGGCGACTGGGTGCTGGTGATCTACCCGGTGTATATCTTTGTGTTTAACGCACTCATTGTCGCGACAAAATTCTTTTCTGAAAGAAATCTACACAGACTGACTAGCTAGGCTCCAGTAGTTTTCGAACATTTGGCGCATCATCTGGGCGTTGGACCTATTAATCACCTCGAACCCTACTTTTTGCCCATCTGTGAAACAGTACGTGGCTACCGTGTCGTTATAAATGACTACCATATGATCAAGGAGCAATATGTCTGGAGATATCAAGCGTCTCTCATAAATATCCATAAAGTCTTTATTTTTTGTGAAATCGTATGGCGTCCCAAATGGGTTGATTATCGTGCGTACTTTATAGCCAGCTTCGACAGTCATTTTTCGGTGCTTTTCAGCCCAACGCGTTGACTCTACTAGGTCATCTATGTCTCCGCTATCAAAAATAAGTATCTCTTCCACAGCTTTAAGCTCATGCAAAAGCATTTGCTTAAAGCCCGAAGCTCCATCGTAAGTTGCAATTGAGAAATGGCTATCGTCTGCCTTGCTTGAGCTCTTTATGCTCTTTAGGAGGGGGAGAGTTATATTTAGTGCAGCTTGTTTAGATCTAAGGCGTTGCTCTTCGTTGATTAACTGAGCTTCGAGTGATTCGGGCTCTAGGGCAGTGAGTTTTGTGCCGCTATCATCTGTGATGGAAGTGATTAGGCTTCTTTTTTCGAGATCTGCGACTATCCGGTAGACCTTACTTCTGTTAACGCCGGTATTTCTCGATATTTGTAAATGTGTCCCAGGATTTTCAAGTAGGTCTAGGTAGACTAGGCTTTCGTCACGGGCAAGTCCTAAATGCCTTAAGCTGTTTATAATTGTGTCTTTGTTGTTCACTATGATGAACAGTTTATCATATTAATACATGCGATGCAATAATACATGCATAAATACAAACAAGACTAATAATCATCGACCCACTATAGAAGGAGCTATGCAAAGATACGCATGTTGGACTATTAAATCATTCCAATATAATTCAACTAGAGCTCAGCGATCTTTCTACTAAGTCCATATGTACAATAAACAGTGGTGGGTATGAGAAAAATATACTATTTTTAAACCCTGATGTCTTTAATTGGGATCTGGACGCAGAAGAGATTAATAAAATCAATAATTGTCAGACAGTTATCACTGGATCAACCTCCTACTCATGGATAAAAAGTGCCCATCAACTGAAGCCAAAACTTTTAAACATCACCAACTTCTCGACCGATGCTGTAACCGATTGGTTATTGATGGTCATTTTGAGTTTGCTGCGCAAGTTACCACTCATGATCAAAAATGATTTCCCATTGAACTATACTACTGACTTCGCTACCTATCGCGGCACAAACTTAAGCCATAAGAAGGTCGGAATACTTGGATTGGGCAATATGGGTAACTCCATTGCTGAGAAGTGTAGCGCGCTCGGGATGGATGTGAGCTATTGGTCTAGGGGTTCAAAATCAGCTAAGTATCGCTCTAAGAGCCTAAAAAGACTCTTTGCTGAGTCTGATATAGTCATTCCGTTTTTTGCCAGTAATCCAGAAACTGCAAAAATAATCACGAACGATCTAATTAATTCTATGGGCAAACAGTCGATATTTGTATCAATGATCCACCATGACTATAACCATGAGCTATTACTGAAAAAAGTAGCGCGAGGCGAACTAGCTGGATATGGTTTCGAAGACGAAACACCTGCCAGTTACAAGAAATACCAAGGAAATATATGGGCAGCACCCGCCTATGGTTGGTGCACAGATCAAACACTTGAATGTTTAATGGATAAATCAGTTGAACTAATTTGCTCGCAGGAGTAGCGTTTTTTAGGCGCTCTGTACATTGAAGTGTTGTTTGCGATGCCGTAATGTGGGCCACTAGGGACCGAAGCTGTTACAATTAACAGATGACGAACAAAAAAACTCAGGTGATAATTGAAAAACTCGTACATGGTGGTCAAGGACTGGCAACACTTCCAGATGGTAAAAAAGTATTTGTATGGAACTCTCTACCAGGCGAAACAGTCGAGATTGAACTATCTGCTGACAAAAAATCATTCGCAGAGGCCACAGCAGTAAAAATAGTCAAACCTAGTAGTAATCGGTTTGAGCCATTGGACGTAGATGCCTATCTATCTACTTCACCTTGGCAAATTGTTAGCGCAGAAGCAGAAGACCGTTACAAGCAGGAGATTTTACAAGAGGTATTTGAAGGGTCGAGCGTACCACTTACTCTACAACCCTTTTGTAGTGTGGATCCTCGCTATGGCTACCGCAACAAAATGGAATATAGCTTTTGGTGGGATGCTGGCGTTAAAAAAGTTCGTCTTGCGCATTTCGCTAGAGGATCACACGAGCGCATCGCAGTAGATGGCTCGTCTCTAGCTATGCCGTCTATCAATACGGCTGGCGCGGAACTTATCAAGTTCATCGAAAAAAACGAGATACCTTCAAGAGAACTCAAAAGCGTAGTAATACGTTCTCAGCAGAATGGTGATGTATATATTGAGCTTAGAGTAATTAACGACCGGCTAAAAGAAATGAATTGGGATAAAGTAAAGGTAGCGGGCTTTAAGCTATTTGCAACTCGAAGAAATGCACCGCCTACTGAGACGATGAGGTTTCTAGGGCAATGGGGAAGTGAGTCAATGACTGATGAGCTACTTGGTGCTTCATACTCGTACGGTACGGATGGATTTTTCCAGATACATGTACCAGTATATGAAAAAGCCCTGGAGGACATAAAATCATTTGTAACACCCCGCGCCTCAGTAGTTGATCTATACGCGGGTGTTGGTAGTATCGGTATGAGTGTAACGCGCGGTCCGCTGACGTGCGTAGAGTCCGATGCGGTATCTGCAGAATTTGCCAGACAAAATTTAAAAGACCGCAAAAATGCAAAAGTTGTTGACGCGACGAGTGAGAGCGCGCTTCAGGAAATTGTAGCCGGAAGTGTTTTGATCGTCGATCCACCAAGGGCCGGACTTCACGAAAAGGTCGTACAAAAGATTGCATACGTGAAACCAAAGATAGTCGTGTACTTGTCGTGCAATCCGGCCACACAAGCCCGTGACCTCAATGATCTCGCCGAAGCTGGGTACTTTGTTGTATTTGCTCGGGGCTACAATTTCTTCCCTGCGACACCGCACGTAGAATCACTGGTGATACTAAAGACAAAGTAAATAGTAGGAGCCTAACAATGAATTTAAATGACTATCAATCAAGCGCGCTAAAATCGGTAGCAATCACAGAAAAAGGTATTGCAGCGCTTAGCCATAGGACGCTTGGACTCGCTGGTGAATCTGGAATTGTCGCCAACCAGATGAAAAAGGTTATCCGTGACAGAGGAGGCATACCTAACCATGATGACCGAATAGTCGCAATGGAAAAAATAGGGGATGTACTCTACTATGTCGCTGTTTTGTCAGAATACTTCGATTTAAGTCTTGAAGAAGTTGCAGCCGCAAATCTCGAAAAATCACAAGCATTTTCTGCACTACGAGCTAAATAACTTGACCCCTAACGCTAAGCGCTTTACCCTATACTAAATGGCTAAGCATATGCGTGATATCACAAAGCTCAGAAGGGAATTTCCTGAAGGATTTTTTTGGGGTGCATCTGTTGCGTCGCATCAGGTTGAGGGCGGGAATAACAATCAATGGACTAAGTGGGAGCACGAAACTGCGGCGAGGCAAGCGGCTACAGCCGAAGAACGCCTCGACTGGTTGCCAATATGGACGGATGTCAAAAAGCAGGCTACTAATCCGCTGAACTATATTAGTGGGGCGGGGGTAGATCACTTCAGAAAATATCGACTAGACTTTCAGCTCGCTACTTCTCTGAACCTAAACTCTATGCGGAGCGGTGTTGAGTGGTCGCGGATAAACCCACAGATGGGTAGTTTTGATCCAAAGGCAGTTGATCATTACTCGAAATATTTCCGACAGATGAAACAGCAGGGGCTGGAGCCTTTTGTAAATCTACTTCACTGGACGGAGCCTCAGTGGTTTACTGATCTGGGCGGATTTGAGAAAGCAAGTAATCTAGTGCATTGGCGGGATTATATACATACGATCGTCCAGAATATGGACTTTAGCTCGGTGAAGTATGTCTTAGTTATCAATGAGGCAAATACCTTCGCTTTGATGGGCTATGGAGTAGGGGAGTTTCCTCCAGGCAAGAAGGATATAATCAAGACCTATCAGGTCTATAGAAACCTCGCAAAGGCGCATAAAATTGCCTATAAAATTATAAAGGCGAAGTATCCAGATGTGCAGGTCGGATCAGCGCATCAATGTAATGCGGTTATAGGGCATGGATTTGTGGGTAATATTGTGTCTAAGTTCAAGCCATGGTATTGGAATTGGTCGTGGTTATCTTGGGCAAAATATCATGATTTTATCGGTGTAAATTATTACTTCACCGATCACCAAATAGGGTTTCAGCTAAACCCGTTTATCGACCCACCAAAGCCGATCAATGACCTCGGATGGCATATGAACCCAGGCGGGATAGAGATTGTCATACGAGACGCTGCAAAAAGGTGGAAGGGTAAACCCATAATTATAACCGAGAATGGTGTGGCGGACATGCATGAGCAGTTCCGCGAATGGTGGCTGTCTGAGACAATCGTCGCGATGTCTAAATGTATCAAGGCAGGCATACCACTTGTCGGTTATATGCACTGGAGTCTGCTGGACAACTTCGAGTGGCAATACGGCTGGTTCCCAAAATTTGGGCTTATAGCTGTAGATAGGCGTACGATGCACAGGAAGGTCAAAAAATCTGCTAAACTCTGGGCTGCTTGGCTAAAAAACTAGTTACTTTTCTACTGGCTGGAGTTGTGGCTGTGTATCAGACCTTGTTGGCTCGCTGTGCGGGTGAAATGATGGGGGTGATAGAACGATGGGTTTGGTCTGAGGGCGTGGGATAGGCGGGCCATCCTTTTCAACTTGCTCTGTGAGATTTCCCATAAGCTCTTGGTATGCTGTTGGGGCAGCATGAATGATATCCACATCCCAGCGTTCAACGTCGTTTAGCTGTGCGGCGATAATCGAAAACAATCTCCTCACCGCTTCCCTAGAGTACCGCCTATCCCCGATAACAATTACACCACCTAGCTCGGTTTGGTGCTGAAGAGTTAGCGAATTATCAGAACATTCTTTGGCTAGCCAATCGTATGCTTCCGGGTCATCGGCAAGAAAACAGCCACCGTCAAATTGCACTGTATATGATCTCGTGTGATCACTGCATTCACTACGATTAAGCTCAATATATAACGGCGTTCTTTTTAGGGGTCCGTTATCTGAATTTCGACAAATACTCACAAACATTGGTATATCCTATTCTACTGTGACGGATTTGGCAAGATTTCGAGGCTTGTCGACGTCCCTTTTAAGACCGACAGCCATGTGGTATGCCAATAACTGACCAGCTACTGCGAACACGAGTCCTTGTGTGTAGTGAGTAGATTTTGGGAGATTTACGACAATTTCGCCGTCTTCGGGAGCTAGCTCACAATCTGTAAAAATAACAAGTTGGGCGTTACGTGCGCGAACTTCTGATAAATTGCTGAGGGACTTTTCTTTTAACTCTCCTCGTCCGAGTAGAAATAGTACGCCCATTTCAGGACTGAGTAGTGCGTTCGCGCCGTGTTTCATCTCGCCGGCAGCATAGGCCGACGTCGGTATGTATGTCAACTCTTTGATCTTGAGTGCTATTTCCGATCCGATAGGGTAGAGGGTGTCTCGGCCAAGAACCATTAGGTGATCTAGTTTCATCAACTTATGAGAAGCTTTGATAATCTCTTTCTCCATTTTAAGGGCTTCCTCTACGAGGCTTGGTATTTTCGTAAGCTGGGAGATAATCTGCTGACCATCTGCGAGGGTAGCATCACGTTGACGGGCAAGAAAAAGCCCAAGGAGTAGAAGCACGGTTACTTGTGAGGTAAACGCCTTTGTTGATGCGACGGATATTTCTGGTCCAGCGTGTGTATAAATACCCCCATCAACCATTCGGGCTATTGTAGAACCGACGACGTTAACGATGCCTAGTGTTGGGATGCCCTTGAGTTGCAGTTCCTCTACACAGGCAATTGTATCGGCTGTTTCACCTGATTGTGATATTACTACTGCAAGCTCGTTGCCAAATAGGGAGACGTTTCGGTACCTAAATTCACTCGCAACCTCTACATTAATAGGTATTTTGATGAGTGGTTCAAGGAGATACTTTGCTGTCAGTCCGGCATTATACGCGGTCCCGCATGCGACAAATATCAATGATTTAACTCCGCGTAGCTGCTTTGTGGTGAGATTTATACCACCAAGCTGACTTATGCCAAGTTGTTCGTTTAGCCTCCCTGATAACGTACGAGCGATGGAGGTTGGTTGCTCGTAAA
>JAYSUL010000050.1:0-3051 GCA_043719125.1 Candidatus Saccharimonadota bacterium | reverse complement strand
TCAAACACTGCCAAAACTACCATGTGCTTGCCACGTGCCAAGCTTGCCCTATCTGCATCTTCTGGATGATACTGCTCTGCGAGCTCATAGGTATGGTGGTCAAATGTTTCGCATGTGACGGGATTATGCCGCATAATTGTTTTTACTACCTCGGCAAGCTCCTGAAGATTCTGTATCGGTACGACAATCATCCTACTAGCTTTTGGTAGCGGTACAAGTTTGAGTTCCGCTTCAGTCACAAAACCGAGCGTACCTTGTGCGCCTATAAAAAGCCGTGCCATATTGAAGTGAGCGCGCTGCTTATCCCATAAATCCCATAGTGCGTATCCAGCCGCATTCTTTACAGTCCTGGGATGATTATGGTCTATTAAATTCCAGTTATCATCTAGTAGTTTTGTAACTTCGCGGTATAGCTTGCCCTCAAACGTCGGGAGCATCTTTTTTTGCTCTACTTGGTGTGCTGTCATCGGGCCAAAGGCATATTCTTCGCCGTCGCTTAACATGACTTTTAGATTATGTACATTCGAGCTCGTTGGTCCGTACTTAACTGATTTTTCACCCGATGCATTATTACCAATCATGCCACCGATACCACAAATGTCTCGCGACGATGTATATGGCGCAAAGAACAGTCCACTTTCATAGGCACGTTTTTCGGCATCAATATGCATAACTCCACCCTGAACCCACATTGTACGTCCGTGTATATCGACCGCACCAATGTGACTAAAGTGACGCGACATATCGACCATATAACCCTCAGTCAGTGACCCGCCCGACATACACGTCCCACCATTTCTTGGGCTGATAGATACATCTGCGCCCTCTAGGTTTCTCTCTGTCACATAGTGTATTAGTCTATGTAAGTCAGTTGTGTTTTTTGGATATATCACGGCAGATGGTGTCACTTCAAAAATACTCGCATCGTGGCTATATGCTTTGATAGCGGCACTTGAAACGTCTACTTCTCCACGAATTACTTTTTTCAGATCATCCATTTATGCCCCACATTTCTAAACTGCTTATGGTACTATTCTACTACTGATATGAATAAAGAACAAACAACAAAACGACGTATAATTACAGTCGGCGGTGGCTTCGCAAGTGTCAAACTTGCACTCGAGCTTGGGCATGATCCACGCTTCGAAATAATACTGATTTCACCACACGATCAGCTTGAATATCACGGCGCGTTATACCGTAGTGCTACAGGTAGATCACCGCTTGAAGTTATACTTCCATTTCGTGAGATATTTTCAAACTACCCGAATGTACAAATTGTTAACGACTTCGTCACCGATCTACGCGCACAGACAAAAGAGATAAAAGGTCAGAGTGGCAGAGTATATAAGTACGATGCGCTTATATTGGGTCTCGGGTATGAGATCGAGTACTTCGGTATACGCGGGATGCGTGAACATGCTGAGTCGATCTATACGATATTCGACACCATATCTCTACGAAACAAACTCAAAGATAAACTTATCGAAAAGAGCGGCCAAGAATGCAATATAGTTATGGTTGGAGCCGGACCAACAGGGATAGAAGCTGCGAGTGACACCGAGCTATTCGCAAAGATAGTTTCTGATAAATATCAAGTTGAAGTTAGTAGGCCAAAAGTAACAATTATAGATCGAGCACCACGGGTACTACCTGCACTACAGCCAGAAGTATCAGAAATAGCGCAGAGACGACTAGAAGAACTTCACATACATACTGAGCTTGGAGTAGAGGTCGATCATTGTACGTCGAAGCATGTTTCGTTAAAGGGTGGGAACATAATTCCAGCGGATGTGATAATCTGGTCAGCCGGTAGCCGTGCAAGTTCGTTTTTTGAACGATACAAGGACATCTTTGAGCTCGATGGAAGGGGCAGAGTTCTGGTTAACGAATACTTTCAAGCGAACAGCCCAGATATATATGTATTGGGTGATTCTGCATCAACTAAATACTCGGGTATGGCCCAGACCGCTATAAGTGATGCCGTTCAGCTAGCAGACAATTTCAAGCGTTTCGCAAATGGGGAAAAAATAGTCGAATACATCCCAGAGCTTCCTGTCTACGTCGTACCGATAGGACACGAATGGGCAGTAGCTCAAGTAGGTGACAAAATTAGCGTAGGGGATGACGGCTGGAAAATTCGTCGTGATGCAGACTACCTAGTGCTCTCCAGTTACCTGCCAGAAGCCCAGGCAAAAGATCATTGGGAAAAAGCTTTCCAAATCGCCCAAATCTAACATCATAAATTGCAAATCCATGTATTTGCACAGTTTCCTCAGGGGTCTGGGGTGAGATGAGCCAGTGGCTCATTGCAAGGCCGGAAGCCCTGCGTGGCTTGTCAGCCACCAGAGCTGAGGCGGGGTCGAGACGGATTTTGAGCTCCAGCACAAAGTACGATCGTGACTAAAGCATTACCCCGGGGTTTGCCCCACTTTTCTAAAAGTGGGATACGCACTTTTGGTACAAAAGTGAAAAGTACTATGGAGTGCAGCCCTTGGCGAGATAGGATGTCTACCTACAGACCGATTGAATGTCACCCGCAAAAACAAGTGGTCGATCGAGCAGGTTTGACTCGCAAAATCGTAGTCGTCCGGCTGACTTATCCGACTCACTCATACGGATCGATTGTATAAATTTCTTAGCTCCAAAAAGACTGCCAAAAAAGTCGCCAGAGCTATCAACTCTCATAACCTTAAAGTCATCACTCACTTTTGCTTTGGATGCTAGGGCATCAAACGCTTCTTCTTTGCTCTTCATGCCATCTATCAACTTTAGCCTCACTGCATCGTCAGTACCATAGGCTAGCGCGCCTATCTCGCCTTTAATCACATCAGCAGAAATAGTACGATTGTCGGCTACATGCGTGACAAACTTCTCGTACTCCACGCCAATCTGCTGATTGAGGAATGCTTCTTCTTCTGGCGTAGTTGCCCTAAATGGGCTACCAAGGTCTTTTGAGCGACCTGCTGTGTAGTACTTAAATCCTATCGGTGTCTCAGTGCTGATACCACTGTAGGAAACGACGTTATTGAGGGTAACGAGTGGACCAAG
>JAYSUL010000049.1:0-8671 GCA_043719125.1 Candidatus Saccharimonadota bacterium | reverse complement strand
TTTTTTACAACTTTGATAGTTGTACCGTTCTCGCGAGCTTCAGCGCGAAGTTCAGAGATGTGTTTTACCGTCATCCCCTGATATTTTGCTACAACTGTCATCTTTGACTCAGCAAATAATTGCTCAAGCTCGGATATTACAGATGCTTTTTTGTCTCTTGTTAGAGCCATGAATACTCCTTTACGTAGAGTCAAAAAACTAGTTTTGGCTCGTACACATTAAATGGAATCGACCTATTTGCTCCATTATTACCATTTCCAGGTTGTTCTATAGAAGAGAACTCCTCGGTAGCACGATTAAGTGATCGCTCACAGCTACTGTCTTTGGGTAACGAGGGTAATTATAGCAAAACAGGGGTTGTTGCGCAATGTTAGTCAGTAAACGGTATATTAGGATAGTTATGACCGCTTGAGTCTACTGGAAGTGAATGGTCAGGATGTTCTCCGCAATAAAACACAAGTAATCCACCCATCAAACTGTTTCTCGATGGGCTAGGGTGTGGAGTTGCCCTATCAGGCATATATCGCTCAACTGATATGAGGACGCCGAGGTCTGGCTTCAGATGTGCAATTGCACTAGCTGTTCGACGTAATTTGGCTACTGCTCTGTAGCCAAAGACACGTTCTTCCGGTTCGTTGATTATTTCTGGTGTTAAATCTGTACTTGTCATTTATTTCTCCTAAATTAAAAAAGCTTCCTGATTGGAAGCCTATATTCGCTCTTTTTGTTGGTATCTACGACTCCAAATACATATCAACAAGAGCAACGTCAATAATGACGAGGGCTAGATTCTTGTTCATAACTTGGAAGACCATAGTCTAAGTATACAGGATTTGCTTCTTGGGAATATAGTATGTAATCATACATATATGAGTGAAAAAGTAATCAACAGTGCAGACATGCTTGATCTACCAGCGCCTCCAGAAGATTGGTCAAACCTATTAGAATTGTCTCGAGAGCAGATAGTGGATATGTATGCACAGTTCCCAGGGTTCAATGCTGTGGCGAGCGGAGTACTCCTCAATTCTATCGACGCAGTACGCAAAGAACGCCATAAGGCCCAGACGGATCCTCTTACGGAGCTCGGAAACCGTGCCTCAATGAAGGCATGGGCTGACGAGCACTATAAACCGACACAAAAAGCATACATCGCAATCGCCTTCGACCTTAACTTTTTTAAGGCTCTCAACGACGCATTTGGACATGGAGCAGGAGATAGTGCGCTAGTAGTATTTTCACAGAAATTATTAAATACCTTTCGTTTTCGTCCGCGCGAAACTTCGGGAGAGGATTCTCGTAAAAAGTATTATTCTGAGGACGGGTTGTTCGTGCGCCCTGGAGGCGATGAGTTCGTCGCAGTACTTCCTATTGATGGCGATAGTGACGTAGAAAGCATTACGGAACTTCTTGCAGGTCGTATGGATGAAAACTTGCGAGTAGATTATGAAGACATTAAGGCGTCACTACATACCTCCGGACGCGAGAACTTTACGCCCGTGACTGTCAAATACGGTATCGCGGTTACTGACGTTGATGGTCCAATCACCTTCGAGGCATTACTTATGGAGGCAGACATGGAATTAAGAAAAGTAGCAAGCAGTCGTTGACCAATCAACGGTAAAGGAGTATAAAAGAAGCATGACATTACGCACAAACCTGATTGGTCTCGTGCTCCTCGCAGACTAGCGAGATTGTTGTCATACTAAAAAGCTAAATCAAACCGGACAACATATCTCGCAGGGATTAGTCCGGTTTTTTCGTACTTTTACATCAGAGTTGCTCAATCATGCGTCCGAAACCATCGGGCGCAGGTGAGAGCAACTAAGGGGAATGAAGTGGCTCAGAGAAGTGCTACGGTCAACGTCAAGGAAAAGCGAGTCAAGGAAATCATGCGTAGTTGTGGCAGTCGTCAGTGGGCATGCAAGCTCGACAAGCTCTACGCTTGGTGGGCTGACAAGCTGGAGATTCCGTCAACGACGGTCTCAGACATCATGAAGATGCATGGGTACAAGGTAGTACATCCGACAGCCGGCGATAACGCTGGCAAATACGGATTCGTACTTGCCTGATCGGCAACCCTGGCCTTGTTGGTATTTTGAAACGTGTGATCCACCTCTTTCTAAATAGTGAGTTTTCGATATAGCCGTAACATGGTGAAACGATACCTCACCCTGCCAGATCGTCTGGTAGGCCACTCCCCTTTTGGAGCTCTCCAGGGGTTGAGCGGGTCGAACTTTATCGTCCCGCTCCCCTGAAGTCTACTGTTGCCCTGGCTTTTCTAGTATTACTAAGCACTTTTTTAGTCGAGCAAGCTTTGGATTCTCCGAAGTGTCAACATGTATCATTCCTTCAGCAGTTGTTGGGTGAACTTTTGCTAGCTTTCGAATGTGAAGGCGTTTAGTTTTGTGCCTTTGGGTACGGTAATCTCTAATACCCCGCTGTTGTATGAATCGAGTGACAAAATCGTGTATATATTTGCGTTGTTAACGATCACATCTGGCATTTTTGTGCCATTAAATATGATAGATAAGGGTTTATTTGTACTGTCGGTTGAGCCAGTTACTAGGAAGACTTTTTTGGCGGACACATTAAACTTTAATACCGCGCCG
This sequence comes from Candidatus Saccharimonadota bacterium, assembly GCA_043719125.1. Taxonomy (GTDB): domain Bacteria; phylum Patescibacteriota; class Saccharimonadia; order Saccharimonadales; family JAGQMS01; genus JAGQMS01. The sequence goes on along the minus strand of JAYSUL010000049.1, from coordinate 6,062 downwards.
TTCACTGTCGATGTTATGCTCTCGTTATCTTGACTCCAACTATTCGGCGACAGCGACCACTCGCCTGCAGATAGTGTTTCGGTAGTTACATTACGTTCTGCACGATCTGTTCCCATATAGGTTTCAGGTGTTTGATTTCGACTAATCGGCGGGACACTATTCGTCGCGGTTAAAGCGTCGGTCGGCATGGTGCTATTTTCGGCTAGTAGCTCCCTGATTGCCTCTTCTGTCTCAACATAGCCGCCTTCACCAAAGTGCTCTCTCCGTACATTACCATCTTTATCTATCAGATACCCTGCCGGCCAGTATCTATTGTTATATGCCCTCCAGGTAGCAAAGTCATTATCAAGAGCAATGGGATATGTAAGCCCTCGTTCAGTAACAGCCTTTTGTACATTTGTAGGTACTCTTTCGAAGGCAAATTCTGGTGCGTGCACACCTATCAATACAAATCCGTCATCAGTGTATGTTTCGTGCCATTTCTGTAGGTATGGAAACGTCCGCACGCAGTTGATGCAAGTATAGGTCCAGAAATCGATTAGTACAACTTTCCCTTTTAGTGCTTTTAAAGTGAGAGGCTGGCTATTGATCCAGTCTGTCAGTCCAACTAGCTCAGATGCTCTGTAGGGTGTGATGTTGAATAGGTCAGGATCACCATTATCCGTCTGTTTTTGTGTTTTTTCCCGCTCTATGACATCTTCGTCTTCCGGGATAAGTTTTTCTTCAAGTGATTTGAAGTTGAGGAAATCCTTATCTACGAGATATGTCTGAACCGTTTTTTGAAAACCAGTTGCTACTGCGAGCCCGACGAGTATAAACACGATGGCTATTGCACGTTGGAACCAGCCCGTAGGGTTTGATGCCCATTTGATCTTTTCGATAACACGTCGGCCCAGAAGTGAAATCAATAGTAGTGCTATGGTCAAACCTACACAGTAGAATCCGAGGTATATTGTCCCCTTGATAGTGCTTTCGGGCAAAACAGTAGCAATTACCCACGCATACATTGGGCTACAGCTGCTAAATACTGGTCCTAGTGTAGCACCAGTCAGTATTGCCTGCACCGTGCCATTTCGCGACCTGCCTGCCTTACCTAGCAGTTCCTGTGACTTGGCCTGGATACCAAGTCGACCGATAATGACGTCCCAGTAGTGTGGGAACAACATAATTAGTCCGAGTGCGATAATGATACCACCAGATACATAGCTCCATACGTCTGGATTGATACCTATTAGAGATGTAGATACCTTCAAAAGTACCGTGAAAAGTATCAGTGATAATACGAGGCTTGCCGTAATGATGTATGGACGTTTTTTGTCTTGAATTCCACTGAACCCTCCGCCGATGATGATCGGCAAAAGAGGTAGAATGCAAGGCGCCAATACACTCAAGAACCCTGCTATGAAAGTGAGAATTGCTATGGCCACTACTGTATACCAGCTATGGCGTTATCGAGATTGGTTGCACTCCATTGCTTAAGCTCGTTACCGTTATTGTCTACTTGTACAAATGTGTATTGTGTAGTGACACCGTACTTTTGGCGTAGTGACGTACTGCTGTCAAAGTCAGTCTTTATGAATGTTGTACCTGTAGGTATTTGGCTAGTGTCTGACGATATGTCGTTATGGATACCTTGGCAAATTGAGCACCAAGGAGCGTGAAAAAAGTAGACTTTTTTATCGTCCTTATAGATTGATGGATCTTTATCAAAGTCGGCAAGTGTAGTGTAGGAAGAAGCTTTTACCATGACTGTATCCTCAGAGGGGGCTTCATCCTTCTTCATTGCTTCATCTGTTTTAACCATAGCGTCTTCAGTTTTATCCGCAGAAACCTCGCTAGGGTTTATCTCCATCGCTGTCTTGTCGTCGGAATCTTTTTTCTCCATAGCGAGTTTTTCTGCTGCTAACGACGAAAGTTCTTTTTCGTTCTGGTTGCTGGTATAGACATATCCCGCCCCGCCAACTGCCAGTATTGCCACTCCAACTACTGTACCTATCATTAAGTTCTTTCGCATCTTGATACCCCTTTAGTTATGAATATTACTATACATAAGCTGTTATTATAATGTCAAGTCTACTTTACATTTTACGAACAAGCTTGATTAGTAGCATACTACCGACAACTGCGACAAGCCACCAATCAACGCTGTGTGCAAAAGCCCCATAAACAAGTCCAATTGAGCCTACTGTTAAACCAACATAGAATGCATGCTTCCCTCTTTGGTCTATGAGCGCCTCTTCCCGTTCATCATTTGGTTTCTCTTGCCATAGTAGACCAATAGCAAACGCCATAACACCGAGTAGGACCCCTGCACCTATCATCTGTGCTTCCGTGGGCATAACAATACCAAACGGTTCGAGCGCAACGATGCCAACAAGTACAATAATTATCGCAAGTATAAGTCTTTTCATGTATTCTCTCCTGTAAGCATAAACAATTTCTCTACATTTGTCTCTAGTGCTTTGGCCAGACTGATAGCGAGTGCCACGCTAGGTATATAGTTACCCTTTTCTATTGCTATGATCGTCTGTCTTGTTACGTCACAAAGTGAAGCTAGCTCAGCTTGAGTGAGCTTCTTGGATTTCCGGTAATTCTCCACATCGCTGGTTATTTCAGGCTTATTTTTTCTATACATGTCAAGTCAACTATACCATAACGTATCGGACTTTACAGTATGCCACCAAACTTTTCCATTAGTTTACTTGTGCTACTGACGTCTAGTTTTGTGACTTCAAGAACCGTTACGTATTTTTTGATCAATAGTGATTCAGTAATCTGCTCTAGCTGCTCGACGAATATGTATGGGTGAGCCCACATACTTTTTTGTAGGGGATAAAATCCCATTCGGTTTAGGTGCTTAGTTAATTCATAACGTTCAGATTTTTTAACTGATGGTAGGTCGTAGCATATAAGCCGCCATTTACTGTCCCACTTTTCCATTGGCGGTACTATTATTTCATTGAGCGATTCCTTTGAGAGCCTGTACGCTCCTGCAGGCGTTATTGTGACTCTGTACTCACCATCCGGCGTTTTAGCTATGTGTACGAGGCTTTGCCGTATGAGATTGCGGTATACCTTCTGTTTATTCGCGCTACTTTCACCTTCTAATACGTCAGAAAGGAATGCTTCTAATGCATTTTGCCCACCAGAAGACTTAATTAGATTACCCCCAAAGCCATTTAGACCAACAGCTTTGAGACATTTGTGTATCAACGATTTAGTTGAAATTTCCATAGGCTAACTATACCATCTACTGGATACAGCTAAATAATGGTATTTATAGTTATAATTATGTTAGTAAAAAACACCGCACGTTAGATACGGTGATTTTTAGAACTAAACTTGTTTGTATTATAGTTCTGAGATAGCGACTCGGATGCTTGGACCCATTGTAGTCGTTAGGTGAATACCTTTGACGTAGTTGCCTTTGATACTTGCTGGCTTAACACCTTTGATACTTGCAAAGACAGCTTTGACATTCTCCGACAGTTTGTCTGTGCCAAATGAGACTTTGCCAACGCCTAGGTGGATAATACCTGCTGTATCAACACGGTATTCAACACGTCCGGCTTTTGCCTGTGAGACTGCTTTTTCGATGTCTACAGTAACGGTACCACTCTTTGGGTTAGGCATGAGGCCTTTAGGCCCTAGCAAACGTGCATATTTACCGAGCTTAGCCATGTTTGCTGGAGTAGAGATAAGGATATCAAAGTTGATGATTTCTTTATCAAGTTGTAGTAGGAAGTCTTCAGCCCCTACGACGTCAGCACCAGCTTTAGTAGCAGCTGCGTGTAGGTCTGCATCTGCAAAAACTGCAACACGAACTACGCGACCGGTACCATTAGGTAGTACAAGGTTGTCTCGTACGTTTTGGTCAGCGTGTTTTGGGTCAACTGATAGGTTGACGTGAAGCTCAACGGTCGCATCAAACTTCGTAGGTGAAGTCTTTGTTGCAATATCAATTGCTTCTAGAAGTGAGTAATCTTTTTCTTTGTCGACAAGCTTTGCTACTTCACGTAGTTTTTTGCCCGCGCGCTCAAGTTTTGTACGAGCCGTCTTGACTGCTACATGAGGGACTACAGATTCTGCATCGGACTCGGCTTTTGTGACCTGTTTCTCGATCTTTTCAACCTTAGCCTGTGCTTCTTCTTGCCCTTTAACACTTCTTTTACCAGCTTTTGCTACTACTTTTTTTGTAACTTCAGCTACTACTTCTTCAGTAGCTGGTGTTTCGACTACTTCAGCAGCTTTTGCTGTTTTTGTAGCCTTAGTTGCTTTTACTGTCTTTTCCTCTACAACTTTTTTAGTTGCCATGATCTTTGTCCTTTCGTGGTATTGACGGCTTGTATAGAAGCCTCCCACTAGTTAGTTATTTACTGTTCTACTTCGACGCCCATTGAACGTGCCGTACCTGCGACAGTTTTCTTTGCTGCCTCGATATCATTGGCATTAAGACTCTTCATCTTGCCTTCCGCAATTTCGGTAAGCTGAGCCTGGGTGAGTTTCTTGCTGATTTTTTCAGTATTTGGCTTGCCTGAACCTTTTTCGATTCCGAGTACGCGTCTGATAGCTTCGTCTGTTGCCTCACCCACTACTCTGAAACTCATAGATCGGTCTTCGTAGATATCGATGTGTGCAGTAACAGTTACGTTACCCATCTCACGTGTCTGTTCGTTGAAAGGATTGATAAAATCCATCATGTTTACACCGTACTGTCCGAGTGTACTACCTACTGGAGGCGCTGCGCTTGCGGCGCCGGCTTTTATTCTCATTTTTAGATGTGCTTTTACTGGGCGATCTGCCATAACTTTAATTCCTAACATTCGTATATTTACATTGATAGTTGGTGAATAGATCCACATTCTTTCACCTAGCGTGTCTGAATGGATAGTTGAAGCATCCGAAACAGACTGCGTAACAGATATGATTATACACTTATACTCTAGATATGTCCAGCGCAGTGTCTTCGTGCGTAGATGCGACAAGCAGAGTTACGCCAAGTATTGTTTGCACGCCACCTAAAATCGGATTCCCAAACTCTATTTCATACATAGAGTGGAGTACCGCGTATGCACCTAATCTCGCTGCATACTTATTAACACTACCGAGCTTTTCAGTATATCGTGCAAATCTGTCAATAAACTCCATGAGTTTCTCTAAACTTTTTTGACTTGGAGGCCGTCTAGTTCTACTGGGGTTTCACGGCCGAACATGTTAACGAGAACTTTGAGCTTGCCTTTTACAGGATCAACTTCCGATACAGCGCCATCAAAGCCCTTGAATGGGCCATCGATAATAGATACAACTTCGCCAAGTTTGAAATCGATCTTGTGTTTTGGATCTTCTTTGCCCATACGCTTCATGATCTTTTCCATTTCGTCTTGACCTATCGGAGTTGGCTCTGTACCTGATCCTACGAATCCGGTAACATTTGGCGTATTCCGTACTATGTACCAAGCGTCTTCGCTGAGTTTCATCTGTACCATAACGTAGCCCTGAAAGATTTTTTTCTCTACTACTTTGCGCTTGCCATTTTTGATTTCGATCTGTTTTTCTTTAGGGACAACTACCTGAAAGATTTTGTCAGCCATATCTAGTGTCTCTGCACGCTGGCGTACACTCTCGGCTACTTTTTCTTCGTACCCACTGTAGGTGTGGACCGCATACCACTGTTTTGATGAATCGTATCGTTTGCTCATTATATTTAGTCCTTATTATTTCAATATTACTTCTTTAAATAGTCGATCAAATCCATAGTCTATTGCTTTGACGAGTGCTGAGAGGCCAAATGAGAATAAGAATACTGCAAGTGTTAACTTTGCTGCAGTACGCTTCGTTGGCCAAGTAACTTTTTTGAGCTCTTTAAAGGAGTCTATGAAGTACATCGGCGTAAGACGGCTTCTTTTTCCGAGGAACTTACCTGCTTTAGACTCACCCGTCTTAAAGGGTACGTACTCTTTTTTGAGCGCAGTCGTAACTCTACCGCCCTGCTTCACAGCTGCTGATGCAAGCTTGCGTGTACGAGGTTGGTTATTGGCTTTTTTTGTGGACTTGTCAGCGCG
>JAYSUL010000048.1:0-3104 GCA_043719125.1 Candidatus Saccharimonadota bacterium | reverse complement strand
CTTGAGGGAGAAATACAGCTCACTTACCTCTGATATCGAGCAACAGGAAGACTTTGAGCAATACGTAGAGATGGAGAATAGGGCCAATGTAAGCGATGACCTCCCGGCTAGAGTCCAGCAGTATATTGACTTACTTCCAGACAAGCAGCGACAAGTCTTTGAACTTAGGTTCGTACAGGGTTTGAACATCAAAGAGACGGCGAGCGAATTAGGTAAAGACAAGAACTATATAAAGACCACCTATAAACGTTCACTAGCAACGCTCAGAACAATCATAAAAGAGCCGTATCTATATACAGACAAGCTCGAAGAAAGGACAAATGAATAATGACGAAATTGCCAAAAGACATCCGTGGCGCATTATCTGCGAGTTCCTCAATGATTGACCGTAAGTTTAAGCAACAACTAAAGAAAACATTAATTTCAGGAGATAGCATGTCAAAGACACAACCAAAAGTAAGTATTTTTTCACGTAAGCACTTCGTGCCACTAGCTGGAGCAAGCCTTGTATTTGCGAGCTTAGTAGGCGTAGGTTCATTTATGTACAGCTCCAATAGAAGCGAAAAGGCTTCGATTAGAGCAATTGAGCTACCGACAGATCTGAGTGGAGTAAAGTCAATTAATGAGATACGGACGCTTGGATCCATCGGTCTCATAGGGGGCGTTAGTATCTCTGGTGTTGAGCTAGAGCAGGAAGATGGCGTACTAGTTTATAAAGTTAGGTATAGCGATGGCTCATTTAAGTTGTTTGACGCACGGACTGGTGAGATGGTTGCCAAAAGTGATCTAGAGAATGAGTCATCTTTACCACTTAATTTTGTAGCTGGAGTATCTATAGATACTGCGAGGCAAGCAGCTCAAAATGTTTTCCCTGGCAAGACTGTTACGAAGATTGAGCTCGAGCAGGAAGAAGACATAGTTGTATATAGCATCAGATTCAGCGATGAATCTCGCGTTGATGTCTCTGCTTCAGACGGTTCAGTAGTAAGAGTTAAGGATGGGAATTCTGAATCGAGCGATTCAAATGAAGACTCAGATGACAGTATTGATTCTGAAGATCACGCTGAAGAAGATACTGAAGATGACGGCGATCGATCTGGGAGTAACTCAGGCGAGACAGGAAAACTCTAGTCAGGCGACGACTAAGATAACAGCTAAAAGTAGTAAAGCCCGGGGTTTACTCCCCGGGCTTTGTGATATTTGGAGGCATATCACGGCCTATCTTTTCACGGGAGTTCGACGTTTTCCCTGGCCCACTTCAGAGCAGCCTTTGTTTTAACAGCTGCATCTTTCCACTCGGTGGTGGGCGGTGTCGCGTTGCGCCACCACCTACCGTTGGGATTGACCTGGCGCAGCTGCCATGCCTCATTCGCTTTGCCCTGGTGCAGTCCGCTCTCGCGGTCGATATACATCTGCACATAGCCGATGTTGACGACAGACCTCAACGATGCTTCGTTGAGCACGTGCACGCCGGCGCTGATTGCGTCGAGGCCCATGTAGTCAAAGGCGTACATCGTGAGTGCCTTGTGACAAGCACTCACGATACCCTTCCACCACATGTCCTGACGAAAGATGACCACGCCACCGGTGGCTGTGAAGCACGGCAAGAACTCCTTGCCGATATCCCGGAGATCAGTACTCCCGATGAGCGTCTTGCGACCTTCCTCAACCAGGTAGTAACCCCAGACTATCTTGTCTGTGGCGACCCTAGCGGAGTCGTACCACGCGTACTCATCGTCGAGTACCGGAGCGCGCCTGCTGCCGAGGAACTTCAGTACCTCGTATGACTGCAAGCCACCGGAACTGATGAATCCGGGCATGTCGTCGCGGCTGATGGGCCGCATCTCGATATGAACTCCTTTATGCGTATCAAAACGCATGATTGGTCCAAACACGTCTATCTCCCTTGTTGTGAAAGTTCATCCTGGGTGACAGGAACACTCCGGAAATTCCGAAGCTGGATCAGCTCCCTGAAAAAGCGTTTTTGAAAGTTCTAGTTCTGGAAAATTTAGAAGCTCCCATTTCAGGGAGCTTATCTAGCTAAAGAAATATGTTTATTTACGTTAGAAGAGATAAGCTCTGGATTGTTGTGTAGGCTGAAACCATACCGAATACGCCACGAAGCGTGTTGGGCTGATTTGAAAGCTTAATTGTCCAGAACTTATGATTGCTCATGGATTATACAATAACACATTGATAGTGCTTATGTCAAATACTATTATTAATCTACTGAAGTAGACTTTACTAGTTTAATTTTTGGTGTACTGCTATCTTTCTGTAGACCGGTCATATAAACTTTAATGTCAAAGGACTATTACTATATGGCACACGAAGTAAAAATACATGATGCACAGGTGGCAATACTAAGAGAACTACTGTTTCACCCGGAGGCGGGCTATGCTCAGATGCAAAAACCTACTGGACTTACGAGTGATCATTTTAATTTTCATATCACACGGCTTGTGGATCTGGGATATGTTGAGAAAGTAAGAAAGGGCCTGTACGCTCTTACTCAAAAAGGTAAAGAGTACTCCAATAAGCTTGATACGGACACAAACACTGTCGAACGACAGCCGAAGGTCGCGGTATTGCTTGCAATTGAAAATGAAACAGGACTCTGGGTATTCCAAGAACGTCTCAAGCAGCCATACTTTGGCTTTTGGTGCTTCCCTACTGGGAAAATGCGTTGGGGCGAAACAATCAAGGAATGCGCAGAACGTGAGCTTGTTGAAGAGACTGGTATGACAGCAGATTACCGAATTGCCGGCGTCTACCATGAGATTGTTAAAAGCACCGAAACAGGTGAAATATTAGAAGATAAGCAATTTTATATTGTGCACTGTACAAATACACGAGGTGAATTTATTGCTGATTTTGAAGGTGGCCATAATGAGTGGCGATCGGCCGAGGAAATATTTGCTAATGAAAAACACTTTGATAGTGCTGAAATCGAAATTGATATGGTGCGGGGTAAATTCAAGGGTGAAGAAATATTCTTGGAGCGTGTTACGTCATATGATAAAACTCAGTTTTAGCGGAAGTTGACTTCCCTAGTTTACGGCTATGCTTGCGTGGTAGCATTCCCATAGATTAAGGTAAACATA
>JAYSUL010000047.1:0-9108 GCA_043719125.1 Candidatus Saccharimonadota bacterium | reverse complement strand
GACAGTATCGCCACGGTCGATATAGTAGTCGCAAAGGTGCGACCCGACAAATCCCGCACCCCCACTTATGAACACGGTCTTACTTGCCATTTACAGCTGTCCTTCCGATACTCTCATAGTACGTCCCGACCGGTATATCAACTGCATGAAAAATATTTCGGCCGTCAATTATTACTTTTTGCTTCATTCCACCTACTATTTTATTTACATCAACAGTACTAAACTCGGGCCATTCCGTACATATAAGTAGCGCATCGACGTCTTTGCTAGCGCCCTTCGCAGACTCAACAATTTTAAATGACTCTGACTCGGCTATTACCGAACGAAACGTATCATTTGCCTCAGGGTCATACGCAACAACTGTTGCTCCCAGGCGAAGTAGTTCCTTGATTACGACCCCCGCAGGAGCTTCCCGCACGTCGTCAGTATCAGGCTTAAAGGCGAGCCCCCAAACTCCAATGGTTAGACCATTTATATCTCCGTTAAAGTGTCTAACTAGCTTTTCTACCAGTACCTTTTTCTGTTCATCATTTACTTCAATAGTTGTGTCTATCGTCTTTACTCTGCAGTTAACACTTTCGGCAATCTTGGTGAGCGCCCATGTATCTTTCGGGAAGCAACTTCCACCGTAGCCAATCCCAGGGTTGATAAACTTCGATCCAATTCTACTATCTGACCCTATGCCCTGTTTTACGGCATCCATATCCGCACCAAGCTTCTCGCACAGGTTTGCGATCTCATTTGCGTATGTAATTTTTAATGCCAAAAATGCATTCGCCGCATATTTGGTGAGCTCAGCGGATCGTACGTCCATTTCAATAATCTGCGTATCCTTTTCAATGGGCTGGTATAGCCGCCTCATTATCTCAAAAGCCTTTTCATTGTTTGCACCAATGACAACTCTATCGGGTGCCATAAAATCACTAAGTGCATGACCTTCTCTTAAAAACTCAGGGTTAGACACAACATCAAATTCCGCCTTCGTACTCTGTGCAATTTTTTCACTCACTTCTTCTGCCGTGCCGACTGGAACTGTGCTCTTATTCACGATGACGGTGTACCCGCTCAACATTGGTCCTAGCTGATTAGCGACCGATTTTACATATTTTAAATCAGCCGATCCATCTTCTTGAGGAGGTGTAGGTAAGGCCATGAATATTACATCAGCTCCCGGTGCACATTCTGATAGTTTAGTAGTAAATCCGATTGTGCCTATATCGATATTTCTCTTTAAGAATTCCTCAATACCTGGTTCATAAATAGGCGAGATACCCTGTCGTAACTTATTTATCTTTTCTTCAACCACATCAACGCACATCACCTCATGGCCAATTTCGGCAAAGCATACACCGCTTACGAGTCCAACATAGCCAGTGCCTACAATAACTACTTTCATAATTCCCCTGATTTATACTTACAAAAATCATACCATAACAGAGATAGATACCTTGACAATAAGTATCCAAATATGCTAATGTTAATATGTAAACGCAAAAATATATATGTACCTAAAAAATCCAACTAAAAAATCCAACCTCCGTTATTTATTCATGGCAATTGGGGCTCTATTTCTGCTAGGCGCCATCGCTTTCACACTAGAGAAAACAGGCGTCACTAACTTTTATAGTTCAGCGCCCAGTTCAACCACTTCAGAGCAAACAAGCTTTACTGGCGAAATCCCAAGTGCCAATCCTACAAACACGGTCGACTACTCCACTCCGAAACCCGATGATACCACACCAATTGCAGATAAAGACCCCAACTCTGCTACTCCGGCGACCACAAATCCCGAGTTATCGGTCGTTGTTACCAATTCACGCAAATCCGGCGACCTATACCTTATCAAAGCCGTTATTGCCGGCACCGACTCTGCATCATGTAACGCAGTCATGACAAAAGGCTCACTAACCACATCAGGTAACTCTGGCACCGCCATGATTGAGGGTCAGTTTAGTTGCAAAGACTTGTCTATACCGCTATCTCAACTACCCGAATCTGGTGAGTGGGATCTTACACTTACTGTTACGGACAAGACCGGCGCCACAGCCTCAACAAACGAGAAGGTTATACTATGAGTATGAAAAAGCTCAACCTTTTTCTACTTTTTCTCTGCACGCTTGGTGTTGGCTTCCTAGTGAATAATCAAAAATCATTAGCCGTATCCGCCTCAGACTGGAAGCCTGGTCGAATCATCGACGACGTCGTATTCCAAAACAAACAATCAATGACAGTTCAGCAAATACAGCAATTTCTTGACAGCAAAGTCCCCAGCTGTGACCGAAATGGCAGCCTCCCAATGTGGTCTGGTGGTCCCACACGCGCTCAATGGTCACTAGACAACGGCAAAGACCCTGCTCCATACACCTGCCTCAAAGAGTACGTCGAAAACCCTACAACTAAAGTCAACAACGCCACCGACCCTACAATTGTAGTACCTGGAGGACTGAGCGCAGCACAACTTATATATAACGCATCTCAAGCACAGAACGTAAATCCTCAGGTTTATCTAGTATTACTCCAAAAGGAGCAGTCACTAGTCACTGACGACTGGCCCTACGCAAAGCAGTTTGAGCGCGCCACCGGCAATAACTGCCCAGACACGGCTCCGTGCGACCCAGCCTACGCCTGGCTCTCTACACAAGTAAACAATGCCGGTGCTCAGTTCAACTATTACGTCACTCACTTTAGCCAGTACAACTACGCACCCGGCTGGAACAACATTCTCTACAATCCAAATGCAGGATGTGGCAGGCAAAGTGTCTTTATAGAAAATGCATATACAGCAGCCCTGTACATCTACACACCATATGTTCCAAACCAAGCAGCCCTAGATAACATGTACGGTACAGGCGACGGTTGTAGCGCCTATGGCAATCGTAACTTCTGGCGTCTATTTAATGATTGGTTTGGTAGTAGTCTCGCCCCTAATTTTGACTGGATGCTAGAGTCTCAATCACTTTATACTGATAATACCAAAGCGACAGGCTCATCAACCCAGTTAGTCAAGGGGTCCAGAGCATATGCGGTCATCCGTATTAGAAATAATGGTAACCAAACATGGCTCAATAACGGTCCAAATCCAATAAGATTTGGTACTTCGAGGCCACTCGAGAGACAGAGTAGTATCTGCGACCCAACATGGCTATCATGCTCAAGGGTTGCAGGTATGAACGAAACATCCGTCGCTCCTGGTGCAATCGGTACGTTTGAGTTTTGGATAGATGCGAAACAAGTGGGATTATTTAATGAATATCTCACGCCAGTGATTGAGGGCCTAACATGGTTAAGGGATATCGGACTCTTTTACACAATTGACGTCAAACCTGCAACCTACACATGGCAAATGACCTCACAATATGCCTACACAGACGAGACAAAAACTACGATTAAAAACCTTTCCAATCTGTTGCCAGGAGAACGTGCATTCATAGGATTTACCGCACGCAATACAGGTAACCAAACATGGCTCAACAGCGGGCCGCACGCGCTACTAGTAGGCACGGTAAGCCCACAGGAAAGATCAAGTGCTTTTAGCCCCGGTAGTGGCTGGCTTAGCGGGACACGTCCCGCTCTTCTAAGGGAGGCATCCGTCGCTCCTGGTGCAATCGGTACGTTTGAGTTTTGGCTTACTGCTCCACCACAAACAGGAGTGCGGCATGAAAGATTTGGGTTGATTGCCAATGGATTAACTTGGTTAAATGATACGGGTTTAAGTTTCTATACGGACGTCAAGCCTCCTACCTATACCTGGCAGATGGTCTCTCAATATGCATACACCGATGAAACAAAAACTACGGTTAAGAGCCTCAATAGTCTAGTGGCCGGAGAAAAGGTATACATAGGTTTTACCGCACGCAATACAGGTAACCAAACATGGCTCAATGGTGGTGATAACGCTGTAAGCGTAGGAACACTCAGTCCTTATGAGCGTAGCAGTGTGTTCTCACCAGGCAGTAATTGGCTTAGCGGGACTAGGCCAGCTGTGGCAAAAGAAGCAACTGTCGCCCCAGGTACAATCGGTACGTTTGAGTTTTGGCTTACTGCTCCACCACAAACAGGAGTGCGGCATGAAAGATTTGGGTTGATTGCCAATGGCATCAAATGGATGAATGATACAGGGCTTAGTTTCTATACTAATATCCAGTAATACTAGTTACACCCTAGATCTTTTATTCTCAAATTATACCCTGCTGTGTTCTCAAGCTTTATAGTGTAATTTGCAGGCACAACAACTAACAAGTAGTTCTCTGTGATAACTGTTGGGGATAAAGGAGTACCATCTGCGGTGATATTCAAGTAATTTGCGACAGCTGGGTCTCCTGTATGCGAAATATAAAAACATCTCTTTAGGATCTCAGTGGTCGGACTTTGCATAGTTTCATCCGCGCCAGGAAGCTTCGTAATCTCGATTTCGGCACCATTAACTGCCTCATATGACCAGTCTCCGGCAGATTTTATGATATTTGTATTGCGCACAAAGCCTTCATTCAATGACATCATGCTTCTGATAGTAGGGACACCGGCTCTGAATGAAGCCACGATAGTCGTGTCGGCCTGCACGGTCGGCGTATACGCAAGTATGTTATATGGTGATTGAGGAGAGCTATATATAATCTCCAGGCCGGGAATATTCTTTACCTGTTCTACACTCAAGCCGTGGATAATGACTGCATCGACACCTATACTTTTTAAGACCGATAGGGTCTGCGGGTCTGACACGTCCTTGAGTGAAGTTTTATAGTACTCTTCTGCAACCAACGGATCATTCGCGTTAAATAGCTTCTTTTTGTGGTGTACCTGCATGCTTAGATAGTATGCATTGGCATTCGATTCACCCCCTGCCCGCTCTAGTGGGTATTCAGCAACAACATCCAACTCTGGGTCATTCCTGACTTTTGTGTAAATTTCTGGAACGTCTTTCTCGTAACTGAAAGTTGACATTACGTTCCCGGAGAATGGTTTGGAAGTCTGATATTCAAAAGCAATTACCAGGCCTATGAGCATAAAGAGAATAGCTAGCACTTTCCTATTTTTAGTGAATTTCCGAGCTGTGGTACTCATATAGATTGAAGCCAGGATAACCGTACCAATATTTACTACTACGTATAACCTCGTGAGCGTACGCCACGTGGGGGTGATCTGTAATAGCACATATGAAGGCGTAGGAACGCCTTGTACCCTTACGGGTGGCAACGCCAAGATAACCGCAGCAGCCACCATTACAATTACACCAGTAATTATAATCTTTGGGGAATAGGCTAATGCAAAACCTAGCCTTCGCTTATTGACTCGCTCCCAGATGACTACAATAGTTCCTATGCCTACAATTGACAGTAGTACGATACTAAGACCAATCGTATCCTCACCTATCCCACAAGAGAAGCCTTCGTGCAAAGTATTATTCATCTGCACGTACTGGTCGCCGAATATACTTTTCATTACCGGATGGAGAACAAACGGTAGCGTATACTCATGTGGAAGATTACTGCAAGCTCTTGCCTCGAATAGAACATTGCCTCTCAGTGCCGATACGGAGCCAGTGATTGTGTCCTTATTCTTTTGGTATACGCCAATGAGCGGCAGAAGACAAACTATAAGGGCTAGCAACGTGAGACTTAGATATTTTATTCCGTTTTTGAAGATTGCTTTGGTCGACTTCCCTCTTGGTTTTGAGAGTATTAGCCATGTAGCCACAAGGGGCGCAATACAGGTCATTACAAGGAGAGATAGGTATGGGTCAAAGTAAAAGGAGGCGGCGACAGTAACCCCACTGACGATAGCCCTATTTTTTGACGGTCGCTGAAGGAGCCATATGATACTCCAGATGGCCAACACAAGTAGCCCCTGATACCCATACCCCGGGTGTCCGCCGACTTTCACCTGGAAATATGGGCTAAAGGATACCGCATACCCGGCCAGTATGGCTACCCAACGATTCCGTGTGAGCCATAGAATAAAGAAATACATCGCTAGTGCACTAAACACAAAACCAACCATATTCACCACGTTATAGCCACATATGGGGCCAAATACTTGGCTTGATCCCCATATCAGTACTGTCTGACCCACAAGACTATATACTGTTGGGTTGTAGAGACTTTCTCCTACTGGGTAGTTTGTTGAGTTCTGATAGCCCCCAAGCAGTGGTTGCTCCGGAGTGAGCGAAGTCCTCCATATCGGACCAGCAGTATTGTCACCGAAACCATACAGGGTATTGCCACAGTCTGTAATGCTAGGTCCCATGTAGAAAAACGTTGCTAATAAATAGAAAGCCAGAACGAGTAAGTGTTTGTGTGCTTTAAAGAAGTTAAGAACTAGTGTGATATATCTCATTTTTTCTTAGCCACTAAAACAAAACCAGATGCTAGCTTTGGATAGATATTAAAGATATCGGCAATCCATCTCACCACTTTAGGAAGTGCAGCAAAGTAAGCACCTTTTACCTTACTCACCTCAAAGCCTTTATCTTCTTGTTTGATATTCTTTAGAAGCCCGGCGCCAATCTTTGGATTTTCTGTTGAGATCTCATAGAATATTGGTTGGATGCCAATGAGAACCAAAATTCTGTTATACCATGAACAAAGATTAGGAGTAGTCACGATTAATGTACCTTTTCTCTTAAGTACTCTATTTGCCTCACGAAGGACTTGGTCTGGGTCAACAAGATGTTCTATGACTTCAGCCATGTAGACAGTATCAAAACTATTATCCTCATAAGGTATATCCCGGTTAAGGTCGCACCACTTTACTTCTGAATGTTTACGCGCTTTCACAAGATTATACTTTGAGTAATCAACCCCGTAGCGCCTCATTTTCGGTTGATGAGTTTCGAGGTAACTCAAGAAATATCCAATACCGCACCCAACATCTAAAAACTTACTATTCTTTTTTGAGTATCGACCAATCATTGCAAAAGATATTTTCTCTCTGTCAAAGATTGCGTCGTTAGTTAATGTATTTTCACCCCATTTGTCCTTGTCATAGTAATCAATCAGCACGTCACTCATGGCCGCTCTCCTTAACATTAGTCGTCAATAATCTCGCCGTTGCCCGCCAAATGCCCATAGCATAAAAAACTGAAAATATTGGGGTCAGGCAGAACATGCTAGCTGCGTCCTTACGATCAACACCAATGGCGAGTAGTGCAACAAACTCTAACATCCATAGCCCTAGTAAAGTATACAGGATATAGATTATAGCACTGGGGGCCAGAACGACTACGAAGGGGATGGATACGCTAATCATCAAGAATAGTAAAAGTGGTATAAAAAATATGTTTCCATCATTTCTTAGAAAACCATCTACAAAGACCTGCCCACGATGGTATACATGTTTAACAAACTGTTGAAAGTTTGGTCGTGCATTATAAAGGCACCAAAAATTGGGACTTAAATTAATATTATTACTCCGTGCGATGTGTCGGATAAGCAATGTGTCGTCATTTGATTTTTTCAAGTCTTTTGTATAAGTGTTCGCCTCAAACCATTCATTAGCTGATTTCATGACCTCTTTAGGTATAAAAAAACATGTTGTACCTTTTGGAAATTTATCAAAGTCTATGATCCCATACGATATATCTCTAGGATTCTTGAAGTAGCCCCTCCACGCCACAAACGCAATCGCGTCCCAAAATCGTGCATACAGGTTTCCTTTTTTTTCAACTCGCACGTGGCTATTCCAAACCACTTTATTGTTCTCCTTGTCGTAATGTTCAAGGACATACTTGAGTGATTTCTTACCTATGAAAACCCTTGTGTCAACAAATAAAAGATGGTCGTACTTAGCTTCTAGTGTCCCTCTCTTTCGAGCAACAAATCTACCCTCATTCTGCTGGGATACGACCCTTAGAGGATGCCTGGTCTTGATATCTTTAATTACATCAAGAGTGTTGTCTGTTGATCCATCATTAATGATCAAAATCTCAGCATCAACGAGTCCAGCGGTCGAGAGAGCTTCATCCACTTTTGGAATGGATTTCGGCAACCACGAGGCACCGTTGTATGTAGGGATAACGGCCGTAACTTCCATTTATCGATTACTCCGGTGTTTTACATTAAAGTGTAGTAGTATTTCGTACGCAACGTCCCTGCCATCAAAACCCGTTGAATATGCTAGCTCATAGTCACCCAAGATACGACGGATCTGTTCAAAAAGTATGGCTTCATTGTAATTGCGACTGCGACATCTACTTGAAATCTCGATAAAGAGATAGTCGGTACTCATCCCCTCTAATGACTTTATGACTTCAATTTCAAAACCCTCTACATCAACTTTGATGAGATTATAGCTCCTTCGCTTTGTTAGGCTTGAGGGATTCTGACACATTTGAATCGTTACTTGCTCTACGCCTGATTTATCACCTGCATTATCCTCTAATATTGAACCCACAGCCGATCTGCCTGGCTGGTAATACATTTTTCCGACCTTACCATGATTCGCTGATAGCGCATAGTTATATACGGTGGCGGTAGAACCTAGGTGATTAATATTAGCCTGCAATATATCGATTACATTTGGATTTGGCTCAAAGATATCAAGCACTTTTGGGGTGGTGAAATAACTGAGTGTCCTCGAAAACTGTCCTATATTACCACCAATATCCAAAATGTACTTTGGGGATCTATCCATGTTAGATAATATTTTTTTATCAATTTCATAAGGATAAGTTTGCAGGTTTAACGGTGTAGCGTAATTATCATATGCAAAATATTCTCCGAGATACTTTACCTTTTTCGTTCCAAATAGTGCACCTAGAAAAGATAAAGGTATATACGCGTAATATAGGAGTTTGTCTTTTGGCTTCGTTCTAGCAGCCAACCACTGTCTGTTTCTGTGAAGCAACTTTAAATTAGAGACATAAGAAGATAATTTCATTTAAGATACCAATCCCGACCTAGCTGTAAGCTTACTTATGAATAGTTTATAATACTTCTGATAGTTTATATGATAGATAAGCAATTATGAAAGCGTAATCATAGTAAAATACACCACCCCAAAACTCTTCAAGAGCACAGACTTCTACTTAACCGGCGGGGTCTTCTTCTTTAGCTCTATGTTGGCGTCTGTGATTAACTACTTCCTATACCCTTTCTTAAGTCGGCAACTATC
>JAYSUL010000046.1:0-9186 GCA_043719125.1 Candidatus Saccharimonadota bacterium | reverse complement strand
AATGTTGGCGCTGGAGGTTGCGTCGGTGGCTGTGGGGCATTAGCTGCATTGAGTTCTTGGTTCATAAGGTGGCCGACATCAACTGAAGGCGCTTGATCACTGAGCGGATGAATCACGCGGTCGCCAAGCGAGGCTGGTCGGTTAGATGAAAATGGCGCTGTTGGCTGCGGCAAGACGGCTGGCTGCTGATACGGCTGTTGCGTCGGTTGAGGCTGGTACGGTGCTTGAGCAACTGGTGTCTCGTACATGGGCGCAATCGGACGTGGTGCGACAAGCGGCTGCATCGGCTGGGGCATTGTGTAAGGTTGTGGCGCTGGCTGAGGCTGAGCTACTGGCTGTGGGGCTGGTTGTGTCATGACAGGCGCTGTTTCAATGTATTCGACTGGCCCTGATTGTGGTGCTGTAGGGCGCGGAGCGACAGGTTGTGCAGGGCGTGCTACTGCAGAAGGTGCCGGTGCGCCAAAGGCCTGTGCGGAAGATTGCGGAATTGCCAGTGTGTCACCGAGGACGTCGTGGACGGTACGTACGACGTCCTCGATGCCAACCTGAGACTTCACAAGGTAACGATCGGCGCCAAGTGCTTCGCCACGGGCGCGTTGATCTTCGCTACTAAGAGCGGTCATCATGATTACTTTGATGTCACGCGTCTCAGTCGTACTGCGCAAAATATCAAGCATGTCAAAGCCACTGATTTTGGGCATCATCACGTCAGAGATGATCAGATCAGGCTTTTCTTTGACTGCCATGGCGAGCGCTTCTTCACCGTCTCTTGCAGAAACAATCTCATATCCTTCCGCCATCAACCTATCACCGTAGATAGCGCGTAAGTTGTTATCATCTTCTACCAGCATTATCTTATAGGTGGCCATAGTGAGTGTATATTCCTTTTTAGAATGATTTTAATTAGCTTTAGCATCATTGTACAGTATTACCTCAAGCGGTTCCAGAGCTCTAGTTTATTGAGCGGGACCAGCAGATTGAGCGAGTAGCGAATTTGCCTGCGCGGTAGATAATCGTGGCAAATTGATAAAGAACGTACTGCCTTTGCCTACCTGGCTTTCAACCCATATACGTCCATTGTATAGCTCGACAATCTTGCGGCAGATGAATAGTCCGAGACCCGTGCCGCCAATAGTACGCGTGGATGAGTTGTCGACCCTATAAAACTTCTGGAATAGGTGCGAAACATCCTCGGCGGGTATTCCCTGCCCCTGATCAGTTATGCGGAACTGTACGACTTTGTCGTCACCCGTAAGTCCTATGGTGATTTTGCCTTGCTCGGAGTATTTGACGGCATTATCGAAGAGGTTGATGATCACTTCCCGTAGACGATCCGGATCGGCATGGACGAAATAGAGCGGTTTGATCATTTTTTGCCCTGCTGTGGCGTTTGTCGGAGTTGCGGCTGCTCCACTACTGCCGATCATGTAGTCAACAAGCATGCTTTTCTTTTCTGCCGTAAAGCGGATATCTTCAACGATTTCTTGGAGGAATTGGCCCATATCTACAGCTACTGGATGGCTAGTGATACGGCCATCTTCTGTTTTTGCAGCTGTCAGTAGATCTTGAAATAGTTTCCCGAGATGTTGTGTGCTGGAGTGAGCTTTTTCTAGGTAGTCGCGTGCTTTGGTGTCGATTTTGGCAACTTTTTCGTTGAGGGCTAGGGCTAGGTATCCCTCGATTGCGGCGACTGGCGTGCGCATCTCGTGGCTGGCGGTGCTGATGAATTCTGCACGTTGCTTCTCTTCATTTCGCTCATTAGTGACATCGCGGAAAATAGCTACAGCACCCTCTGGGTTGCCGTTTTTGTCCATCAGCGGAGATACACTAATAGAGAGAGGGACAGTTTTGCCGCTCTTAGTTAGGATATTCGCATTGTTGTCACGGTATGGTATTACGTTGCTGAGCCCTCGCTCAATTGGGTGCGAGTCACTTGAAACAACCTCACCTTTATCATTGATAAACTTCAGGACACTATGGAAATCTATACCCATAGCCTCTTCTGCTGGCCATCCGGATACGGTGGTTGCTGCGGGGTTGAACAGCCGTATAACCTTGTCGCGGTCTATTAGCATGACTCCATCCTCGATGGAGCTGATGATGATTTCTGACTTTTCGCGCTCGCTCTTGAGATCACTTGAGAGGTTGTCGACCTTACTGGTCGTTGTTGTGAGTTTCTTTTTGTTGTGCCGGACTACGTAGAGTAGCACCGCGATAATCACGGCCAATACAACGACACTCCCACCAGCGATAATTACTATGTTCATACTGCTTACGCGTTATTATGGTTCAATAGCTGTATGTTCGCAAGTGCTAAGTTGTTTTATTGTGGGATTGCCACGTATCCCTTGGCCACAATGATGCACTTGTGTCCGAAGATATATATGTGCCCGTCCTGCCTTGAAAGGCGTCTATAATGTTACCCTGAATTCGCATATCATACACGTTGATAGGTATACGAACCTCATCTCGTGCGATAACCCATGCAGAAGGCTCCAGGACATTTAAGTTACGTTCCGCTGCTTCTTTGAAACTTATAGTTCGAAATAACTCCAAATCGTCCGAAGGTTGACGAGGGTCGGAGCTATATACGCCAGCTTCCTTCGTACCCTTCATTATTCGCTCAGCGCCCAACATTCCACCGAACATTACACACGATAGGTCCGTGCAGCAGAATGGAAGTCTCGTACCTCCACCTATAACTATTATTCGCCCCATTCCGAGAAGGTCTCTCGCTTTGTGCCGATCGAAATCATCGTAAGATCGAAGTTCACGGGGTAAATCGTCCTGCTCCATGTTTAGCATACAACCGACTCCCACAGCACCCTCGGCCGTTAACGCTTCTGCTATAGCAACTGCGTTCCGTGCCGTTCCAACCATTCCATCGTAGTCAGCCTCCGCACGTTCAGTACTAGTTATATTTTCTCCCGCACTTCTGCCTCTAAAGAAATTGCCACCACCTGGTAGGAGCATTGCAACTCTACCCGTAGTGTCCATAAACTCGAGTACTTCTCTAGCAAGTGTTCTCGCCGTCGCTTCATCTATACCGGTTACAGCCGGACCAGCTAACTGTTCTCCTGAAACCTTTATCATCACACGTCCACGTTCGATGCTCATATAAAGATTATAACATAAAATATAAACATAAGCAAAAACCAAAACACACGATAGGTGTATCGTGTTCTTTGGTTTTGGGGGGAGAAGCGCTCCCCCGTTCGCGTGGCAATGTCTTTTCCAATCTCTTTTGTCGATCACTTCGGTTTCCCGAGCGATCAAGGTCGTACTTAGACTGCTCCCATTGCCTATGGGCTCTCCGTATTTTCCCCTGGAGCTAGGGTCTTAATATCAGTTTGCTATCTACGTCGTGGTCCCTTGCCAGTCATCGTAAGCAGTATGAACGGCATGATGAGCAGCAGGATCAAGGGTAGGAGTATCACTTATATCACCTCCTCGTCTACAGAACGATGCTTCTTCAGGGAGACGGCTGTCGGCCATCGACGATCACGGCTGTGCCGTCAGACGATGCTCCTGAGGTGTTGCTGGATGCATCACCGCAGACATTGACAACCGTTGCACCTGTCTTGGCGATGGCATCGGCGCAGGCCTTTGCCTTCTCCAGTTCGACCAGCTCCGGTGTGAGCGATGCTGCGATCAGGGCGTTGGCATTGGCCTGGGCTTCTGCTGAAATTCTGATTGCTTCAGCTTCGGCCTCGGCCTTGGTGATTGCCGCATCCTTGTCCCTCTCTGCCACCTGCTTGCGCGTTTCGGCTTCAGTGACCTGCTTCTTCTGGTCTTCGAGCGCCTTGGTGGCTTCGTTGCGGGTCTGGAGGATGGCGTTGATGGCGCTCAAAACCTGAGCCTCTGGCTGTACATCACGGACGTTGACGCTGTCGATGACGATACCTCTGGCTTCCAGCCGCTTCTTCAGCTCCTCGGTGATCTTCAGCGCGATTTCCGCCCGCTTGGTGCTGTAGCCCTCTTCTGCTGAATAGAGCGCGAACACGTTGCGGGTGACTTCTCGTGCGTCGGGACGTACGAAACGGTCCTTGATGAGTTCCATCGAGCCCGCCTGCTTGAACAGCACAGCGGCCTGATCACCCACGATGGAGTATCGGACCGTCAGATCGACGCCCATCGAGCCACCACCGTCGGCGATGATCTCGATGCTGTCGTCCTTGGCCTTGTCTCCTTCATCGATGGCCTTGAGCATGCTGAGCTCTTGGACGCGTGTGCTGAAGGTGTTGACTTCGGTCCACGGTGCTGTGATGTGGAAACCGGATTGCATCGGTGAACCGATCGACCCGAAGGTCGTCGGAATGCCCACCGTGTTGGCGGGAACGATGCGCACGGTTGACCAGAAGCCGAACAGCAGGCCGAGGCCCAGTGCTACGAATCCAGCCGCTCTGGCATACTGAGGTCCACTTTCGACAGACGAGAGCTGCTCGCGCAACTCGCGCTTCTCGTCGGTGTCCTCGGTGGCGTCCAGCTTGGCGCGGACGTGCTTGACCCTGCTGTTCATGACTACCTTGGCGATGAACGCCGCTGCTGCCACTACTAGCAAGATGATTCCGAATACGAAACGGAACATGGGTGATTTCCTTTACAGTGAAGTGTCACTCTGCCCCGCAATGGGTACAGATACGTCGACTGGCGGTGTGCCAATGTGTCGAATAGGAGAGTTGCTCTTTGCGGTGCAACTCCCCAATTCGACACACGGCCAGCGAGACGATTTCCTGAGTAAGCCACTACTGCCAAATGTAGGCGTATAATGTAGATGGCTACGGAGATTCGTCTTGCTTTGCTAGTCGCTGTCTTCATAGTCAAACCTTGGTGAACGCTGGGGGAGCCTTAGAAAGAGATATATTTCCGATATATCTCGCTTCCCCCGCTTCATCTTTTTTTGTCCGTCAAAAATCAGTAGTTCAGAGGTGAACTACCTATTATCTACGTCACCATACACACACTAAGATGTTTTCTAAGTATTTAATGGGCCTAATCGCGACGTAGATATTGCTGTAAACGGTTGTTTTTTGCAAACTGATTGTTAATGTTCGTTGTCGTTTGGTTTGATCCTCCCGACGTATATCCATCATAGCAACTGCACGCTAAGAGTCAATGGTTATGCAATCAAAAAGTATATCAGTCAAATATTTCATATCGTGGCTGATATAAACGTGAGCGTTTAATGAGCTTATGCTGAAAATCACCTGAGTAAAAAAGTTCCGAATATTAACCAAATCAATATCAGATCATCATCTTACCGAAGTAAATATATCGTCCATGCTATGTATAGATGATGTGATAAAAACCACAGTATATTTAATCAGTCTAAATTATTCTCATCCGAACTTTATTCTCAAAAAGCAAAAGATAGCCTCACTATACAGCTCCTTTACGTCGATTACTGTATAATCGTGACCATAATAAAGGTGCAAATATAGTATGAAATCAAACATCACAATGGATAGTCTGCGTAAGTTCAACATCGTCATGGCTTTTTTACATGGCGCACAAGCAGTCGCTGTACTAAGTCTTAGCAAAGGGTTCAGCCTCCCGATCAGCGGTAGCTATCTCAGCTTTGATGAAGCAACCGAAAAGTTGAATCCAGCGTCTACTACACTATTCGACCTCTCCCTCCCTCTACTTCTTGCAGGGTTTTTGTTTATGTCGTCTTTCGCACATCTCCTCATAGCAACCGTTTATAGAAAAAAGTACGAGAAGAATCTAAGCCAGGGTATCAACAAAGCTAGATGGATTGAATACTCTCTGTCTGCGAGCGTTATGATGGTGGCAATCTCTCTACTAGTTGGTGTGTACGATTTTGCTAGTCTCACAATGATTTTCTCATTAGTTGCGATAATGAATCTGCTAGGCCTTGTCATGGAAGTGCATAACCAAACGACCAAAAAGACTAATTGGTTAAGTTATTGGTTAGGATGCTTGGCCGGTATCGTACCGTGGGCAGTGATAGCTTTCTACTTCTGGTTGTCTGCCGATAAAGGTAGCGCTGCACCGACGTTCGTATACTGGATATTTGTCTCTATCTTCGTTTTCTTCAACTGTTTTGCTATCAATATGGTATTGCAGTACAAAAAGATTGGTCCATGGAAAGACTATGTCTATGGTGAGCGAGTTTATATCATTTTGAGTCTAGTTGCTAAGTCGCTCCTCGCATGGCAGGTATTTGCCGGAACATTACGTCCATAGTATAAAGATGACTATTACGGTACACGATAATGTCCAACAAAACTACATCTACGAGCTTACCGCTGGAGTTGGCCAGGACTATGCGATTGACTTTGCTCCCGAGCTAACGCCTCCAGAGATGCTTCGTTTGGGCGTATTTGATGGCTGGTATTTCGGCGGATATCATGACGAGTATCCCGAAGAATGGTTTTCTGGGGCTAGACTGAGCACATCAGGGCCGGTCGAGACCTGCAACTTTTTTCTAGTACATGCATCGCAACCATTGAGTGTATGGCAAGATAAAGGCTGGATCTACCCAGACGATCCAAAGGGATGGTTTCAGTGGTACTGCAGGTACTACATGGGTAGACGCATCCCAGATGAAGATGATCGCCAGATCAAGCGATGGAAAGCATTTTCTCGTCACAAGGGCCAGATCAAAAAGTACTGTATACCTGGGGATATGCTTTGCAGGAGAAAACAGCGTCAAGCACTACTGCATTGGGCGTACGATAGTCGAAAATTTTAGTATTCTAGGCTGCTATGTTGCTGGGCATTAGCGAACACCCCGTTTCATCGACACTGTCGATCCAGAAACAGGGGTTCGATCGCCGCAGATGAACCAGTAAAAAGCCCCACTTAAAGTGAGGCACTTTTACTGGTGATCTCGAGGGGAATCTACCTGCATTCTACAGGCCCGGAAAAACATCTTTGAAACAAGTTTCAAGAGTTTGTTCCCTTGCAACATGCCACTGGCATGTCTCACCCTGTTCCGGGGACCCGGAAACAATGTTTCGACTACACAAAAATGCACCAGTCTAAAACACCCACTCATGGTGGGTGACTTAGACTGGTGATCTCGAGGGGAATCGAACCCCTGTTTCCGGGATGAGAACCCGATTTCCTAACCGTTAGAAGACGAGACCATTGTGTGAATTAGACAAAATAACAGGGGTGATTGTATCAGAACAAACTGTCACGGTCAATGGCTAAGCGCCGAGATTATTGATCTGGTCTTCCATCTGTTTGACGATTTCAACGAGTTGCTTAGGTGTGATCTCTGCTTTTATGAGATAGCCGTCGGCTTTATTCTCGAGTTCTTCGCGCATTGACTCCTCCTGATCGAGGTTCGTAGTTATGATGATTTTGCTATGTAGCTTTGGAGTCTTGGTCGTGTCGCGTAGTGTATCTAGCACTTCCATGCCTGTAATACCTGGGGTCATGAGGTCTAGAAGTACTAAATCGTAATTATCAGTCTGAGCGGCGAGTAAACCATCGCTACCACTGAGCATAATGGTTACTTCGTAGCCAGCTTTACGTAGAGCCCTAGAGTAGAGCTCGCTAATAAAATGTTCATCCTCGATACAAAGTATGGTTCTTAATCCAGCCATGTGCACTTCTTTCTATTGAATTATTATCTGATGAATTGGCTTGAGAAGCAATACTTGAATACGTCGGAATGGTAAAACCGAACGTTGAGCCGACTCCTTCTTTGGTTTTTACCCATATTTCTCCGCCGTGGGCCTCGACAATTGTTTTACTGATGTATAGACCCAGCCCCGTTCCGCCAACTGATTTGCTTGATCGATGTGACCTATAGAATTTATCGAATACATGCCCGAGTAGCCCGTCGGGTATGCCAATACCACGGTCCTCCACGGTTGTTTCTATCCAATCGTCGTTTTTCAGATAGCTAGATACTTTAATCGGCGCATCAGAGTGTGTGTATTTGATCGCGTTTTCTACGATATTGACTATAACTTCGTAGATTGTCGTACGATCCACCCCTACGGCTGGCATGTTGTCGGCAATGTCACGTTCTATTGTTTTGTGTCTAACCCTGGCTCTCATATCCATATCATTCAGTGTAGTTCCAAGTACTTCCGACCAATTGTCTGACTTTAGCTGTAGCTCAAGCGCGTTAGCTTCTATCCGTGCAAGATTTTGGATATTGCTGACAAATGATCCCAGCTGTTGTGCTTGGACGCTGAGGTTACGTAGGAACTCGCTTTGCTCACTATCAAGCTTGCCCTCAAGCTCGTCTTCAAAGACCTCTATATAGCCTCTCATGATGGTTAATGGGGTGCGGAGCTCATGTACGGCCATAGATACAAAGCTGGCTCCTGCATCATCCTGTCCGTACTTTTCGGTCTGATCAAATAGTACAATGGTAATCTCATTGCCGTTGGAGTCATCTTTGCTAAATCTGACTGACATATCTACCTGCTTAGTTTTCTCATTAGGCGTGATTACCTTAACTCTATCCCATGACCTAGATGCAGTCACTGATTTTGACTCCGTAAAGGATAGCCAACTATCCAGTGTGTCGTTGCTAGGAAATGAAAACCTCAGTAGGTCGTAGAACTTTTTCCCAATAATGTTCCCAGCACCTATATCTATGAAAGCAAGCCCACTTTGACTGGCAGAGATTACTTCGCGGCTTTTATTAATGATAAAAAAAGGCACGGGTGACATTTTCATTGAATCTATACTCGACGTTGCGGTCTGAGGGGCTACGCTGCTACTCTGATTATTTGGTGAGGCGTGAGCTAGCTGTTTGGTAGGATACTGACTCATAACACTGGCGCTAGACATATCGTAGACATACGATGCCAAACGCTCCATGAACTCTTTGCTGGCCTTAATCGATTTCGTATTGGGAGCGGCAGTATCTGCCTGCTCACTAGATACATGCAGGATAGCTCTGGCTAAAAACTCTGTAGTAGCTAGGTATGGCCCGGCCAATCCAACGCTTACGAGTGCTGTTCCAATGACTAGGACCGCACCGCCAATAGCGTACGCAAACTTTACATCTACGATTGTAGCGAGACCATACGCTACTGCTAGAGCAGCTACTATAACAAATCCATGCCACAAGATGGACAGTAAGACGATATAGTTTTTGTATGCCCGTAAATTTTCCACCCGCTTATTACGTACGCTTTCTTATGAAATTAAGGAGTTGTGCTGATATCACTCGTGCTACCGAGTAAGGTTACC
>JAYSUL010000045.1:0-3260 GCA_043719125.1 Candidatus Saccharimonadota bacterium | reverse complement strand
TGCTGAGGTCAGGTTTATGCCTACGTCCTTCTATGTCGACAACTGCTCCATACTTAGATGTGCGTGCAGAAGATTTTCTGCCACCAGACCCACCCATTCTCATCAAATTAGCCAAAGTAACCGCCTGCTACGAATATAACAAGGGCGAGAGAGCAACTAAGCGCTGTTAAGATCCAGTATCTCATCGAAACCATATGCTTAGGCCATCCCTTGAGCTGTAGATGTATATGTACTGGTGCTGCAAGAAATACTTTTTTGCCTCGAAACTTTTTTGAAAGTAACTGTATTACAACCGACCCAATTGACCACACAAGAGGAGCACTTAAAATCGGTAGCACAAACACTGAATCAGTCAGGATAGATAGTATAGCCAATACGATAGTAAGCGGCATACTGCCCACGTCAGAAAGCATGAATTTAGCTGGTGGGATATTGTGCCACAGGAACGCGAGTAATCCACCGACAATTGCAAAACAAAGAGCGGCTAGATCGTAACGGCTTTGAAGAAATGCGATTAATCCCATGGTCGTATACATAATGCTAAACACCCCGCCCGACAGACCGTCAACACCATCAATTACCGATCCAGCATACGTCACAACAATTGCTAGGACTACTGCTATGCTAAATACAGCCCAACCTACCGTTATGATTCCAATAAATGGGATATACAGGCTGTCCATGTCTAATCGCGTCGTCATCCACCAGGCGCATACTAGGGCGATTAGAAGCGCGAATCCCATACGTACCTTTAGAGATAAGCCATCGCCTACATAGCGGGAAAATCGCCGTAAACGGCCGCACACAATCAAGTCATCCATCGCCCCGATAATCCCACCGCCGATAAGCGCCGCTATTGGAAGCCATGTCTGAGAACGACTAAGGAAGTTAAGCTTCGCGATAGAGTCAAATTCGAAAATAACAGGTAGAAGTCGAAAGAATATTAGTGCACCAAAAAGCCCAGCAAAAACGACTAGTGCTCCCATTCGATACAGGACCTTACCTTCATCATTATCGATTGAAGCAGTCAGTGTAGCTGGCTTGCCATCTATAGCTAGCTTCACATTCTTTTTCTTCTGCAAGTTATACCTAGCCATAAACTTCAATATGACAGGTACGCTCATCATACCAACTATAAAACTTATAAAAGGTGGGATAAATATCTTCAGCAGATCAACGTTTTGTATCTGCAAGACTATATTAAGAGATTCGTTTAAGGTGCTCATTTTTTATTTGCTTTCTATCAACATATTATATCACCTTTACTCAGAAATCGGGATTGTATCCATGATACCGTTCACTATCCCAAGGTATACAGGCCGGGCGTCTTCAAATCCAGAGAAATTATCATTAGCCTTACCGTTATTGAGACGTATAACAATAACGTACTTCGGTTTATTGGTCCCCAGAAAACCGGCAAAAGTAGCATTAAAGACATCCTCGCGGTACTTTCCGTCAGTACCTGGTACCTGTGCCGTACCCGTCTTTCCTCCGAGCACGAACCCTTCCCTACTTGCAGATGGGCTTCGTTTACTCTCGTATTCCTCCATCAGCGAAACTACGTCAGCACTTGCACTTTCAGATAGCACGTCATTCTGTAGCACCTTGGGCTGGTTAACAATGGTCGTACCATTTGATTCTTGCGAATACACAACAGTCGGTTGGTAGTAAGTACCTCCGTTGACTGCAGCGGAAAGTGCGGAGGCAAACTGCTGGATAGTCATCGTGAGACCTTGGCCGAAGGCCATATTTGCATATTGCACGCGCAGTCCATCGCCCTCCAGGGGATCTGGAATGTAACCTTTTTCGGCATCTGCCAGCTCGATATTTGGATCGGCAGTAAACCGATACCTAGTAGATAAGTAGTCATACCAGACTGTTCTTGCTTGTTCGTTTATTTCTCCGCCGCCAAACTGCTTTTCGAGATAGATCGCGCCTGTGTTGAGTGAGTATTGAAGTATGTCAAATATTGTACGGGTGCCTGCACCGAGCTGGGTGAGATTTTTCACGGTCACACCATCGATTGTTTGAGTACCCGAGTCAAAGTACGTACCATTTCGGCTCGCGACACCTTTATCAATCGCCGCTCCAACTAGTAAGGTCTTGATGATTGAACCAGGCTCTAGTGGATCACTTACAGCCTGATTCTTGAATATATTCTGATCTTCGATTTTTGCAAACTCAGATGGATTATACGTAGGATAGTTTGCCATAGCCTTGACTCGACCCGTACCAGCCTCCATAACAACAACACTACCGCTCGTAGCCCCACTGCGCTCGACACCTGCTTTTAGCTCATCTTCGACAATACGCTGTATTCCCTGGTCGACACTCAGCACGACATTTGTACCATTTACCGGTTGCTTTACGACATTATCTTTATTCTGGACCAGCGGTATACCCTCTACATCAGTTACTGCTTTTATAGAACCGGGGGTACCTGCCAGCTCATCGTTCAAAAATCCCTCTACACCATACTGCCCTTCAGCATTATCATTAACGAAGCCAAGGATATGAGAAGCCATTTGTCCCTGCGGATATACACGAATGCGCTCTTCTTTCCATGCAATACCCTTAAACTTACCTTCCTCAATTTTGAGCTTTACAGCTTTATCTACTTTTTTAGCCAGGATTACATAACGCAAATCTTTTTTGAGTTTGTCTTCAATTTCGTTCTGAGGAATATTTAGTATAGTACTAAGCCTTGATGCGGTGCCCTGAACATCTTTTACAAATACTGGATCAGCAAAAATCGTATAGCGAGATTCGTTAATAGTAGCTACTACAGGATCTGAGGTACCGTTTTGGAGATATATAATGCCTCGCTCCGACTCAAGCTCTAGCTGCTTATACTGCTCTCCTCTGGCGAGATCTTTATAATGCTGTTGTCTAAGTACCTGGATATAAAACAATCTACCAACAAACAGCACACCTATAAGCAAAAAAACTGCCCTCAAAACAAAGAGCCGGCTTATCCGGCCGGTAGTTTTAGGGGAACTTTTTGTTGATCTAGTAGGACGCATAGAGAAACATTTCTAGTTTGCGTAGGCTGATGGTTTTACTGGAGTCAGTGCCCCTGCTACTTGTGATGATTTTATTTTTTCGATAGATTGGAGCCTTACAGCTTCCACATCTAAATCTGCTTTTTCTTTCTTAAGCTCTGTTTCCTTTTGTTGCAAAGATGAAACTTTATAGCCCAAAGTATTTGTTCTCGTTACCTGTGATAGATAAACGATACCCAATAAGCATACCAGCGTCAG
>JAYSUL010000044.1:0-29702 GCA_043719125.1 Candidatus Saccharimonadota bacterium | reverse complement strand
GAACCAGATTTATGGCTAAAACTTTTTACTACATACAGTCGTCATTTATTGTCCAGCATGAAAAAATGTCATCGCTTACTCAGACATCAAGTTATGACATTAGGGATGCCAACCTGGTACAAAATCTACTAAATGGAGATTTGCCAGCCCCTAAATATAAAAACGCAGTCAGAAGGTACGCTGTATCAAGTAAGGCTCTACTCAGATCCTAAAAACTTATTGGTCTATGGGTTTGTAAGATCAGAATTTGATCTTGTGTAAAAACTTATCTATTTGATCTTTTTCTTTTTGCTCAAATGGTAGGAAGCTACTAAGTAGATCAAAAACTCTTTGTCCATCATCCGGGGCAAAGTATAAGCTGATCACCGGCGAAAGTCGCTTATGAGGAAACAGCGCAACACTTTCTATTTGGTCTTCCTTGACTATACTAAATGATTGAAAATCATCATATGCATACTCTTTCGTACCAACAATAACACCGCTATCATCGATCACATACTGTACCGTTCTGGGTTTTCTCGAGGCTCCAACAAGTAGCAGTGCGCCGAGAATTATAACCGATATTGGCCCTATATAGTCAGCAGTAAGAAGGTATAGAAGTGCCGACAGAACAACAAGGATAACTGCCGCAATCAAATACCAGGAAGCAGATTTTTGATGATACAAAAACTCCGATGCACTCCAAGATATAGAGGTGCTAGGCTCGTTTAACACTCCGGGCGTTACAGCTTCACTATGTTCTTGGGTGTAAAAATCCTCTTTTGTACCGCTGGTATCCATAAGCATATTGTACTCTACATCGAAATCAAAAAGCTACAGTGTACAAGCTCTGGCGGAGGAGGAGGGATTCGAACCCTCGCTGGAGATTGCTCCCCACTAACGATTTAGCAAACCGTCCCCTTCAGCCACTTGGGTACCCCTCCATGCCATAAGGGTAAATAGAGTATACCACCCCTGATGATTCTTGAAAAATAATTAGAGGGAGGGATTCGACCTTGATCTAAAGGCCTGTGGTTTGGCGGAGGGATTCGGTCACCTCTGGCGACCCCGTCGCCACATCTTTGAGGCACAGCCTCAAGAGTGGACTCCCTTGCGAAATGCCACAGGCATTTCTCACCCTATCGGGTTCAAATACTTCAAATTTCACCAATTTTAAAAGCCAGGATGAACCTGGCTCATAAAACTGGCGGAGAGGGAGGGATTCGAACCCTCGAGACCGTTGCCGGCCTACCAGTTTTCAAGACTGGGGCACTCAACCACTATGCGACCTCTCCTGGACGTAAGCGAAAATACAGGGGTGATTATAGCATTTTATTCGGCTCTTGCGAAGACTAATGCAACAACTCTGCCTGCTCCAGCTTTTTTAAGCACACATGCTGCTGACTCCATTGTAGCGCCGGTAGTTAAAACATCATCTACGAGAAGTATTGTTTTACCCTGTATGTATTTTTTGTTCCTGACCGTAAAAGCATCCTTCATATGGTCTAGTCGATCTTTTCTGCCCGAGCCAATCTGGTGAGATTTTGTACGTCTTCTCAAAGTACTTATATGGGAAATGTGGCCCGTGGCACCAACGGACTTAGCCATTACCATAGCCTGATCAAATCCTCTCTCACGAACACGTGCAGATGTCGTAGGGATGAATGTAACTACGGCATCTTCTAGATAGGGGACTCTACCCGCAAGGATCTCGCCCAATCTTTTTGCAGTTGCACTACTCGGACGAAACTTCATCAACGACACAAGATCTTTGCCAGTGCTGCCGTAGGGTGACACAACTCGGAGTACGGACACTGAGCTAGATTTTGCACAGTTATTGCATGTTAGCCCTCCAATAGACGGTTTTTTACATCCTATACACATATCAGGGAAGTTCAGTGACGCTGAACATTCAACGCAAATCGCACTCGACTCATCACCGCACACCACACAATTCTGAGGCGCTACCAATGATAATAGTGAGTTTATGAGCTTAAACATTGTGGGTTATAGCATAAGTGTTGTCAAAGTTATGTTGTAAATGATAACACCGCTATTTGCAATAGTATACGACCGACAGATATACTGGTATGTAATACAAAAACTCGTTTCGTTTCTAAGGTTAGATAAATTTATAGATAAGTGGAGGGTAGTAATTTATGGCACGTCGCAATACAGATGATGAGCTACTTATGGAAGATGAGCTGTCGGCAGCCTTTCTTGGAGATGACTTAGCAGTTGAGGGCATGGAACCAGTAGAAATTAGCGGAAACTCACAGTCAGATGAGTGGGACGAAGAAGACGCAGTTCCTGGTCAGCTTGCACTCGATGTCTATGAGACAAAGGAACGCCTAATCGTAAAGGCACGTACAGCTGGCGTTAACAAGAACGACCTGGATGTTAGCATCGCTGACAACACACTAACAATTCGTGGCACGCTATCTGCGGGTGAAGAGTCAGATGTAGAGAACTACTTCCTACAAGAGTGCTACTGGGGCGAATTTAGCCGTAGTATCGCACTACCGATCCCTGTCAAAGAAGACGAGATTGAAGCTGTTCTCAAAGAAGGTGTTCTCACAATTGCCTTTACAAAGGTAAAGCAAGATACTGTCAAAAAGATCCAGAT
This sequence comes from Candidatus Saccharimonadota bacterium, assembly GCA_043719125.1. Taxonomy (GTDB): domain Bacteria; phylum Patescibacteriota; class Saccharimonadia; order Saccharimonadales; family JAGQMS01; genus JAGQMS01. The sequence goes on along the minus strand of JAYSUL010000044.1, from coordinate 27,097 downwards.
CCTGTAGTAGATTCTGTTGACTTCTTAAAACCACCCGGGTCCCGGGTGGTTTTAATGTTTCTATCCAGTAAGGAAGATTGGGCATAAAAATAGGGCGTCCCCCCGAGGAACGCCCTACATGACTGTGCGGTCTAATGCTTAGATAGATGAACTGTTACCGAATGAACGGTTGAGTGCAAACTGCACGATTATCTGTGCAACACCTACTACTACAAGTCCAATGACTGCATAGAGAATAGCATTCTTTGCTTCACCAACTTTACCGCTGTCACCACCAGAAGTGATGTACTTTAGGCCACCCATGATGACCATGAACACAGAGATGAGCCCGACGATAATCTGGAAGATTCTGATAGCATTAGCAATGAGTGCGTTTACTTTTGTATCGGCAGTACTATCCGCAGCATCTGTTGTAGTACACCCAACAAGTTGGCCCGTAGAGCCACAGGCAACTTCACTTGTGTTCTGAGCTAAGGCTAGAGGAGCACTGAAAGACAGAACCATACCAGCCTGTATTAGTAGGGCTGCAGTAAACATTTTTAATTTCTTTATCATAATATTTCCTTTTTTAACTTTTATAGTATTCTTGCATATTTCAACCTATATCGTCAATGGTAGACGACCTTAAAGACCATAGGCACGATTCAGCGCAAACTGCACAATTATTTCAGCGAGTCCGACGATCACTAGCCCAATTACTGCATACAATATTCTCTCGCGGGCTGTTTTTGTTTTGGTTGCATCACCGCCAGAAGTAATATAGTTCATGCCTGCCATCAGTATAATAAACACCGATATAATGCCGATGATTGCTTGAAAGATTCTGATCGCACCCTTGATGACATTTGATACGGCTATACCAGAAGAATCATCAGCACAACTTGTTGCACCGGAGCCGTCGTTCACTCCCTCGCATATTGCCTCGCTAGCAGCGGTAGGGGCTGCATAGACCGCTACGGGTGTAAGTAGAGGTGCCATTACCGCGAGCATTGATGTGATAATGATTGCTAGTCTTTGTTTCATATGTATTTCTCCTTCAGGTACTTTATGCGAGCCTAGTTAATATAAATCTGACGAGCACACCACCTACAGTCGCAACAATCACGCCAATAACTGCATAGATGATGGTCTTTCTGGCTGTAGCAGTCTTTTGTGGGTCGCCATTTGAATTGATGTAGCGTAAACCTCCAATGAGCATCATGAATACCGAGATAACACCGGTGACCATTGCAAATATACCTGAGACCTTCGTGAGAACGCCGTCAGCGCCAAACAAGGGGTTCCCGTCAGACGCTATATCTCGGCAAATAGCCGATTGAGCTGCGGCGTCGCTACAGCCACCAATCTTATTGACGTCAGTACTTTGTGGCACGAACTCAACAGCACTATCTGCGTACGTTTGCTGGGTGCCATAGAGCATAAACGCTACCGAAATAACCAATAAAGAGCTCAGAAATAATAGTTTCTTCATCAACTTAGGCTCCCGATCGCAAATCTGACTATCGCAGTAGCACTTAGTGCAACAGCGATGCCTATGGCTGCGTACATAACCTGGTTCTTGGCTTCAGAGGTTTTGGTTGGGTCACCGCTCGATAGGGTGTACTTCATGCCTGCCCAGATCATGATGATAAGACTAATTCCTCCGAGCACACCGAATGCGACATATAGTACATTTTCGAGCAAGCTCGAGCTGGTCCTGGGTAGTGGGGAGTTTATCTGTATAGCTGCAAGTAATGATGTGATCATACTATTTATACCTCTCTCGTTAATATTCGGCCTAAGAAAGCGACGAGTACTGTTGCGATCGACGATATCGCAACACCAATTACCGCGTCTATGATTGTCTGTCGGGCTTTTGCGGCCTCAGCGGGGTTGCCTCTACTCAGGACATACTTGAACCCTGCGAATATTACAAACCCTGTGGCTACTAGTCCGGCTATACGCAGAATTATCTCGACACCGGCAAGTGCAATCTTCCAAATGTCGCCAGGTATGCTAAAGCTATTAAACTCACAGGTAGCCGGATCAAGATCGAGGTACTTGTACCATGTAGGTATTAGCTCAAAGACGCTCCTGTCCGCCGCCTCACAAGCAGCCCGTACGGGGACAGTCGCATAGCTACTGAAGCTCAAGATTGCGAATATTGATATACCGAGGATTTGTAGATACTTTTTCATACTACTTAGAATACTCCTCCCGGTATTAGCCACTGAAGGAATGCATATAGCCCTAGATACATAAGGAATGCTATTAGTGCGCCCTGAATCCTGTTTTTTGCCTTACCCGATGCCGAAGGATCTCCCTGGGCTGTGGAGTACTGTATGCCCGCAACTATGATATTGCCGATGACCGCCAGTGCGATACCACCCGATACGAGGTTGAAAACAGTGTTGAGGAGACCTACGATCTTACAGTTTTCTCCGTTTAGATCTCCCGTACCACCCTCGGAAACACAATCTACGGTTGGTCCATTAACTGTTTCAATAGATGATTCGTCGGTCGCACCACCATTGGGATTCGCTACAATAGCCCCACATTGATATGACGCTGTATTTAGCGCTCTACCCTCGCCACACGAGCAATCTGCTCTAGGTACGCCACCACCTGCATACGTCGTCCATGATCCTCCGCTCGCAGTACATAGCGCCTGCCTACTAGCAGCTAGAAGGGTCCTTAAGTCTGCACAGGTTTGCTGATTAAAGGTCCTTGACTGAAACGTACCCGAGCCAGAGGCTGGTGCACCCGTGTAGCAAGCATCTTCTTCTGGGCTAGAAACAGTCTGACCGGCAGTGTTAATGTAAACGATCCTACCGCCCGGATCAACCGTACAGCCCGAGGTCGTAGGTGCAACCTGCAGGGGACCGGTTGTCGTGTAGCATAGGGCTGGTACTGCAAACGCAATTGAATGATTAAAAATAGCCAATATTGGGCTTAAGGTAAAAAGGTAAAGTCCGAAGGCAACTAACTTGTATATTTGTTTTTTCATAACCTATACCATAAATTTAGCACTTTTCTGTTATCAGATCAATAACCCAAGTAGCATCGATATGTAACTTTTGCATGATCTCTAGTACAATAATGCTTATATAATGCAGCCAAGTAATGTTTATTATGGGAGTGGGGCGCCGCCAGCGATGGGTGGCGGCAAATCGTCTTCTCGAAGAAGATTATTAATTATAGTAGGTATAGTTCTGATTATTCTCACTATCATACTCGGTATTGTGGCAAGCTTAGGCGGTACGCCGAAGGGCAAAGCTAGTGGTGTCAGTAAACAGATGATTAGCCTTATAGGTCTGGGTAGGGGAGTAGAGTCATATGAACTGCTAAGCGCACAAGGAAAGCAGTCTATAAGTAACGAGGAATGGGTAAAGTTTGTGGTAGCCAATAAAGCAAACATAGGGGAAAAGCCGGAGCTGAAACTTGCATATACTAGCAAGCAGGAAGACGGTTCGGTACAAGAGGCCTACAATGTCGGCAAAAGTGGTAGCATCTATCGGGTACTTATCGTGGTGAATACTAAAGAAAAAAAAATTGACTCAATGAGAATTAATCTTACATCGCTATGAATAGTATCAATAGAATTATTTCCAATAGAAGGCTACTAGCAACTGCCTTTTTGGCTGTGTATCTTGCCGTAATGCTAGTAGGGGCCATTAACCCAACTACAAATGTACTGGCAGCTCCACCCCAGAGTCTACTCGTAACAAACTTTGAGGGAACTGCTGAGTGTTTGGCGCAGTTATCCCTAGATAACGAAGTCATCCTCCCATCGAGCCTACTCACGGCAATGTCCGACAGCAGTGACCCAGCTATCGTCGATGATATCTTTAGTATTACCGACAGGAAGGGTAATGGGGACAGAGTTTTCTCAATCAAATTTGTACCCGTTAACGCGCCAGATGGTCCTAATCTATATATTTGTGAGGAAGCGAATATGTTTTCGCGTCCTAGTAGTCCAAACGACTTTATGGGCTACAACTCCAACACGAATAGCCTAATTACAGCGAGACTCAACGCACCCTTAGAGCGACTCGAATTTGCCGCGGGATCACGATCTGCAACTATAATAAATGTCATAAATAATCCGAGCTCAGGCGACGTACTCGCAAACCCTGTCTTCGGCGGCTCTAGTCCCGGAGGTGGCGGGACAACTGGCGGTGGCGGAGCGACGGGTGTCGGCTACTGTAGCTATATCACCTTTGACAGCGCCCGTAATGCGTGTATGCAGGTTGCGGTGCGTGACTTTAACACAATGACGTACCGTGGCGAGACATATGTGCTAGAGGACTGGGATGCAGATAACGATGACTTCCGCTATAGGCTCACGGATACACCATATGAAGCTAGAAAATTCTTTCTAACTCAGCAAAATAGCTGTAGGCCCCAGTTGCTTATTGGGCTTGGTAACAGCGACTTCTATAAGGGTGGCGAGTACGACCTTAGCGCTGACAATAACGAACCAGTACATTACCAGCAAGTGCTCGACACATTGGACGCCCTGCCAGAAACAGGCAGAATTGGGTATCTAGATTTTGACTCATCTTGTACGCGGATATATTGGGAAGAAATTAACGCAAATAGTTTTAGAAATCTACGTACGATGTTCCAGGTTTTCCCAAAAGAAAATAAAATTGTTTTTATAACAAACAAGCCTGCTAGCAACAATTCGAACTTCATCATGACCTTTACAAAAGATGCTAATAACCCACTTCGCTACAATGCTCCACCTCAGAATGCTACATGTACTAGCGCAGAAGTAATACCCCACATCATCCTAGACAGTGAGCCAGTAGAAACTGAAGGTGCGCCAGCGATATCAGGGAAATGGTACTATCAAACTAATGCCGATAACTGCTCAAATGGTACGGTAGTAGATGCATCAATACTAGTAAAACAGACCTCATCTACATCGACAGAAACAACCACGAGCCTAGGGGCTAGTTCTGGTACCTCAGCTACAGATAGCGGTGCACAAGAAGTTGCTGTCCCGGAAAAAACTTGCTCTAGTGAGGGCGGTGGACTTGGCTGGATTGTATGCCCAGTGCTAACGGTCATGGATGAGGCAACACAGTGGCTCGAAAACCAGATTCGTGGGTTCTTGTTTGTTGAGCCAGAGCAGTTCAATAAAGACGGTGATGGAGCTGGACTGTATAGATCATGGAGTACGTTCAGGGGGCTAGCAACTATCGTAATCGTCATCATCGCGCTATTGATGATCTTTTCTCAGGCGATGGGCGAAGGAGTGTTCAATAACTACTCTGTCAAGAAACTACTCCCGAGACTTATCATTGCTGGTATCGGTATTCAACTATCATGGTTTTTGATCACCGAGCTGATAAATGTATTCAACATACTGGGCAACGGTATATCGGGGCTGATCATGTCACCTTTCACCTACGTTAATGAGACCAGCGGCGCACCCGTGGTCACTTCATTAACTGTCGATACAAATCTGCGAGATATCCTCCCGACGTCTACGGCCGGAGGACAAGGTGTAATGGCTGGTATCGTCATAGCTGGGGGTATTGCGCTAGTTGGTGCGGCCGGCGCGTTAGCTATTGGAGCTACGGCGGCAGTGTTTGTAGGATTTATCACGCTTATCGTGCGAAATATTATCATCTTCCTTGGTGTTATATTTGCACCCGTTGCCATCGCTATGTCCGTACTTCCAGGTACACAAAAGACTGCCAAATGGTGGTGGGAGTCATTATCAAAAGCACTGATGATGTATCCAATCGTCATGGTGCTGTTTGCTGGGGGTAAGATTGTCAGCAACATACTTATGACATCTGGGCCAGCGAACGCTGGGCTCGATGCAGTCACGACTATCGCAGCCATAGCGGCATGGTACGCCCCGTACTTCTTTCTACCTAAAGCCCTTCAGGCTGGTGGGTCAGCGCTCAGTAAGGTTACAGGGCTTGCTGGCGACAAATCTAAAGGCATGTTCGACAAGGCCCGCCAAGCCTCCGACGCTAGGAAAAAATATAAAGGTGCAGCCGCCGATCGGCGTGCATTTGCTGGTGAAAAGGGCTGGATGGAAAAGGGGAAGTACAATCCATTAAGGGCTACTGGAATCGGGGGAGCGATTGGCTACAGCTCTAGAAACCTTCGAAAAGGTGGAGTCTACGCTAAGTCGGGTGGATTTGGAGCAAGTACAGATGACAAAAACCTTAGATCTAAGATCTCGACAGGCGTGAAGTCTGCATACGAAAAGGAGCAGTCTGATGTAGCCGAACAAGCTTGGTCCAGTGCTGGATCTAAACTTGTTAATGACTCTGACTTAATGACCGATTTAGCACGATACGATCTGCTGGATGCTGCTGGAAAGAAGAGTGTCGAAGACAGACTATCCGATCCTGTCAATGGTCATGGGATAGACATCACCAAGATGAGCGATGTTGGTAAGTTCACTATGCGATCAAAGGCAGTAACGACATTAGTGAAACAGAAAAAATCTGAGAATATCGCTAAACTATTTGGTGATACTGTGGATATTGGCGCCGATGGTAGTGTTTCCGTAACATCAAACTCCGCTCAGGCAAAAGCGTTTCACGATTCTGACATGGGCAACTATATGAGAGCCAATCTATATGGCGACGTCAAGGAAATTACACCCCAATATATTAATGAAGACGCTGTTAAAGGCGTGCCTGGTGCATCTCTAAAAGAAAGTGCCAAAGCTAATGCTAAAACTATGTCCACGTGGAAAGACGAACAGTTTGGAATTCTCGCGCGTGATTACGACGCCGCTTATGCTTCAGCTGTAGCGGGCGGTCCTGGGGCAGAGGAAGTAGCTGCAATCGAGAGTCAGCTGAAAGAACTGTCAACCAATGATCTATACAAGGGTGGCATAAGCGCTAAGACTCGTGCGATGTTCGGTGCGGCTAGTACGACTATTCCAGGGGGAAGGGGAGTAATCTAGTCAGCTATGGGCACATATAAAGTACTACAAGATATCGAGGGCGAAGACCACCTAATATTGTGGCTGAGCCCCAAGCAGACGATCTACGCGGCTATCGTCGTAGTATCGTGTGGACTAGCGTTTGTGATGGCAAAGGTAAATCCGTTTTTGGCGGTACCGTGGCTACTGCCGATCGGATTCTTTGGGTTCCTCGCCGCACCACTGCGCAAAGATCAGCCAAACGACGTCTGGGCAGCAGCCCAGCTGAGGTTTTACCTCAAAAACCGTAAGCGTCTATGGGACCAGTCGGGCATGCAGGAACTCGTGCATATAACCGTCCCTAAAAAGCTCGAAAAAATCTATACAGACGGACTTGATCAAAAGCAGGTACGCAGTCGGCTGAGTGCGCTTTCTAGTACTATCGATAGTCGAGGATGGGCAGTCAAAAATAGTACCGTCAATATATCTACAAACCCAGTGTTTGATAGCCAGTTTACCCAGGCAAACGACGACAGACTACTTGGTAGTAGTGTACTCGAGCAAGACGTTCCGATCACTGATGTCACCGCAGCCGACGATATCATGGATGCCACGAATAATAGCGTCGCTCAAAGATTTGATCAGCAGATCAAAAAACAAGAGCAAGAACACAAAGCAAAGCTTATCCAACAAATGCAGCATCCTAGCGCAGTAGCACCGCAGGCCCAAGCGCCAGTCGCACCAGCAAATGACTACTACTTCCTCAACCAGCCAACTGCGCCAGCGTCTAATGGCACTGCAAGCCAGCCAGTGGAACAACTGGCGACTTTCTCGTCTCAAGTGATTGCACCAGGTGCTGTGCCAGTCGCTACACCACAGGCTTCAGCGGACACTACCGATCCGAGCGCTCAGGCGCTACTAGAAAAGATCCACCACGATCAGGAAATGGCCCAGGAAATGGCCTCCCATGCCCATGGATTAGTACTCAAAACATCAGAGCAAGTAGCAGAAGAAGAACGCATGTTAGCCATGAGAGTAGCCGAAGAAAAGAGGCTCGCAGAAGAGGCAGAACGACACAGAATTGCCGAAGAAGAATTAGCCAGAAAAACTAGAGAGTCTACCGCTCCAAGTGGTATACTGAAGGAGTTATCACAGTCAGATTTGAAGATCTCGACACTGGCCTCTCAGGCCAAACATAGTGTTGAATCAACAAATAATGATGGTGAGGTAGTTATATCTCTGCACTAGTACGTTATATGGGGTGGGTAATTAGTTCTTTTCACTCTATCTGTACAGTCGCAGGTTATACTGCCGATAAACCGGAGTGTTTAGAACAAAACAATAACCCATGAATCCTCAGTTTCCACCACAGCAAGGGGCAGTACCACCGCAGGGCATCGACCCTGCATCTTTGGGTTTCAACACTGCACCTGCTGCTGGTGCTCCAATAGTAAATCCCATCAAGACAAATCCTAACAGTACCCAAAATTCACTCCTGATCAGTGAGATCCGCGATGGCATCGTCATCATGAACGACGGCAGCTACCGTGCAGTTGTGATGTGCAAAAGTATCAACTTTGACCTCATGTCTCCGCAGGAACGCGATGGCGTAGAGTATTCATTCCAGGGGTTCCTCAATTCGCTCTATTTCATGATTCAAATCTTTATCCGCTCCACCAAGATTGATATCCGCCCCTACATCGAGAAGCTCGATAAGATCAGAAGTGAGCACGACAATATGCTACTCGCATACCTCATGGAAGATTACATTCAGTTCATCAGCAACGTAGCTCAGCAAACAAACATCATGGACAAAAAATTCTACGTTGTTGTGCCCTTTTTCCCCGTAGCAACCGCCGACAACATCAAGGAAGTAAGTAAAGGTCTGTTTAGTAGCTTTTTTGACAAAAAACAGCAGACTGTCATCATTAATGAGGATGACCTAGAAAAAGCAAAGGCCGAGCTCCGCAACCGCGTACAGACAATTATGGCTGGTCTTCAGCAGTGTGGCGTGCAAAGCCTCCCGCTCGACACACAGGAGCTCATCGAGCTCTACTACGATGCTTACAACCCAGACACAGCCACTAGGCAACAACTCAAGAACTTCAATGACCTAACAGCACCCGTCGTGACCAAGGGCGAGGGCTATGCGGTTAATCCAAATCTTGATCGGGAGACTTCATAATATGGCATTTGGTAAAAAACAGCCCCAGGCGATATCCGACCCGGTATTGTTGGCGCAACAGCAACAGCTTCGTGAACAACAAGAGGTCAATGAAGCTTTCCGCAAAGGTATCACCGCACTTCGTGATTTCATCGCACCAAGCTCGCTCGAGCTATCAAGCACTCACTTCCAACTAGGCACCAGATTTGCGCGTAGCTACTATGTCTATGGCTACCCGAGGCAGATTTATACAGGCTGGCTAGGTGGCATGATCAATCTCGACGAAATGATCGATATCTCACTATTTGTATATCCTATTGAAAGTCAGGTGGTTCTCGAAAACCTCAAGAAAAAAGTAACTCAGCTCGAGGCTGACCTCATGACCAACGCCGAAAAAGGTCGTGTTCGTGACCCGCAAAAACAAGCACAGATCCAAGATGCCGAGGAAATGCGCGACAAGCTCCAGGTGGGTGAAGAGCGATTCTTTAGGTTTTGTTTTTACTTTACTGTCTACGCATATTCCCTAGACGAGCTTGAATTTATCGCCCACAAAGTCGAGTCAATGCTTGGCCAACAGCTTGTCTACAGTAAGCCCGCCAGTGCTCAACAGGAGCAGGGCCTCAACTCTACAATCCCGCAGTGCATGGATCAGCTCCAGATCCGGAGGAACATGAACACTGGTGCACTATCAACAGCATTTCCATTCACCAGCGCTGACCTGACTGACGACAAGGGTATCCTCTACGGTATCAATATGCACAACTCAGGACTCGTCATCTTTGACCGATTCTCACTAGAAAATGCTAACTCGCTAGTCTTTGCTAAATCTGGTGCGGGTAAAAGCTTTACCGTCAAACTTGAAGCGCTACGATCACTGATGCTCGGCGTCGAGATATTTATCATCGACCCAGAAAATGAATACCAGCGGATGTGTGAAGCTGTTGGCGGAGCATACATCAAGCTATCCCTCAACTCGCCAACAAGAGTCAACCCATTTGATATACCGACAGTTGTTGATGCTGATGAAGCCGACAATGCGCTACGCTCAAACCTCATCACGTTGCACGGACTACTCAGGCTTATGATGGGTGGTGGTGCTGCGGCGGCACAGGGTGCGCCTAACATTCTCGCCTTAACACCGGTGGAGGAGGGTGACCTCGATGCGGCACTGATCGAAACATATGCCCGCGCCGGCATCACCAACGACCCCCTCACGCACAACACATTGCCCCCGACTATTGCCGACCTGTACGATACGCTCCTGCATATGGGCGGAACTGGCCCGCAACTCGCACAGAGGCTTCGCAAGTATACGACTGGTACATTCGCCGGTATATTCTCTCAGCAGAGCAACATCGACATCAATAACCCAATGGTGGTGTTTAATATCCGTGACCTCGAGGATGAGCTACGTCCAGTTGCGATGTACATCGTGCTCAACTACATATGGAATAAAACAAAAGCCGACAAAAAGAAGCGCATTTTGATCGTCGATGAGGCTTGGCAACTCATGAAATACGAAGACTCAGCCAATTTCCTGTTCTCACTCGCAAAAAGGGCCCGTAAATATAACCTTGGCATCACTACAATCACTCAAGACGTTGAGGACTTCATGGGATCGCGTATGGGCCGAGCGATCGTCGCCAATGCATCTATGCAGATACTACTCAAACAGTCCACTTCAGCAATTGACGTGCTAGCCGACGTATTCAAGCTCACAAGTGAAGAAAAAAAGCGCTTGAGCCAATTCCCAGTTGGTCAAGGGTTGTTCTTTGCAGGGCAAAACCATGTACACATACAAATCCTGGCGAGCCCCACAGAGTCCCAGCTCATCACTACCAACCCAAATCAGGTACAGCAAATCGAGGAGCAGGGTGAAATTGACGGGCAGGGCAGTGTTGATCTAGGGAACCGGTTGACTCCGGGAATTTAGGGTATAATTAGTTTATATAGAGGGGTTTAATACAAACAAGATGGCTTCATCGGCAGATAACGACAAAGATAGCGACCAGGGCAATCCTGGCTCTGCCTTTGAAGACTACTATAAACAGTTTGGCGATGATCCGTACCCATCTAAAACACAGTACGAAAAAGAATTTGGTGACAAGGAAGCTGATAGCGAAAGCCTTGAAACCGCCGAAACCGATACTAATGCAGAAGAATCTTCTGAGTCAGATGAATCAAAGGCACTGCAGGATAGTAGTGAAAAAGAATCTTTTGTGTTCAACGCGGGCGGTAAAGCAGGCGACGCAAATATAGCCCGGAGAAGTAAAAAGAGACGATACATAATGAAGCTGCTGCTGATATTCCTGTTTCCGATGATCAGTATCGTAGCCATGTTTGTGCTCTCTGGCCCATTAAAACTTATGCAAATTGGTAAAATGTTTGAGAAATTCCATATGGGAGCAAACAGTACGAGTAGTAACAGTCGTATAGGTAGGGCGCTCGAATTTATAAATACATCTGGCAGTGATGGTGATAGAACTAAACGAAATGTAGGATTTTTAGCCACGGCGGTAAGTGGCCGAATGCAGAGCAATATGAAGGCGAAGGGCATGGAGATCAAATACACCAGAGCGGATGGGTCGCCTACTAACCGCATGCAGTCTATGGAGATCGATACAAACACCCCGGAAGGTAGAAAGCTGGCTGATGGACTCAAAGCGCAAGGTTTTACCGTACCCGAGCCGGGCGCTAATGGAAGAACTTCGGTTGACTTCGCTGGACAGAACGGCAGAACAAGGCGCAAGGCGCTAAATTTAACTATTGACGTACAAGGAAAAAACAAAGTTACTTCGGCCCTCAGTAAACGGCTACTAAGAGCCAGGGCAGGCGTAGATTTTCATCCGCTCAAAGATAAGTGGCGTGATCTGGGTGACAAGCGAGCGGCAAAAAGGAATAGACTTGAGGAGCGAGCCGACCGTAATACTAACGGTGCAGACCCTCCCGATGCCTCTATAAATGGCGGTACAAATACAGACTCTGAAGGTACTTCATCACCTGATACGGTATCAAGTGATGGTGCCCAAGGATCCAATGATATCGTGAAGGAAGCAGGAAAAGCGGACACACCCTCAATCAAAAAAGGCTTGGCAAAGAGGCTTGGTGGTGGAGCGGCTGCTGTTGTAGGAGTCCTCTGTATACTCAAAAACGACATCGGTGATAAAATTCCGGAGGTGCAACACGCCACAAGAATAATGCCCGCCGTTAGGACGGGAATGGAGCTTGTGGCAGTGAGTAGCCAGGTTCAGGCTGGGTTCTCGGGCGCAGACAAATTCCCGAATTTAGAAGAAATGCAAATATACTCCGATCTAATCGATGGTACTCCGCTACCATCTAGCCCGGTCGCTTTCTTGAACCAAAAAGCACTAGCTCAAGAGCCACCATCTGACAGAGAAATTGCCAGTAGCAAGCCCCTCGTAAGCGCACTTAGTATCGAAAGGCAAAATGGAAATGCAGTAGGCGGTATACCTGCGCCAAGTGGCATGGAGTTTGCCAACGATGTGTCTGATAAACCAGCTCTATTTGACGTAATCGATAATATACCGGTGCTTGACACTGCTTGTGACATTCAAACAGGGATAGGCAATTTTCTAAAAAGTATCCCGTTAGTCGGCACTCTGGTCAGCTACGCAGAAGAAGCAAGTGCAGCACTGATCGATGGAGCACTAGGGCTAGCTGGAACTTCGCTTGAGGAAATAATGAGTGGTGTAATATCTTGGTTTGCAAAAGACCCTCTTGACGTAAGTAGCGCTGCCGGCGCGTTACTGGGATGGATAGCAGACGTCGGCGTGTTCCTCGCCGAAAAAGAACAAGGCAATGCCATTGGTGGAACAGAACTTACAAACCCAGACTTAATTGGACTCAAGCAAGATGCATGGGAGTCAGAAGAGTTTATACGCGGAAATAAATCATTTTTTGCAAGGATGTTTGATATTAGAGATACGGATTCCATGTTGGCGCAAGTAATTATGAAAGGTCCGAGCCTAAAGACCGACAACAGCGTGTCTCAGAACGTTGCCGCCCTATACGGATCAACTATTAGTAATATGACAAGCATCAGTAGTTTATTTACCACCAAAGTAAAGGCGCAAGCACCTATCGCATTTGACTACGGCGTCAAGGCGTCTGGCTTTTCTTTAGGTGAACTCGAGAACGAGATTACCGCAGATCCACATGCAAATGCAGATATCGTCGAGCCACGACTTGCTGAGCTGAACGAAAAATACTCTGGCTGCTTTGGTACGAAGATAGATCCTACGACTTTTGCGATGACGTTTGAGCAGTCACCAAATTACGAAAAAATAGGTGATTCTAAGTGCAAAGATGGTAGCGATATTCTTGTAAGGTACCGGTTCTATATCCTTGATAGCGTCAGTATTCGTTCAATGGCATGCTACGAAGGTCTCGACGAACAATCATGCAAAGAGCTTGGTGTAGAGGGCAATACAGCCCCTACTACGGGCGCAGGAAGTACTCCAGGTAACACGTCACCTACCAGTGGCGACTTGCCCGATTTTGTCTCAACTGCTCCTTGCCCGAGTAGCCCTGGTATCACCGATGCTGGAACCGGCTCGGCTATACGCAACGACGTAAACGTCCAGTTCAAACTTTGTAATGTACTCGGTACAGCTACCGTAAACACAGTTTATGCAACAAACTTTCTAAACTTGTTCAATGGAGCAAGAGCAGCGGGCTTCGATCTCACTGGGGGAGGCGGAAGCTACGCATCTATAGAAGGTGCCCTAAATAGATGGACTCAGCGCTGTGGCAGCAGACCTATCTCGGCAGGATATGCGAAACCACCGTGTATAGGCGCACAGATTGCACCTCCCGGCAAGTCAAACCATGAGATAGGCCTCGCCGTAGATTTAAACTGCGGAGGAGGGCTCTTAGGTGGCGGCACCCAAACTCGCGCTACCTATAGAAGGGACGACCCTTGTGTTACATGGGTCAGGACAAACTCACCTACATGGGGACTGATACTACAGTGTGAGCGTGTTCGTGCTGATGGGACACAGTCAGATAGTTGTGAGTCATGGCACATTTCACCAACAGGAGGTTAAAGCAGTATGAAAAAAAGATTCATTAGTATAGTGATGGCAGTAGGTCTATTTGTTTCCCTGGGGGTAATATATTTTATATCCCAACCTTCAGTAACCGTTATGCTTGAGGGTGAGTCTGATCTCTCCGTAGTGAGTGTCCTTGTTGACGATAAAGCGGTTGATCCGTCAGGATCAAAAATTGAGTTTACGACGAAACCAGGTTACGGCAAACACACTGTTCGGGTGATTGTTCAAGGCACAGAACAGCACAAAGAAGACGTGAATATTGCACCCTTTAGCTCAAAAACTATAACAGTACAGATAAAAAGTTTAGACAAAGAGCAGGTTCTCAGCGAACAAAAGACATCGCTCGGCATAAGTGACCCCGTGTTTGATTCGGTTGTATCTAATGATGGTTTATGGCTAGCGTATAGGGTAGGCGAGGGTAGTAATAAAAAAATTATTATCGCAACAAGAGATTCGGCTGGCGGAGAGTGGCTAACTATTGATACTACAATAGCCGATGGAGGGTATATATTGGATGATATGCCTAAAGAAATAAAGGAATATATAAACGCATTATGAAGATAGCTATTCGATTTTTTGTGCTGTTATTCCTACTCCTACCAACAGTGCGCGTACTCGCCCTTTCTCCTGCACAAAAAGAGGTGTTTGATTCGGGGGCTGAGTATTTTAACATCGAGCAGGATGCCTGTGGGAACACCAGCGGCGGTATCTCTGCTACAACAGGAAATACAGTGTACATGATTGGCGACTCACTAACTGTAGGTATGAGGAACGAGACACTTGGAGTAGAAAACACCCTCCAAACACAGTTTGCAAATAATGGCTGGAACCCAGTGATCAACGCACATGGATGTAGGCCGGTCTGGTATCCAAATACAACCCAACAAGTCAGTGCGGCGGCAGGAGCATGTGCAACAGAAGCCAGTATTGTCACTAGCGCATTCAAAGAGCTTGAGAATGACAAGGCTATAATAGCAAGCGCTTCTGCGGTCATTGTGGCACTTGGCACAAACAAGCCTGAGACTAACGATGCAGAGTTTAAGCTAAAATCATTAGAGTACATCGATAAGGTTCGCGAACTAAATCCCGGGCTCGCTGAAAAGATATACTGGGTAAATCTTTACTCTAGAGATTCAGCACTAGAGTCAAGAAACACAATAATTAATGAGATTGTCGCAGAGAAAGGCATCAAACTCATCGACTACAGGGCGGTGGCAACCGACGAAACAGTGTACCCATTTCAAGACGCAAACCAATCACAGGTACACCTCAACAACACTGGGTATGTTAACAAAGCAAAATTTATAGCTGACGCGCTAGGCGCCTCATCAGCCGTAGCAGCAAACCCCAACCCGGGAACGGGAGGATCGGGATATGATCCTCTCAGCCTCGGATTTCCTGCATTCCCTAACGAGTCTGAGACAGCAACCCAACTCACTAAGTATCTCAGAGACCACCATGCCAGTTCACCGTGGTTTACGATAGACCAAAATATAGGTGAGTGGCTATTTACGGAGTCTAAGTCACGAGGAATCAACCCATTACTTATCGCATCTATCGGTAAACAGGAGAACAGCTTTGGCGGTGGTACCAGCAGCCATGTAGTTGCATACTACAATTATTTTGGAATGAAGGGATCAAGTCCAATCGATATAGCGGGGAGTGAATATCGTGGTTTTGCGAGCGCACGCGAAGGGATACTGTTTTTTATGGATACTGTTAAAACCAATACTCAGGGACCTGACAAGGGCTTGTATGTAAATGTTACTAACTTCTATGAATATCTAGGTATGCACCAGTCGGGAATCATTGCGTACCCCGGCGAACCGCTTGATGCTGCAGATAGGGCAGGTCCGGGTGATAGGCCCGATGGAGACACGCAAAACGGCTGGGACAATTCGATGCAAGTCTACACTAGCTGGGACACCACTAAGAACGATGGCCCGCCCACAGCAGAGAAGTATAGGGGCAATACCTATAATCCTGGTATATACTACAAAAACTCAGTGGGCTTTATAAATTCACTCAGTGGGCTCACTATCTCTGATGTACCCGTACGGGGTGGGGGCGGAGCGATAGTTCAATGTGTAAGTGGTGTTGCAGGCGGAACTGGCGCGATCAACTCCGAAGGATATTCTTTCCCATTGGCACCTCAAACAAAGTTTGTAGGAGGTGTTACTGTTGGACAAACGACTACAAGACATCACGATAATACTGCGGCGTTTGACCTATTTAGTACAGACAGTGCCGATGTATATGCTATTTACGCCGGTGTTGCTACAAATATTCAGACTAATTTCAAGGGTATTGATGGTTGCTCTACTATACAATTCAAAGCAAACGATGGTTTTTACTACTGGTATGGCCACATGAAAAATGTAACTATTACCGAGGATACTCCCGTAAACGCCGGCGATAAGATCGGGCAAATTGCTGACGATCGTGACTTTGGGTCTGACTGTTGGGGTGGTGGGCCTCACCTACACATAGATCGTGGCTGTGTGATAGACGGTGAACCCCAAACGGGCGGACGAGATGAATGTCGCGACCCCGATTTTATCCCCTTTTTAGCATCAATTTATGAAAGACTATCGGAGTAATATTTATGGATAAGGTAAGAGTATTGCTAGAAGATATGACACCAAAAAAAGTGGGCTATATAATCCTGGGACTTTTAGTGGGCAGTTTACTTTTGTTTTCTATATTCAGCGGTAACTCAAACAGCAGTGTAGACTCGTACCCGATAGAAGGAAGTGATCAGGACTACTCGACTAGGGCGCGACTCATAAATAGTGAGGAGCTATTCAAACAACTGTCCGGCGATCAGCGTTACGATGCTGTCAGCGAAGATTTGTACGTATTTGCAAAGACTGGCTACTCGGTCTATAAGGATAATACGCCTGATGTGATTGGTTTTGTGCTAGCGGGGAGTTCCCAAAAAAAAGGCTCTACAGTAAGCTTTACGGGCAATTATGGGGCAATTAAGAACAAGATTACCGTCACTGTAACTATACTTGGAAATGACCGCATCACAACATCTATTACCGACACAAAAACAAAGCTCAACATTGACTCGAAACTACCGTCAAATAAAAAAATAAATAAGTACATCTCGGAACTCCCGAAAACCGGAGAAAACTATGTAGCCGAATATGCACGTAGCTCGGACAGCATAACTATTTTTCTCAACGAGCGAAAGCCAGAGCTACTAGATAAGGCTATTGCGGACATAAGGACATACATAGACGATGGATCGTATGATGACGATAGAGTTGAGGTCCTTTTCCCGCCAGACAGCTTAGGAAAGTAGGTATTTATAGACTGATTAGCGTTGCTAGTCTCGCAAACTTCTTGCCTACTATGTCGGCATCTGTGGTAGTAATAATTGTTTGATGGTCTTTTAGGTAGCTTGTCAGCATGCGCCGCCTAGTACCGTCGAGCTCACTAAATACATCATCGAGAAGTAGTATTGGTTTTAAACCCCTCACGTTTTCGACTAGTTTCATTTCTAATATTTTGAGTGCAAGGGTAATTGTACGACCTTCTCCGCGCGACGAAAAAAGTCCTGCATCACGTCCATTGATCTCAATTTGTATGTCGTCACGATGAGGGCCTAGCGACGTAAATCCTCTTTCTCGGTCAAGCTCATAGAGTTTTTCGAGCTTATGTACATATGTCTGCAGGTAATTATCTTGGTGCGGTAGTGGCCGATAGTTAATTTTGACCTGAGTGTCTTTAGACGCGAGACTGCCATACACATCAGCGAGCGAAACGTTGATATCCTCCACTAGTTTTGCGCGTTCCTGTACTATCTCTGATGCATTCCTAGCTAGCACCATATTCCAGGCAAACATGGCATCTTTATTTGAGCCTATTTTCAGTAAGCTATTGCGTTGTTTTAAAGCTCTCTTAAAACCTGCCATGTTTTTTTTGTAGCTCGGTGAAATGTTACATAAAAGGGTATCTACGTACAGTCTGCGGCGCTCAGGTGAACCGCCGATAATCCTTGAATCATCTGGCTCAAATAGTACGACCGGTATGCACTCTTGGAATGACAGCCTAGCTTTTGGAGTATCGTCTATCTCTATAATTTTCTTTGTTCTCGGTTGTGCCTCAGTTAGCTTTAGTACACGTGTTTGATCATTGACCGTTCCGTCGACACGCGCCCAGGTTGATCCGTTTCGTACCATATCTTTATCGCTTGATCGAAAACCGCTACCTTGCGATAGCACATATACTGCCTCGAGTAGGTTTGTCTTGCCACTGGCATTTGGGCCAATAATAATTGTCACACCCGGGCCAAATTCAAAACTGCCTCCGTATAGGAGCGGTAGTTTTTTAAGGTAATAGAGGAGAACATACTGTTGATAAGTATACAGTTTAGGATTTGAGAGGCATCACAACGTGCAGGTAGTCAGGTAGTTCGTCGCTCTTTAGTACACACGGCTCAACTTTACCATTAAACGAAAACGACAAAGTCTTTACACTCATAACATTGAGTGCATCAAGCAGGTAGCGCGAGTTTACCGTCACATCTCCATCACCAGTCACATCGCCGTCCACCGAGGAAGTGTTTTCACCAAGCTGTGAGGCAACTGAGTTGATAACGAGCTGTTTCTTTATCTCATCTACTTTAAGGGTAATACTGCCGGCACTTTCACGGGCAAAGAGACTTGATACCTTTGTAATGTTCACGAAGCCGTCTTTAGGTAGCTTTGCGGTATTACTAAAGCTACTCGGTATAAGCTTTCGGTAGTCTGGGTAGTTGCCATCAATTAGTCTCGAGACAAGCTCACTTTCCCCGACTCTAAATACAACCTGTTGGTTGTCAGTTGCAATTACTACCTCTTCGTCAAGATCGCCGATAATTCTGAGCACATCATTTAGCGCGTTCGACGGGATGAGTAGACTGAGCTCTTCCTTGCAGTCCATGACTCTTTTTTCGGCTAAGCGGTAACTGTCTGTTGCCACAAAGTAAAGTCCGCCTTTATAGGTATGCACATAAACTCCCGTGAGTACCGGACGTGTATCGTCTCCAGACGCAGCGATCACGACCTGTTGGAGGGCCTTCTTGAGCTCTTTGCTATTTATTTGTATCTCGATACCTTTTTCGATTTTTGGGACGACAGGGAACTCGTCTGCAAGCATCCCGTTTATAACTGAGTTGTAGTTACCACTTGCTACAGTGCACTTATGTTCTTTAGTTTCGAGATCAATCGTTCCGCTTGGAAGTGATGAGATGAATTCTTGAAACAGTTTTGCGGGTACAGTGATTGCGCCTTCATGGGTTACTTTTGCACCAATATGTTCAGTGATTGCAATCTCTAGGTTTGTAGCTGATATTGTTAATCGGTTGTTCTCGGTTCTAAGTAGGATGTTGTTGAGTATCGGCAGGGGATTACGCGATGAGACCGCTACACGAGCTACTGCGGATATCGCTTTACTTAGGTTTTCTTGTGTGACTTGAATCTTCATTTAATACCCTTTCTTTATATATATGTAGTTATAGTTATAGGCACGGTGGATACTGTGTATAGCCATGAATTTAACAGAGGTAAAAGGTACACTATTTATTGTGGAAACTACTGCTGTAACATGAGCACAAAACTGGGTATAAGACTGCATGTATATTTTGTTCACGTAACTTTTTGTGGATGCAGTGGAAAACAACGAATTAACTCCCCAGGTTTGTGACCATACTTGTCCATAGGCTGTCCACAGGTTAGACATAGAGCTTGTCCTTTATATCACTTACACACTGCTTGAGTGTAGGGTCGTAGTTTAGTTCGTGACTGATTTTTTCAACAGAATGCATAGCAGTGGTATGATCTTTTCTCCCGAGCTCCCGAGTAATCTTTGGGAAGCTGAGGTGTAGCTCGCTACGTAGCAAGTACATGGCGACCTGGCGAGGCACTACAATGTCCCGATCTCTCTTTGCGCTGGTGATGTCCTCAAAAGATATGGAGAAGTATCGCGCAGTTCGTTCTATAACTTGCTTGGCAGTTAAATGTTTTGGTCGAGACCGTCCGCCGAGTAGGCTTTCGGCGACGGCTAAGTCAGGACGTATGCCACGCATATCACAAAATGCGATAAGTTGGTTGAGGAATCCTTCTAGTTCTCGGACGTTGGTCTGGGGGAAGTTCGCTATATATTCAGCGATGTCGTAATCGAGCTCCATACCGTGCAGGTCGGACTTTTGTTTGATAATCGCACAGCGTGTCTCGTAGTCAGGTGCCTGCATGTCGACGGTCATACCCATGGCGAGCCTACTCTTTAAACGGTCTTCTAGTGTTGCTATGGTGTGTGGAGGTTGGTCGGAGCTGAGGATAATCTGCTTGTTGGCCTGCTGAAGCGCATTAAAGGTATGGAAAAACTCTTCCTGAGTTTTTTCCTTAGTAGATATGAACTGTATATCGTCGATGATCAGCACGTCAGCGGTACGATAGTGGTTAGCGAATTCACTCGCCTTGCGGTAACGTACTGCGTCGATGAATTCCTGCACAAACTGCTCACTAGTGACGTATACGATCTTTTTTGTGGAGTCGCGTTTTAGTATTTCGTTACCAACTGCCTGTATAAGGTGGGTCTTTCCGATACCGACACCACCATAGACAAAGAGTGGGTTGTACTTGGTACCAGGATTATCGGCGACTGCTTGGCAAGCGGCAAATGCTAGCTCGCTACCGCCACCAACAACAAAGCTATCAAATACATACTTTTCGTTGAGTCCCTGCCTATAGGTGTGCGCAACAGACGGTGCGGATGCAGATGAGCCACCGGTTCTAGATGATTGGCCTAGGATGACGGTTTCATCACCACTGATTTCTTCTTTTGTTTTCTTAGCCTGTATGCCTGAGTGAGTTTTGAACTCTAATCGCTCAGGCGAGATACCGTTTTTGTGCAGTGTGTCTCGAATGAGTTGGTTGTACTTAGACTCGAGCTGCTGTTTGCCAAATATATTATTAACACCAATCGTGACACAGTCACCAGTATTTTTGAGGAGGCGAGTGTTTTTAAACCAAGTGATGAAGTTGCCCGGTGAAATAGAAAGCTCTATCTCGCCCAGAACTGCCTGCCATATGGCATCGTCGTGCACTCGACCCTCGTCCATGTACTTGCCCCTTTTCCCTCAAATTTTGTGATCGTCTATACAGTAAATACTAACAGCTTGGAGGGTAGTTTTCCACACCCTATGCAAAAAATACTACGCTCATGAGCAATTAAGCGCGTACAGAGGTGTTTTTATACACACCATGTCACTTCATCTGTTAATGTGTGGAAAAATATGACATAAGTGTGCATAACTATACAAAAACTTGCCGAAAACCTCTGTTTTTATTACAATATAGCGAAGTCAAAAGTAATAATATATTACCTACTTGTCACTAACTATAACCAACTGTCAATAAACCACAGTTAAGTACCTTACCAACTCAGATGAAGAGCTAGGCACCGTGTGCGTCGGCAGACCGAGTCGTATCTATATACGGCGAGCGATGACGATGAGCACGGTAACAACGCTATTCACTGAGGAGTAAGGTACGCTCTAAGAAGGAAACTACAATGCCAAAGAGGACATACCAACCAAAAAAACGAACCGCCAAAAGAGAACATGGTTTCATGAAGCGCATGGCTACAAAAGCAGGCCGAAAAGTACTAAAAGCCCGTATCTTTAAAGGTCGCGCAAAGCTCTCTAAGTAGTAAATAGCTACAACGAGATCAAAAACAGCTCCACACCCTGGAGCTGTTTTTTATTTAAAATGTCTATACTCTATATATATGATCGCCTCTCAATACAGATTTCACGGCCAAAACGGCATAAAGTTCGTCTACCGAAAAGGCCAGGTGATTCGCACAAAGCACTGTGCAGCTAAATACATCGTCAACTCCAGAAGCGAAACTTACCGAGTTAGCGTAGTTATTAGTAAAAAAAGCGCCAAAACAGCTCCGATGCGGAATCGGATTCGTAGACGGCTATACGAGCAGGTTCGTGTGCTCGCGCCGATATACCTCAAAAACCATGATGTCGTGATCACCGTCTACGACCAAGACCTCGCTATTGCACCGGCGAAAGAGATTGAGCAGCTCGTCAAAAGACTACTCAAAGAAATTGGCTCCACCACGAGGTAAATAACAACCTTGGCGGAGAATCTGTGTTTTTAGCAGACTCTACCTGTCCAGAAACCAGCCTTTGCTTCGCTATATATCTATGGATAAATCTTGTCACAAAGCCAGATTTCTAGCTCAGGCATCAATCACCTAAAATTCACATCTTTTCCACCAAGGTTGTTATAGACCGCCCCACACCTGTGGTACCATATCTCTATGTTTGAAACACTTGTGAGTAAACCTATTTTTAACCTGTTGACGTTCATTTATGCCTACATCCCGGGCCACAACTTTGGGCTGGCGATCATACTGTTTACGCTAGTGATCAGGATGCTGCTGTGGCCACTGCTCAAAAAACAACTACATAGTACTAAAGCGATGCGGGCAATCGCTCCCGAGCTAAAGCGCATCAAAAAAGAAACTAAAGGCGACCGGACCAAAGAATCCCAGTTGACGATGGAGCTCTACAAAGAGCGAGGCATCAACCCATTTAGCTCTATCGGCACTGCGATCCTACAGCTACCAATCCTACTCGCACTGTTTAGCGGGTTACAGAAAATCATTGGCGATCAAAGCCAGATAGTTAACTTCTCGTATGGGTTCATTCAAAATAGCGCCTGGATGAAAGAATTAGCAGCCGATATATCGAAGTTTGATCTAACACTCTTTGGGGTAATCGACCTAGCTCGCAAGCCACTCGAAGGCTCGATATTTAGGTTTTGGGAAGGTGAGTACTACATCCCGGGTATCATTATTGTCCTACTCAGTGCCATCGTGCAGTTCTATGCCAGCAAGATGCTCATGGGCACCGACAAACAAGCCCGCTCACTCAAGCAGATCCTAAAGGACGCGAGCAATGGCACCGAAGCCGATCAGTCTGAAGTCAATGCCGCTACCATGCGCAACATGATGTACTTTATCCCGATCATGATATTTGTAACGTCTATTAACTTTGCTGGTGCGCTGGGGCTCTACTGGCTCGTCAGCGGGTTTATACAATTCCTACAGCAACGCTATATCCTCGGCAAAGACGAGACAGAGCTGATGGCTACTGTCACCACCGAGAACGGTGCAGAAATCGAAGCAGAAGTAATCCCTCCAAAACCAAAAACAAAGAAAGCACCACCAAAGAAAAAAAGGAGGCGCTAGTATGGAAGATTCGATCACGTACGCAAAGAAATATCTCGAAGACCTACTGTCATTTTTTGGACTAAATACTGATGTGCATGCCACTCACGAAGATGATGTTATTGAGCTGGCTATCCCATCAACTCATATGAATGGCTTCTTGATTGGCCAAAATGGAGACACTATGCGCGCCATACAGTATATGGTCAGTAACGCACTCAAGACCCAAGGGCACGAGTATTACAGAGTCAACGTAGATGTAGCAGACTACAAGAAGCAGCGCGCTGAAAGGCTCGCAGAGCAGGTGCGAGGCTGGGCTGCACAGGTCAAGAAAACAGGTGATCCTATGGAGCTCCGTCCTATGAACGGTGCAGACCGCCGAGTTGTGCATCAGGTAGCAACAGAGTTCGGTCTAGAAACAGAGAGTATCGGTGAAGGCCGTGACCGAAGAGTTGTGATCACCCCATCTGATGGCGTAGTGATGGAAGAAGAAGCTTAGTATGGAGCACCATCCCGTACACCCCAAGCCAGAAACTCCAGTAGTTCAGCCCGCACCCGTGATGGTGGAGCCAACCGACACTATGGGTATTGTGGCTATTTGTTTATCAGGTTTTGGCACGCTGATGATGCTACTATTTCCTCTATTCGGATTTCCACTGACAATCGCTGGACTCATAGTCGGCATAATAGGTGCAAACAAAGCCAAAACAGCTGGCCACAAGCAGACATTATCTAAAATAGGCTGGATCATCGGTCTTGTCGGCACTATCATCGGCGTGCTCATGATCATCGCGACGATAGTTTCCCTTTTTGTCTTGAACGATACATACTCTGAAGTCGGCAAGTCAACCATTAGGTAGTTTAGTGGGATGTGGAGAAGTGAGTCGGTTTTGTCATTGAAAGTTTGCTGAAACATTCCCATACTGTTGATTAGTAACTGCGAGGTTTTGGGGTGAAAAAGAAAGTATTATTATTCGGACTTGTACCTGTTGTTTTGATAGGACTTTTGATTGTGAATTGGTTTGTTTACCCGTTTACGTCTGCAGAGCCAAACTTTGCTGATGTGGAGGCCGTCTATAACAAGATGGTAGTCCCTGAGGGTTGGGTCAAGAAGGGCGAGGGCTCTAACAAAGGAATTGTAGGTCGGCAGTGCCCAATAGAGAGTGACGGGTGTTTTAGTAAGGCTGCGGATTACACTGTCAACGGTCTAATCGGTAAAGAAGATGTTCTGAGAGTTACTGAGCTCTCGGGCTGTGCAAGTCCTGTGTATAAAGATGAAACATACAAGGGCGATGTCCAAGACTCAAAATTTAGCTACACTTGCTTCTCTGGTTCCATTAGGATTGGTGTAAGTGTTGATATGAGTAGGGGTGAGATTCATGTCGTGGCGGCTAGTAGATAGTTTTAGGATAGTAGCAATCTTGGCTACTCTCATGTTTATCGGGACTCAGGTCTCAGCGGATAGGATATTACCAAGTAGCTCAGAATGTGCCGACATTCTCGTATTATTCGCTCGGGGTTCGTCATCTAACCCGAATGCAGATTTCACTGAAGACCCTTTCGGTGATAAATTTTTAGAGAAAGAAGAGATTCCTGGTTCATTTTTCCGGTGGATGGAAAAACGGATCACGGCCGACTATCCGCATGTAGACTATAAAGCCATCTCCGTTCACTATGCAGAGGGTAAAGGCTACAGTCAGCAAGGCTATCCGGCTGTTGGGATATTTAACCCAGACACTGTCGGCAATGCCATACAGGCGAGGTTCAACTGGTGGGAAGCTGGGGAGTACAACGACAGCGTATCGAGTGGCTCACAGGAGTTAGCCGGACATATACGGGACAATGTCATCAACTGTCCAAATCAGCGGATAGTCGTCGGGGGCTACTCGCAGGGTGCTCATGTAGTACACGAAGCCCTCAAGATCACTTCGCAGAACGAACGAAATCTCATCGATAACATTGTCTTGTTTGGTGACCCTAAATTTATTAGCTCTGATGGTAATCCGTGGAATCCTCTCGATGCGCACGCTGTTTATCCATGGGTGAGAGGGACGGCTGCTCTCAAAGAGCGAGGACTGGGTGGTCCGCAGATTCCGTACGTCCCCGACGACATGTGGTACAAGACTATCAGCTGGTGCCATGAGGACGACTTTGTGTGTACCGGGTTTTCGGGATTATCATGGGCAATATCCAAAAACACAACCCCGGATAATCGACTTCCGGCAATATTTGGGCTCAAAGATATGGTAGGTGATGGCCATACAAGGTATCCGGTTTTTGGTGTGCCTGAGGCAACAGCAGAGGTTATCAACAACCTTCATACGCATTTATCAACACTTGAATCCAGTAAGGGTGGCGTCAACCCAGCCAAGAATCCTTACCAACAATTTTATGATGCTAGCGTACACAACGATCGCCCAATAGATGTGATGATGGCATTCAATTACACGGGTGGAAATGAGGATGCGCAGGCTCAGTATTTCCAAAAACTTAAAGAAATTACCAAGACCTACAAAAAGAACTTCACTGGGCTAAATACTGGCGGAGCCGTATATACCGACCTTGCTGGTGACTCGAGTAATTCAAACAGGGCATACGTCGCCGGTCTTGCTCGTCCGATGAACCAGCTGAGTGACAACCTGGATAACGCCTTCAAAGGCAACGCCATCTATCCTACGATGCCTGGAGGGGGTGACTACCCAGAGAATCACGGCATGATGATTGAGAGGGGCGGTATGTTCGCTAATTGGCGAAGCAATGCTGTGAAGCATCTCGTTATATTTGCTGAGCGTCCAGCGACTGAGAGCTACCGCTACAATATGTGCGAATCGAACACTATAAACAGTCTTCCTCACCTCGGAGTATTCCCGTGTGCATCAGGTAATCAGTTTGTTACCAAGGATGCACCAGAGTGGTGCGTATCGGTTATTGAAACGTTAGCTGGCTCCACGTGTAAGTTCAAGGGTACATACCCTACAACGCTGATCAGTAGATCACTTACCGACGCAGTGACGCTTGCCCGGGCAAAGGGATTTGTAGTCGATATCGTCCAGCCTCATACGGCTCGTAACAATCAGCCAGGCTACTCGCCTGCATATGTCGAGGCTCAGTTCAAGTCACTAGCAGAGAGCACTGGTGGACTGTATCTCAAGTACGATGTATTTGATGAGCCAGCTATGCGGGACGCCATGTGGAAAATACTTAACCACCAGCCAAAAATCATGAGCTTGTCACAGCATACCCCTGGCAGTTTGCTTAACTTCAGTACCTCTAAGTTAAATCCTCTACCGATCCTCGGTAAGGCGACGTTTAAGTCTGGCATCCCGACGCTCGTAACCACCTCACCGATTTCTGGAGCACAGAGTTATGGCTGGGACTTTACGTCTGACGGAGTCGTAGACGATATTTCTGCTGGTACTGTCGTAGACCATACTTTTGTGCCAGCCAAGAACGGACTCGTGACGGTAAAGGCTTTCTCTGCGCCTAACGCCACCGGGCCGATATCTACAAATGTCGTTATTTACGACAGCTCTGAAAGCACCTTTGATCCATATAAGGTAGCGAGCATCGATGGCCTACAAAACATCAGCGCACACCGGGACGACGGATCTGTCGAGACGAGTCTAGTATGGGATATGCCGAGCAGTGCCACCGACTATGGGTTTGTGGTGATCAGCGATCCGGATAGTGGCATCATTCTGCAGAGCACTCCTGTGACTAGCGGTCAGACTGTTCTCGACAGTA
>JAYSUL010000043.1:0-9244 GCA_043719125.1 Candidatus Saccharimonadota bacterium | reverse complement strand
GGTTGATTAGACCATGTACAGTGATAAGGTCACTAATACCTTGGACGCCTTGGCGTAGGACATCATCGGCCACCTGGAAAGCTTCCAGAAGTGGTGTTTTGCGGTCGATGGTTTGGAGTAAACGATCATTCGGGATAGTAATTAAAGTATCGACACTCTTGGCAAGATTATCGATAGCTGTATCAGCATTTCGACGACGCTTGTCTCCCTCAAAAGAAAACGGACGAGTCGCAAAACCAACTACGAGCGCACCTTCTTCTTTGGCAACGCGGGCAACAATATGCCCAGCACCGCTACCAGTACCACCACCAGCACCGATTGTGATAAATACCATGTCAGAACCTTGAAGTACTTTTCGTATGTCCTCAATGGACTCCTGTGCGGCTTTTTCGCCCATAGTAGGATCAGCACCTGCACCGAGGCCTTTTGTTGCCTCGTGGCCTATATGTATCTTTGTACCCGCCTTTGAATAATGGAGTGCCTGAGCATCTGTATTAACGGCAATGAAGTCAACGTTCTTAACGCCAGCATCGATCATACGGTTAACCGCTGCTCCACCGGCTCCGCCGACTCCTACTACTTTTATTCTTGCAAATGTTTCTAATTCAGGTGCTACTTGTGGCATATGTTCCTCCAAACGATATAGGTCAGTATATATTAGTTACTCGGGGTATTACAACCATAACATTCAACTATTTACGTCGTGCATGGACAAGTCTAAATAAGTGCTCAGATATGATTTAACGAGAAAAAGCTTTTCGGAGCTTTGAGAATACCCCACCATCATTTTGTTCAGTACGTCCCGAGCTCTGTCCACCACTAAGGAGTGCATCTAACATCATGAGTCCGACTGCTGTAGCATGTTCTGGGCTCGATACAATATCATGCAGTCCGGATACACCCTTAACCGTACCTATTTTGGCTGGTAGCTCTAGTTTCTCTTTAGCAAAATCTGCTAGACCTGGTAAGTTTGCACCACCGCCTACAAATACGACCCCGCCTGGTAACTTTTTGGCCTTCTTAACTTTAGAGAATTCTTTTTCTACAAGCTCTAGTATCTCATCAACCCGTGATTCGACTATAAGACGGACTAGTGACTTATCAAAAGAACTACCCGACACTTCTATATTTGGCACCTCTTCATCATCGAGTCGAGCAAATTTACATTTAATCTTTTCAGCTATCTCGAGATCAGTCTTAAGGCCAATTGCGAGATCATTTGTTATATGCTGGCTACCTACGGGCAATACAGCTACAAGTTCTATTTCACCTTCTTCGAGTATCGCGATGTTCGTAGTCCCTGCCCCTATGTCTACGACAGCTGTACCTGTTTCTTTTTGGGTACGGTCAAGGACTGATTCCGCCGCCGCAAGCCCAGCCGCTACTCGATTCTTGGGATTAACCCCAGACCTCTCAAGAGCATAATCGAGGTTTCTAAGTATTGGCGTTGAAGCACTTACTATCAAAGCGTCTACTTCAAGTCGAACACCCTGCATGCCTACTGGATCTTTGATGTTATCTTGTCCGTCAATTCGGTAGTCTTTGGCAAATACTTGGATAATTTCCCTATTAGCTGGCAGCTGTATCACAGTAGCCGCTTCTTCTACTCGTGTTCTGTCTTCGTCACTGATCTGCCTACCAGCACCGCTGATCGCAACGACACCCTTCGACGACTGGCTTGATACGTGTGCGCCGTTCACGAGAACAGTTGCTTCCTTAATGTGAATACCCGATACGCGCTCTGCTTCTTCGAGTGCAGCACCAATTGCACTGGCGACTTCATCAGCATGCACTACCGTACCTTTGCGCATCCCATGATTAGGGGCTGTACCTGCCCCTACTATCGATATCTGCGTAGTGTCGGAGTCCTGATCGATAGTACCGACTACACATCGTACCTTTGAAGTACCGATATCAAGTCCAACAAAATATTCATTTGTTTTTTGCATATGCACTTAAGTATAACCCTAATCGTTCGCTTGCGACAAGATTAGAGAGTTGTGAGTATCTCGCAACCAGTATCAGTTATCAGTAATGTATGCTCAAACTGTGCCGATAAACTTCCGTCCCAAGTCCGAAGTGTCCACCCATCGTTTTCTTCGTAAATATCTGGTTTACCGAGAGTAGTTATCGGCTCGACAGCTATGGTATGTCCTGGCTTTAACATTGGCCCTGTACCCGCCTTGCCATAATTCGGTATCTCCGGCTCTTCATGTAGTTTATAGCCCACTCCGTGACCAACTAGTTCCCGTACAATACCGAGCTTGTGCTTCTTTAAAACCTTTTCAATAGTTGCCGATATATCGCCAACTTTTACGCCAGGTTTGATCATATCAATTGCAGAATATAACGCCTGCTCAGTCCCGCTCAATAACCGTCTGGTATTGGAGTCAGGATCTCCACCAACACATACTGTAATGCCCGCGTCCGTAATCATACCCTGATAGGTAACCCCGAAGTCAAAGTTCACTACGTCACCATTTGTAAGCGGAATACCATTTGGTATACAGTGCTGGACCTGGTCGTTTACGGATATACAGATAACATCCGGGAAAGGAGGGTTAGATCCATACCCAAGAAACGACGGTATACCACCAAGTTTTTTTAACTCGATGGCGGCAATAGCTGAGAGCTCTTTTGGCGTAATTCCTTCTATGGCTTTAACTTTCATAAGCTGAAGTATGGTAGCGAGCATTTTCCCCGATACTCTCATTGATTCTATATCCGCTGGTGTCTTTGGTTTCATACTCCAAGTAGCTCCTTTAGCTGTCCCAGTACTTCATACTCATCTTTTTCGGCATTAACATCATCTACAGTGATACCCATCTTTCTAAATTCATCGAGTACCGGCTGGATATCACGATGATAGCCAGCAAAACGATGCATCATCGCCTCCCTACTGTCATCTTCTCGTCCTCTTTTTAAAAGACGTTCCATGGCCACCTCATCACTGATTACAAGATGTACTACGCGTTTAACATGGGGGGTTTCTGTCGCGGATGCGAGCCAAATGGCCTGACCAACTGTACGAGGACAACCGTCGAGAAGTATCTCCGGCGTATCTCCAAGCCTCGCAAGCTCATCTCGGACTATCGGCGTAACGAGCGCATCGTCGAGTACCTTTCCGTGTGCCATTTCTGCCTTCTGCACACCAGTCTCAATTTCCCTTAAATGCTGACCCACTGAAAACCACTGATAGTGGCCATCAGCTTCTAAGTGTCGACACTGCGTACTTTTACCCGCCCCAGCCATTCCAAGAATAATGATCATTACCTAAGCTCCAATACTACTTTATGATAATTTTGTTTTTAAAAGTCCTGCAAGCTGTGATTTATCAATATTTCCAAGTTCCTTTATTGCTTTTTGCATTGCATCTGCAAATGAGAGCTCTTTGCCATTTCGTACTATAAACTCATCAACAGCGTTCGAGAGTTCAACGCCCGAAATTAGTTTTGGAACAAAATTCTCAAGAATCATTGATTCCTTTTCTTCGTTGTCCGCACGTTCTTGTGAGCCAGCATTTCTATACATCTCCGCTGCTTCTTTACGCTTCTTGATTTCCTTTTGTATGACGGCAATTTCTTCTTCAGCAGTCAAGTCGGAGGTCTTAGCAATTCGGGCATTCATGAGTGCTGCCTGGGCAAGCTTAAGCGCATCAACACGAAAACGATCCCCCGCAAGGAGGGATGTTTTAATTTCGGCCTTAATCGACCCAAGCATTATCTCGGGCCAAATTTAACTGGACGAGGAGCTTTCTCAACCTTTTTACGAGTTGCGCGTACAAGTGCCTTACGGCGGCGCTCTCGTTTTGAAATTGGTTTCTCAAACGTCTGGTTAGATTTTGCCTGCAGGATAAGTCCAGATTGCTGGACCTTTCTGCTGAATCTACGAATCAAACTCTCGGTTGATTCTGTCTTATCTTTTTTCGTAACTTGTATCATGAAAGCTAGTTTAACGTATTTTCACCTCTAATGCAACCCCGGTGGAGCTTTAAAATTACCAATACGGATAAGGTGGATTGTAGGGAGATGAGATACAAGGCGATGAGTGCGTTGCACGACTAAGGTGTACGAAAGTACTCCGCAGAAGAGCAATGAGCTCATCAACGCAGTATATCGCTCCGTACAATTTACCGCTCTAGACGAAACCTAAAGTTGGTTTTGAGCTTGTTTCTTCTGGGTAGCCGCTCGTTGAGATTTAAGGACAATCCCCTGTAACTCTTTAAAAATCGGAAACTGCTTATTCGTGAAGTAGACTTTGGTGTTGGCTTGTTTTTCAGAAATAAGGAAACCAACTTTTTCTAACTTCTTGAGTTCGCGCTGGATATTTCCGGCGTCTTCTTTAATCAACTTTGCTAGTCCCCGTACATGAGTTTTGAAGTCGGGATATTTAGCATAGATGACTATGATTTTTCTACGTACCCTTGATGTGATAAATGTATCTAGCATATGCGGTTTATTGTTATTCAAACAACGAATATTAGTATAGCACACGGTACTGGTACTATGTAAAGTATGTTTTATTACGAAGTCGCAACATCTGGGAAAGTACGTGGTACTACTGCGATATTCACCTATGAACACCCTGAAAGACTAAGCATAGGGTCGATTGTTTCAATTTTAGTACGCGGTAAAAGAAGCTTAGGCTTTATTGTAAAAAAAGTTACGAAGCCTGAGTTCAAAACAAACACCTTAGATACACTTAACGAACCCCTCACACTGCCAGAACAGAAAGTGCAGACTTATACAGAACTAACAAACCTATACCCATTCTCTGAATCGTCACTAGCAAGCCTTTTTACACCCCCGCCCGCTCCAAAGAAGTCAGCAGAAACTAAACAGAAGACGATAGCCGGAGCGGTTGCTATACCCAGTATCAATAGCGAACAAAAACGAGCAGTACAGGAATTGTCGGATACCGCCCAGAACTCTATTCTTCTTGGCGATACCGGCACCGGTAAAACACGAATATACATGCACCTGATTAAAGCCCAGCTTGATATCGGCAAAAATGTAATACTTTTAGCGCCTGAGATAGGGCTATCGACGTTTCTGTATAAAGACGTCCTCCCCTACTTTCCCGGCGCAATCCTCTATCACTCTACGCTAACTCCTAAACAGAGATACACAAGCTGGAAACAAGCGCACGATACAACAGAAGGACAACTAATCGTAGGTCCAAGGTCGGCGCTAACACTTCCTGTCCAAAATATAGGTCTGATAATTCTAGACGAGGCCCATGACAGCTCATATCGACAGGACGGGTCTCCATACCTGCACGCCAAAATAGTTGCTGCCATACTAGCCAAAAATCACGATGCAAAGTGTATATACGGTACCGCGACACCGTCAATTGTTGATCTATTTAATGCCGAGAAACTTGGCAACCCAGTAGTTAGAATAAATAAAATGGCGGTAGAGTCTTCTAAAAAATCAAGTATCCAGATAGTCGACTACGCTAACGACTCAGAACGAAACGGTGGAAGTATCCTGAAGTCGGCACTCTTAGCAGTCTCAGATGCAGTCAGCAAGAATGGTCAGGCTCTTGTACTGGTAAACCGTAGAGGAACTGCTCGTTATGTATCCTGTCAATCATGCGGTCACGAAGAACGTTGTAACGTATGCGACCATCTTGTCGTGTATCATCACGACACGTATGAACTACGTTGTCATTTTTGCAATAAGCGAACATCAGTTCCCAGCAACTGTAGTGAATGTGGGTCAAGCGAGATCCGGATGAGCTCATTTGGCACAAAAGCAGTTGTGAGCGAACTAGCTCAGGCTTTTACTGATACGATCATTCGGCGTTTTGATACTGACCTATCCAAGAAAGATCAGTTACTGGAACATGTCGAGTCCCTCATAAGTGGAGAAGTACAGATCATAGTGGGAACCCAAATGATAGCTAAGGGTCTGGACTTACCAAAACTCAGAACACTGGTCGTTCTAGCGTCTAGTACCGGCAGTAGCTACACAAGTGACGAAAAAGACTTTCAGCTTCTTTATCAGGTACTCGGCAGAGCTATGAGGGGCCACCAAGATACTGAGATAGTTATCCAGACTTCAAATCCGGACTCAAAAGTTATAGAGCTTGCTGTTGACCGTGATTTTCAAAACTACTACATTAAAGAGCTCGGGGAACGTAAGAAATTCTACTACCCACCCTACTGCCATATGATGGTAATTCATTGCAGGCGCAAAACATCAAAAGGTGCACACTCTGCGACTAACAACCTCAAGTATGAAATTGAGTCGAGGTACTCTAGGGTAATGGTCTCAGAGCCGATGCCAAACCTCACCGAGCGCACCGGAAAGTACTTTAATTGGCACTTACTCCTAAAAGCTCCAAAAAGAAGCACCCTCACGACAATAGCTCGGGACATAGGCAGTAGCTGGGTATGCGAACTAGACCCAGGAGATACACCGTAGCACCCCTGGTGAAGTAACGAGATTTCATGTAAACTAGTACGCATGTCATCCAAAGAAGATATCATCACCCTTCCCCACAAATCGCTTAGAACCCGCTCAAAGAAAGTTGGGTACATTTCTGACGAGATTTTGACTCTTATAAAGAGCATGGAGGACGCAACACTTGACTGGGAAGCAAGTCGAAAACACGAGGTAGGCGTAGCACTTGCGGCGGTACAGATCAATCAACTCCATAGAGTAGTGATTATCAGAAATAACTGCGACGATAAAAATGATCGTACATTTTTGGCACTTATCAATCCTGAGATTGTGAAATACGAGGGTGAAATGGTGCGAGACTACGAAGGATGTCTCAGCATCAAGAACCTATACGGTTATGTCCCAAGGTACGATAAGGTGAAGGTAAAAGCCCTAGACCTTGACGGCAAAGAGTTCCGTATTACAGCCGAAGGATTTATGGCTCGTACCCTACAGCATGAAATTGATCACACGAATGGAGTAGTATATATCGACCATATCCGGGGCGACAAAGAAGCATTCTTTAATTTAGATGAGGAAGCGCATCTTATCCCAGTTAGCTATGACGAAGTATCCAAAAGTACTATTCTTTGGTAGCGGCCCTGTGGCTGCCGCATCACTCCAGGCTCTCTACAAGAGTTTTGATATTGTTCAGGTAGTTACAAAAACAAAGAAGGGTTCTCACCCAGCACCAGTAGAAGACGTAGCCTTAGCCCACCAAACAGATATTGCATATGCAAACAATAGACTTGAGGCAAAGGCACTTGTGTCCTCAGGCGAGCTCAAAAAGACTACGGTTGGCATCATCGTAGACTACGGCGTCATATTGGATACAGAAGTCATCAACTTCTTTGAGCTCGGCATAATAAATAGTCATTTTAGCCTACTACCTAAACTAAGAGGTGCTGATCCTATAACTTTCTCGATACTCGAAGGTCTCAGTATGACTGGCGTTACTCTAATGAAAATTGTTGAAAAACTTGACGAGGGAGACATACTGGCACAAGAAGATCTAGTGATCAGCAACTCGGATACGACTCCGACATTGACCAATAAACTTGTAGCTCTAAGTAGCAAGATGCTGTCAATCGAACTCCCCAAGTACATGAATGGTGAAAAAACGCTAACACCCCAGGATCTAAATATGGGCGAGACATATACCCGTAAATTGACCAAAGAAGACGGTGCTATAGACTGGCAGAAACCGGCGCAAGTAATTGAGAGGGAGGTCCGTGCATATAGCGGTTGGCCAGGTAGTTATTTTGAAAATAACGGTCAACGTTACGTTGTAACATCTGCCAATGCATCCACAGAGAGGGTATCCAGCATCGTCGGTACAGTAGTAGCAAGTGCGGATACACTAGGTATACAAACTTCTGATGGTGTTGTATGGGTAACATCAATACAACCGGCAGGTAAAAAAGAAATGCCCGTTAAGGCATTTCTAAATGGCTATAAATCAAAGTTAACTTAGGCTGCTGGGGTTAACTGATCACTATCTGCTGAACCCGCAGCTCCAAGAATCTGCGAAGCGCTACCACTAATCTCTGCTTTTAGCTTTTCTAGTTCTTCTGCAACAACTTGCTTATAGTGTGGGAAATTTGACTCAAGCCACTTGAGTGCACCTCCGTCATCTTTTCGATCAATAAATCCCTCAAACTCATCGAGCTGGGCATCGCTCATCTGTTCTGCAAGCTTCATGCCAACACGTAGCTCAAGCGTCTCATAGATATGGCGAAGCATATCTTGCTTCTGCTCTGCAGGTAAGTCCGAAAGCCCTATGCTTGCTAAGAAATCGTCGTCAAGTTTAAACATGTTTACATCCTTTTATGGACTTATTCTATCATGCTATTAGGTATATTTATCTGAAAATACCGCCTCTCCTACTACCACAGTTAAGCGAAATATTTCAGAAGTGCAGTACAAGGCGACGTGTGCGTTGGGTAACTAAAGCGTACCTTGGTACGATGCGGGCGCATGATGAATACATCAACGAAGTAATTTACCTTGAAAAACTGTAAGCTCGGTAATACAAACTAAAGTGTGCGTTCTTTAATTTCGCGGGTGAATACCTCGATATGGTCACCTTCTTGTAGATCAACCCTCGATTCACTCTTGAAGCTTAGTCCACACATTTCACCAGCCTGAATCTCTTTGGCCTCCTGAGGACCTTGCTTTAGAGCAATAATCTCTACTTCGGCGAGTACCAGGTCGCCACGCTTGACCTTTGCAAGTGCAGGAACCACTAACTTGCCTTTCGTAACTTCTCCTCCACAGATAACTTCTGTCTTAGTGATCTTGAATATGCCCTTTACGATAAGTCTTCCTAGCTCAGTCTCAATAATTTCTGGAGGTAGAAGTGCACTCAGATCGGCTTTGATATTATCAAGAAGCTCGTAGATAACTTTATATAAACGGACAGGTATATTTTGTTCTGTTGCTAGCCTGCGTACATTTGCGGCAATGTCGACATGAAAACCGTAGATTACTGCCTGGCTAGACTGAGCCATGCGGACGTCGTTTTCAGTGATAGATCCAACGCCCGATCCGACAATACGTACGGATACTTCATCGTTATCAAATGTCTTGATCGAGTCAATGAGAGATGTTAGCGAGCCCTGTACGTCTGCCTTAACTATTACATTTAGCTCAGTAACAGCTGTGCGACGATTCATGATGCGCATGAGCTCACCACTTGTCATATCAAGACTTGTGGCGCCCTTAGATGCGGCGGCGGCTGATTGCGCACGAGCAATTTTTTCATTCGCGACTACTTCAAATGAATCACCGAACTGTGG
>JAYSUL010000042.1:0-9359 GCA_043719125.1 Candidatus Saccharimonadota bacterium | reverse complement strand
AGCAACAAATGTGCCGATATTAAGCGCGAGTTTAAAGGATTTGATATTCATACAGCTTGTTTATTAGTATACTACCTCTTATGCAAACGCTCGCAATTCTTGGTAGACAGCCAGCTATAGGCCTCGCAGAACTAGAAAGTCTGTTTGGCGCAGATAAAATTACTCCACTAAGCGGCGGCGGAGTACTCATCGATGTACCTGCTGGAGATATACCATTTGCTCGGCTGGGAGGCACCGTCAAGCTTGGCGGCATACTCATAACACTCGACACAACCAACTGGAAAGAAATAGAGCGCTATATAGTTCCAGCAGCCGAAAAACATTCATCGTATGTACCGGAGGGTAAACTCACTATTGGCCTGAGCGTCTACGGTCTAACAGCCTCAAGACAAGAGCTAGAGCGTACAGCTCTAAGCATCAAAAAAGTAGTCAAATCTACTGGCCGACCAGTACGAATAGTGCCCAATAAAGCACCTGAGATATCAACACCACAGATCATCCACAACAAGCTCACACACGAAAATGGCTGGGAGCTGGTATTTTACCGAAATGGTGACCAAACCATACTAATGCGCACAAACTTCGTACAAGACATCGAAAGCTACACAGCGCGTGACCAAGCTCGCCCGATGCGCGATGCAAGAGTCGGAATGTTACCCCCCAAACTCGCGCAGATAATTATCAACCTTGCTTCGTCCAGTAACGACATAACAGAAGTACTTGATCCGTTCTGTGGTACAGGTGTAATTCTTCAAGAAGCGATCCTAATGAATAAATCAGCCTACGGTACTGACCTCGAATCTAGAATGATAGAATACTCCAAAGCAAATCTGGACTGGATTGTTAAAGACCTAGGGCTTCAAAACAGGCAAATTAAACTCCAAGTCGGTGACGCAACAACCCATACCTGGGACAAGACGTTCAGTACTATCGCTTGCGAGGGATACCTGGGACTCCCGTTTGCCCATATGCCCTCCCCTGATCATCTGCAGGAGTCAATGCAGGCCAGCAATAACATTGCAAAAGGCTTCCTTAAAAATGTTGGCAAGCAAGTGGATAGTGGATTTAGAATGTGTATCGGCCTGCCTGCATGGCACTTGCCAAATAGCGTCAAGCACCTACCCTGCCTCGAGGAACTACAAAAACTCGGCTGGCAACGAGTTCGCTTCGAACATGCGCACCCCGCAGACCTCATTTACCGTCGCGATGACCAAGTCGTTGGGCGAGAGCTCGTTACACTTATAAAAATATAAAAACACTCCTGATTAACAGGAGTGTTTTTCTCGACTACCAATCAATACTAAAATACTTTGGTGACTGAATCTTTGAGTGATGTCTCTAGTGCTATTTGATCAAACACAGCGTAGATCTTTGGATCTGCTTTGTTATATGCTGCGTTGGTTGGGCAAGATGTCGAGATACTGGCATTTTCAAAGCTAGTCACTTTCTTGCCAGTCTTTGCTTCATATACATCTACCGTATACGAGCTCGAGTAGAAATCGACATTTGCTGTTACCTTTGTAACGCTATCAGTGATAGGACAACTTTTAAGTTTCTTTTCGCTGGCTACTTTTCGAGCTATACAGGCTACTAATTGCCCTGAAGTAACTTTTGTCGCATCAGCAGACCAAGTTTTGTCTTTGAAAGATACGAGACTGAGCGCAAACTTGTCGTCACTGCCCTTTTCAAATACCACAATTGGGTGTGGTGCGACTCCTGCATATGCAGTAGCATTTGATATTAGTCCGCCTGTTGCACATGCTGCTTTATAGTCATCTAGTGCCTTAGCATCAACTTTCTCGCCCGGAGACGATGTGGTTGTAACCGGTAATGCATCTGCATTTGGCGTAGTATCACCATCAGATTCAACCGCTTCGGTATTATCAGTAGCATTTTCCTGGACTTCTGAATTCGTCGTTGGCTCAGGATCAGACCTGAGCATATAAGCAGCGACCGCGCCTCCACCAAATAAGAGTGTCACTAGTGTCACTATGAGGACCAGAAACATCTTGCTACTTTTTGGCTTCGTGGCCATATGCTCTTTTTGATTTGCTAGTGCTGCACCTTGGGCTGACTCGACAGTAGAAGTTTCTGGCGTTCCAGTAATAGCATTTTCACCAGCCGTACCGACAGACGACGCTACCGCAACAGCAGTTGGAGCAATCACATCATTTATCATGGCTCCAAGATTTACCTCGGCCGTCTTTTCTAACTCTGCATCGTTAGCCATCGATATCGCATCGTTATTTGCACCTCCAGATATCGGCGCCTCAACAGGCGTGTCAGAATTCATCGTTGGCTCACTGTCGTCATCAGATTGGTCATTCTCTACCGCGTCGACTACTGGGTCTCCGACAACTTCCTCGGCCGTCTCCTCGGAAAAAGGCTGATCTACAATAGATGCTTCCTCGGGTGAGGCATCAGATTGATCCGATTGTGTATTTTCATCGGTTTGCGTACTATCAGTATCTGCGTTAAAGGCGTTCGGATCTAGTACCTCGTGCTCAGAAGCCTCATCGGCATTTTCTACTGGTGGAGTTAATGAAGGTTGCTCTGATCGTTCGCTGTCACCATTTGTCTCCTCATCGTGCATGATCTGATCCATTGGGTCGGATCCATCGCTATAGACCGGCATACCCTCTTCAACAGGTGTGTCGGCTTGTGTTTCTGGCTCATCAGTCGCTGCAGGCTCTTCAGTAGAGGCCATATGCTGCAATTCGTCGGCCACTTGAGCAAGCTCATCGGCGGTTGATTGTGGCATCGCCTCAGCAACTTGCTCTTCTGCGGCCTGTATATCAGCCTGGACTGGCTCTCCACTACTTGGAACACCATCCATTACTGCATCATTCATCTCTGATTCATTAGGACTTGAAAACTCGTCATTAGTCTCGCCATCTGCTGACTCTACGTTGTCAGTTATCGGCGTTGATTCATCTGTATTTTGAGACTGGTCATCTTGCATAGCACCGTCATTTACGCTCTGATTTGCGTCATCGTCACCCTGTTGTGGCTGATCCATCCCTCACCCCTTTTCGTATAAAATATAAGCTTTAGCATCATTGTACCGTTACGCGCTTGAAATGTATAGAGCTTTTTGCTATAATACCCCTCAAGATAATTCATAAATGGATAAGGCGGTTATTTTAGATGTCAAAAGTTAAAGCCGGTGGCTCGACAAAGAACAACCATAATTCCCCTGGGCAGCGCCTAGGTGTTAAGCGTTTTGGTGGCCACGCAGTTACCGAAGGCCAGATACTAGTCCGCCAAGTTGGCCAGACAAAGGTCCCTGGTGCAGGCACATTCATGAGCCGTAACTACACAATCCACGCCGCTAAAGACGGAGTTGTCACATTTGTACAACGCCGAATCAAGAAATTCACCGGCAAAACAACCGTCCGAACCGAAATCCAAGTCAGATAGCCAAATTGGCTAAAAACATTAAATAAGCTCCCCGATAGGGAGCTTATTTAATTTCCGCAACCATAGACTGAAGACGTAGTGCAAGTTGTTTGAGATCATCCGACTGCTTAAACACAACATCTAGTCCGCGAATCGCGGTTGGTACAACTTCATTCTGCAATGTATTCACACGGTTCTGTGGATACGCTCCCTCTCTCATAGCACCATAAACCTTATTTGCACCATCTATTACTGCATCAAGTAGATTTACTGCATGTACTTCTTGGGTCGAAGTTCCCGCTACCGCATCGTCCTGGTTGATACGAGACAGTAAACCAAATAATACCTGAATGTTATCTCTACGTCTGCGCCAGTTTGGAGAGCTCTCTTCGTTATTTGCAGTTAATGTATTAGTAACTGAACGAATTCCCTCAAGCCCGTTCCTAATACTGTTTGCATTATTTGCAAAAATCGCTTCGAGGTCTTCCATAGTAGGCGGGTCATCATTTCGCGATAACCTCCTGCCAAGAGAAGTAATTTCGTCTTCACTATACATTGCGCCGACTCCTGATCTGCGTGCAGTATCAACAAGTTTACTTAGCGCCTTTTTGTGACTGCCAGAAACTAGTTGATCTCTGATATGTTCCGCTTCGTTCTTTACTCTTCGCATAGAATCTACGTTTCCATCATCAAACATTCCGCCCCTATTGGAAACGGCTCCATTCATGGCATTGATTAGAGTTGTTTTCCTGCTCATTAAATCACCAGTAGTACTCTCTATAGCCTTCTGGATCTCTTGGGGCGCATCACCAATCTTTTTTAGTTTTGGTACAACGTCTGAGTTCCACATCTCTCCTACTTGCCCTGCAGTATTTGTGTCCCTATACGCCTCAACAAGCCTCCGAACAGCATTCTTGAGGTCTTGTGGCATTTCTGGGTCTTTTAGACCTTCCAGTAAGCTTGCGGGAGTTTGACATGCTTCGCGTATCCGTTCTTCAGGGGTTAGTTGTTCTTCCTGTGTTTCAGGTACGGCTTCAATCTCTACAGTAGGTTTCTCCAACTTTACTACAACTGGATTTCCTTCACCATTCTTAATCTGATCTTCAATAATTCTTTGAGCAGCCGATACGGACTCGTCTAGTGTCTCACTTTCGCTAACATTTACCACTACAGGCACACCCTCGCCCGCTTGGAGCTGGGCGATCTGATCTCCAATAATATTTTGGACTTCGGATGATGGCCCAATTGGTTGCTCTCCTAACTCTGAGAACGCCTCTACAACGGCAGCCTGTGCTTCATCTTCAAGTTTTGCCTGCTGTGCGGCCACTTCCTCATCGGGCATGGCAACTGGCACACCCTCTGGAGGAGCAAATATAGCTCTTGGCTGAGTAATCTCGGCTTCAGTTTCTTGCTGGGCTACAGATCTTTCTACCCGAAAGCGACCAATCCTAGGGTCTTCTGCTGATGTCTGGGCTATATTGCGGATGTTTATACCGTTTTCTCCTACGCTGATCTCAAGTTGTTCTCTGGAGACAGTGCCAATTACCAGTATCCCAAGATCAGCTAGATCAACTGTTAGATCAACTGGACTACCATCGTTTCTCTGACCAGTCTTAGTTCTGCCAAGTCGAAGATTACCAGTAAAAGCAAAGAAGGTATTATTGCTACTTTGGCTAGCGACAGAACCATCTTCATTTTTCCGTGGTATTAATGGGGCAAGGTAATAAGTAGACACCTCACCTGCGGAGTTCCTTTGAACCAATATCTCGACATTTACCCCGCCACTAAACTCCATCCTACCTATCCTGGATAAGTCATGACTGGCAGCTATGCCTATTTCACTAAGTTCTCCTATCGGAAGATCAGGACTAACCGAAATACTTTCTTGCGAGGCAAGCTCCTTTAGCTCTTTACTAGTATTGGCTAAATCACCCTGCATTAGGGTTGGATCAGTTGAAGTGCCTTTTGAGAATTCTGCCATATTTTTATTTTATTTGTATGCTTACATTAAAACAGGGGCGAGCGCCCCTGTCAATAGCTCATCATTATGCACACTATCACAACCCATTCTCCCATCTATTTGTTGCACTCAATATATCCATCACTATATCTGGCGAATGTGGGGATGCATAGCCAATATGATTGATCGAGAGTTTAGGATTTGCGTTTCTCATATAGCTATGAGGTGAATCGACCGCACCAGATGTGAGATACGTTCCGTACAAGTCCTGTGCATCCTCAGCTTTATCGACTCTATGCTGGTGCATTAGTTTTAATAACTCGTTGCTTAGATCGGTCCCATACCTCTCAGTGAGCCATTCCGACATAATCATCCGGCTAAATCCTTCAGCGAATCGCTCGCTTTCAATAGTGACCGTGCCGATATCTGAATGTTCTTTACCTTCTGGCGGAGAAGGATACATAACAAGCTCGGTGAACGTAGACTCACTTAGGCTGGATGGTGAACTAAATGATCCTCCATAGTGCTTTCTCGGCGCTACGTTGGCAAAAGCAGATTGGACGCCATGCCCCAACTCGTGCCATGTGAGCCACCTATAAACTAGATCCCTGGTCTCGCTCTCGACTAGGGGCCAAGTATCTTGCGAAATGAGGTCGGCTATCCGTTGCTCGGCACGCCGTACACTAATACTGATTTTTGCATCGGATTCTTGATCAGCTGGAACTTTATTAAGATCATTAAATTGGTAAAAGTTGGTGCTAAGTCCGGCATTTGCTTCAATCCGATCTGGATCATTCACTAGGATATCCAACATTCTAGAAAAGTATACGCCTGTTTTCTCGCCCAATGGCAGATGAGAAGCATAGCTATCTCTTAGCTCTGCCGTATATTCTCTGACGCGACATACTGCCTCTCTGCCTGCTTCTATTTCTACAGCGTTAGCTGGATCAACTTCGACCTTCATAAGGGTTACCCTAACGGCGATATGACCGCTTCATGCCCTGTCATTGTGCCTTGAAGATATTGTGGGTTGGCCCGTAGATCATCGGCTAACTTTTCTATCTCTGGGTTTTCACTCCTAGCAACCGAACTACCTGTGATTAGGCGCGTACCGTTCTTCGAGTCGTTATCGCCATAATGAACCGTGTCCCCATGGACCATTACTTCAAGATGGCCAGCACCTTCCACACCATTACTTACTTGGGGGTCTGCTATACCTTTTTCAGCCAAGAAGTCACGACTAATCAGAAAACTGTCGCGAGCGCCGGGAGTTATAGTCTGTCTAAGAAAAACGGATGTTCTCATTTGTGAGGCTGATCCATAGGGGAGAGCAAGTAATTCCGTACCTGTAAACTTACCACCCTCACTCTTATCTACAACTCCAATATATGTGTTGCCTATCACTACGATATCCCTTAACGCCCTACCGGTAGTCTGCGCAATAGGTGAATATCTATTTGCAGAAGTTAGCAGCATCATCTTGTTGTTTGGCACTGTACGGGCATCTTTGAGTAGTTCGTCTTGGTTTGGTACGTATTTGATGGGTTCAGCCCCTTCGCCCATTAAAGCAGAACGCCCAGCCCTACGAGCTTGCCCTATGGATGGTGTAACTTTTTTTCCAGTTAATCTTTCACGAAGAGACATGTTTATTTTCCTGATTTATTTTGAATGTTTATTTTTGATTTACCTCAATACTATATTAGCATAAGCTTTGTTATTTGTCAATGTTGTCGCGCGGTAGAGATGTCTATATACTTATAATCCTATGAAGTTTCTAAAAAGTATCGAGGACGAACTGGTGAGAAAATATGTACCTATATATATTTACCTATTTGGCCTACTTTCGGTGCTGACTACGGCCAGGCGCCTTACTGATGCTACGCACGAGATCCAGATCATCGGCAGTGCTTGGTTTCGGCAAGGATCAATCCCAATCGTGCAGGCTTACAGCAGTGCAAGCCCCTTAATGCTATATCTGGGTGCACAGTATGACCGTATTGGCAGCAATGTGGGCATGCGAGTTATATTTGAGATCGTTATTTATAGCCTAATCGCCTACACGCTCTACAGTTGGCTGAAGTTGCTATATGCAAAAGAAGCCATACGTCGAAATACACTTTTACTCGTCGGCCTATTGATCCTGTTGATCCCGGGTGTTTGGCAAATTGGCATATCAAGCTATAAGTTTGGTGTTTTATTTTTATTAGCCGCTAACTACTTCCTGACACTCTGGATACGCAGTGGTAGAAGCTACTGGTTCGCAGGTGAAACAAATAAAAATTGGCGCTACCTACTACTCGCCGGCATATCTCTCTCAGCACTTATATATACATCCCTACTACTAGCATTATTTGCAGTACCTATGATCGCAAAGTTCATTATATACATCATCAAGAACAAAAATGTTGTTACCAGCTTAGCCCTCGTATTAGTTCCTGTGCTGGCACAATCTTGGGTCTGGTATAGCTTTTTTAGCTCTAGACGACTACTCACTGAGGCACTACGCGCTAGTCTATTAGATTTCCGTATAAGCGCTTTTCCCGGGAGCACATCAAAATCGATAATTATGGCACTTATACCACTTGCCGTGTTTGTCGTACTAGCAGTTTACGGCGCACAAAGTGGCAACTATAAAAAGGATCGGGTTCTGTGGCTAACATGCGTGGGGCTACTAGGAGCTGTGGTGATATCGATGTACGGAGGCTTAATGATCATGTTGCCGTTTATGCTCATACTACTAGCTCCTGTATACCGACAAAAAATCCGACCTGGATTTGTGATCGTAGCCTGTCTATGCGGACTAGCGCTATCTATCCCCTACCGT
Source organism: Candidatus Saccharimonadota bacterium (assembly GCA_043719125.1). Lineage (GTDB taxonomy): Bacteria > Patescibacteriota > Saccharimonadia > Saccharimonadales > JAGQMS01 > JAGQMS01. The sequence goes on along the minus strand of JAYSUL010000042.1, from coordinate 1,176 downwards.
TACCAAGATAAAAAAGAGGTCCAGCTAGAATCAGCAAAATTACAGGTAGTGTCGGCGTATATCGAACAACGACTCACCGATACGCGTATGGTCTACTACTACGGAAATGGTGCTGGGTTTTATGACAAATCTAACCTAAGTGGATCTACTAGATTTTACAATGCCGAACTATTCACCAAAGACACCAATTCTCTTGGGCTTGTAGATAAATTTCGAGGCGACAACGAGGCCAATGCTCCAATGTTTGTCATCTATAACACTGGCGACCAGGCGGTGTCCCCTGCTATCCCTAGAATTGACGAGTACTTAACCAAACACTACGAAGAATCAACAGTCCTAAGTGGCTATCGTATACTCAAACGCAAATAGGTTCTTACCCATAAAGTTTTGAATTCTAGGCTAGTTTGGTTATTTTGACGAAAACAGTAATCGAGGTGTATGAAAATACTCCGACTGCTGGTCGGAGTAAATAGAGTCAAAATGTACAAAATCTCGTGGTTTTTACACTTAGATCATGTTCAAGTTGGCCTTAATCCGCTCTATAACATCTGCAATCACAACCTGAGACTTGACGAGGTATTCGTCCACTCCAAGTGCTTTAGCGCGCTGTATATCTGACTCTTGGCTGAGTGCTGTGAGCATGATTATACGTACATTGAGGGTCTCTGGTGTGTTGCGTAGAATATCTAGTACATCGAATCCGCTAACCTTTGGCATCATTGCATCGAGTAAAATCAGGTCGGGCTTGAATTCAAGTGCCGCCGAGAGCGCTTCTTCGCCATTTGGCACACGACGTACAGCAAAACCCTCAGCTTCGAGTCTCGCAAGATATACTGACGCTAACGCATCGTCGTCTTCGACTAGAAGTATCTTTTTTTGTGGAGCACCGTTGTCTTGTGGAAACATTATTATTCCTTTTTATATTGTTTTGTTAGTCGCAGTATACCAGAAAACGCTTACGATTACAAGCGACATTCACCATGGTCTGCTATAGTAATTAAAATGCAGAATTCGTATTTATTTTTTCATAAATGGTTTGCATTAAAGCCATTTAATTTGATCACAGTCGCCACACTTCTTCTCGTGATGCTTGTAGTAGCTCAATCAAACTTAATAAACCTACAGTGTACTCTCGGTCTGGATTCAAATGCGACTATCGACATGCGAAATTTGATC
>JAYSUL010000041.1:0-3384 GCA_043719125.1 Candidatus Saccharimonadota bacterium | reverse complement strand
ACAGTACGTCCCCGAACCTGTTGATTCAGTATGTTGATAATGGTTCTGAGGCAGAGCCACAAACTGTGCCAGTGACAACTATTTTTCCTGACCCTGAGCCCGAAGTAGTGCCCGAACTAGATCCTATCCAGGAAACAGATAATCCTCAGGAAACAATCGATCCAACCGGGCTATCGACTGTAGAGCCCGGAGATTCCATTATCCCCCCCGAAGAGCCGGTGTTGGTGGTCGAGGGTTCACCTACTATCCCAGAGGTAATTGTTGATGAACCTCCCGTTCCTGACGAGCTGATCGTCGAAGACATCCCACCACCTGACGCGGTAGTGGTGGACGAGGATACCGCGGAGGGGGGAGTAGTTGTCGAGCCAGAGCCAGTCCAAGAGCCTACCGATACAACCGGAGATGTGGGCCAAAATTATGACAAAACTGTCACGCAGGACGAACCAAATACAACTGAAGATCCAAATTCACCAGCAATCGACAACACCCCAGATCCTGCGCCGGTTGTGACTCAGCCAGCTACCACACAGACCTTTCAACAGTCAGCGCCACAAATAACATCAGTTGCAGGGGAGCAAGATGTCAAAACCAATCCCCAGTCAGGAGTTGGTGGCATCGAGGAAGCAAACCAACTCTTTAGCGGTGAGCAAATTGGCGCCCAAGAGCCTATTGTAGAAGAGAAGAGTATTAATTTGGGTCTGATCATTGGGCTACTCGGCATCCTCGTAGCCTGTCTACTGTTTGGCATACTGATCCTCAAAAAGAAAAAAGACGACGATGATGAATCTTGACAAGCTATATAAATGTATGTACAATGTAGTCACATTATGATTACACAGATTATCAAAATAGGTAACTCCAGAGGCATTCGTATACCAAAGAGTCTAATAAAGGCGGCTGAATTAGGCGAGACGATCGATTTGACGCTTGAGAATAATAAGATTGTTATATCAAAACCGCTTGTCACTGTAAATGAAGAGGCTCTACTGAGTGAAGTTGCCCTACGCGAGTGGCTAATGCCCGAGGAAGATGCAGCATGGAAACACCTACAGTAGGCAGTATTATTGCTGTTAAATTTCCGTTTTCCGACCTTTCGGCGGACAAGATACGCCCAGCCCTAGTACTCGCTATCGCTGAATTCGGCGATTTGATCGTATGTCAGATTACATCAAGCCCATACACCAGTACTGTATGGATAAAAATAACACAGGATGATGCGAAGGGTATGATCACGGATAGTTATATCCGCCCAGATAAACTATTTACCGCAGACCAGTCGCTTGTAGTTAGAACAATCACGAGTATTTCAGCTCAGAAAATGACAGATATAAAAGGAGTTCTTAGAGAAGTACTTGGTATGTAATGACTGTGAATAGTCATTACGGCGGTGCGGTACATTCTATAGCGTATGAAAAACATTACATTATCAGCAGACAAAGAAGCGATTGAAAAGGCCCGCGCATATCTAGGTAAATGCGGGACTACAATCAATGCTGAATTCCACAAATGGCTGGCCTCTGAAATCGAATATGAGCAGAAGCAACATGGTGATGAATCTGAGAAAATTATGAAGTCTATCGGGCGCTCAAAGATAGGGAAAATGCCCACAAAAGGCGAAATAAGTGAACGCTAACAGATATGTTTCTGCCCGATTGCCGTTAAAAAATCCTCTATAGACTCAGTTGGCTCGTTTCGTCTTGCATTAATCGAATCCATATCTTTGAGGTCTTCGGCAATTGCAAATGCCACCGCTCTGTCAACGTACTCAGACATACTTTGACTGGTGTCGGTAGCGCGTTTTTTTAGTGCTCTACGCACGCCAGGAGAGAGATATAGGGTGACTCTAGATCCATTACTCATATATACATTATAGAACTTTGAGATCGAAATGTGGATGCTGTTAAAGCAACAAAACAGCGGAGATTCATGTATTATAAAGTCAATGTAAGCGTGGGAGAAATATGAAACGATCTCAAAAAGGTTTTGCGCATGTGGGAGCAATCCTTCTCGCAGCAGTCGTATTGGCTATCGGAGTAAGTGGATGGTGGGTGTATTCGAAAAACAAAGTATCTAATCCAGAACCAGACATTGTACCTACTCAAAAAGTAATCAAAAAAGAAGATGCAAAAACCGAAGAGTCTGTCGTCGACTCTTACCACATAGAGGAGCTAGGCATTTATATGGACTTAGAGTCCGGATGGACAGTGGATAAAAAAGTAGCAACTACCTATGAGGAAACAAGATACACCTTTGCCAGTAATATCGAAGCAGAAAAACTACTTGATAGGGTAACTATTGTAGCCTTTCGCTCGGTAATACCTGCTGGGTTCGAGGGATGTAGCGCTGATTCGGATATGACTACCATAAAAGTAACTGAGCTTTCAGACACGAACATAGACGGAGTCGTCGTTTTCGGCACGGACAATACCGGTATTGCACTCGCAAAGAAATCTATGAAGTATGCGAGTAGTACAAAATCACTAACTGCCGAAAGGCTCACAATTGGTGAGCTTGAGGTTGGAAAATCTTACTTTCTGTGTACCGCGGCATCACCCCCTCCGTCATGGTCGGTAGACTTTGATTCAGACGCCAAGAACCAAGACGGTGTTTATGCCTCTGCTGCTGAAGGTGATGGAATAGTAAATAGCTCGATGAGCGGATATGATTCTGTGCTAAAAATGCTAAAGTCTGTCCGCAGGTAGTTTATTATCTGAGAATAGGTAGTATACTTAGCCATAAGTGGTATGAGAGACAAAAGTTACAAGTGGGCTGGCGTTGCGCTAATCGGCATTTTTTCATTAGCCATTTTTAAGTTCGCACCAAATATCCAAGTACAAGCCCAAAATAACCCTGCGGCGTGTCCTACGGGTTTGACTACCAACATCACTTCAGGCGCTGTTCTAGGCGGAGTGACTCCGGTAAACCTGGGCATGCCGACAGTTAACACAAGCTTTACAATAAACAGAGTAATCTATCGTCTAGACGGGCGTATCATTGGGCAGGCTCGCCAGACTACGACCGGCACTAATTCCTGGTCTATGATGTGGGCAACACAGCTCGCAGATCCGGGCCCTCACTCGCTCAACGCGTTTATAACCTACAACCAAACGGCTATCTGTCAGACGCCACCAATCGGCATCAACGTGTCTCCGGCTACCTTTACGAGTGTGCTGGGCCTAGACGTAAACCCTCCGTCGTGGAGTGGGTCGACTAACCAGACAGTAGATTTCATGGCGACTCCGAATGCAAATGTACCGATCCCACAAACAGAACTTGCACAGTACGTGGTGTATGAGTGGAATACAAACATAGGCACACTTGCCCTAACGCATAGCGCTGCTCGCTTTAACTCTGGTGGTACGGCGGGTACTGGCAGAGTATATG
>JAYSUL010000005.1:0-2299 GCA_043719125.1 Candidatus Saccharimonadota bacterium | reverse complement strand
ATCAATCCTAAAGGATCTGGCATTCCCGTACGCATATCCAGATTATTATCAAAAAACCGTCGCAATCATAGGCCCTCGACTCAAAAATGGAGATTCAGTGATTGACGACATGTTTCAGGAACTACACCCACTAGCGCTAGAAACACTAAACTACGAACCGATAATCGATAAGCGCATTAAAGGGACATACAGCACCTACAAGAAATTACTGCGTAAAAAGTGGAAAATAAACGAGGTGTACGACTTAGTAGCACTCCGTGTGATTGTCAATAGCCGGGATGATTGCTATAAAATACTTGGCACAATTCACGCCAAGTGGCATCCACTACCTGGACGACTAAAAGACTACATTGCTCTACCAAAACCAAATGGCTATCAAAGTCTACATACAACGGTTATGAGTGGTACGGGCCTAATGGTAGAGGTACAGGTTTGCACAAAAGCCATGCACTTAGTAAACGAGTTCGGTGTTGCAACACATCATGCATACAAAAATAGTAGTGATGAATCCGAAAAAGTTTCATTTGCATGGATAGATCAGCTTAGTGAGCTTAAAAATAGGCCCTTATCTCCAGAAGAGTATATTCACGAGCTTGAAAGTGATTTCTTTGAGACGCGTATTTTTGCACTAACGCCCAGGGGAGATGTGATTGACCTCCCGATGGGTGCAACGGTGCTTGATTTTGCCTATGCAGTACACAGCGACATAGGGGATCACGCAAGAGGCGCTAATATTAATGGACGATTTAAGCCTATCTACGCTAAAGTAGAAAGCGAGTCCGTAATAGATGTTGTTACATCTCAAGGAATTGTTGCAAGAGAAAGTTGGCTAGATTTTGTTATGACTTCACATGCCAGAACAAGAATACAGAAAGCATTAAATTATGAACCAGATGCAAGATAAAATAAGAACAAGACCCGCTAAGGATTTCTCCGCGCTAAAGATAGGTGAGGGAGATGTGAGATATATAGAAATTTCTGACCGCTCAGATTTAGGTATACTTCATCAGCTATACTCAGAGGGCGAGATTATACACATAGCCGGTAAAGGGTCAAACTCAGTATTTGGAACTTTTAGCGGTCTAGTTGCGGAACTTTCTACAAAGGGACACGAATGGTTGGATTCACAGATACTAAAAATTGAGGCCGGAGAAGACTGGCAAACTGCAGTCGAACTATCTGTAGCGAACAGTTGCCATGGTATTGAAAGACTAACAACAATACCCGGAACAGTTGGGGCTGCACCTGTCCAAAACATCGGCGCATTTGGACAACTTCTATCAAATAGACTTAGGAATATCGAAGTCTACGACTACGGTGCAGACGAGTTTATCACACTCGCTCCTGAGGATTGTGGCTTTGGCGCCCATAGAGAAAGCAATTTCAAAAGTAAGGCCGATTGGCAAACCTACGTTATTGTTTCTATAACCCTAACGCTACTTGAAGCTGATGAGTTTACAGAGCCTGGAGGTGATGGACTTTTAGAATTCGTAAGAAACAATGAACTTAGCATCAATAACATCGCAATGACCGAAGAGTCCATCCGTCTCTTTAGACAAAGCATGTATCCTGACTACAAATTCATTCCAAATACTGGATCGTACTTTACGAATTTGGAAGTCGCCAACGAACAACTTGGTGCACTACACCCAGAAATAATGAGCGTAAAGCATAAAGAGACATTTAACGGTAAAAGAACGATGTTTCAGTGTAAGGATTTACTGGAGTCTATTGGCATACGTGGCGACTATCAGTTTGGTAGTACTCTCAAAATGTATCAGACGCATAATAACTTTCTCATAAATCAAAACTCCGATGCTACGCTACAGGATTTAATTTCCGTACACCAACTAGTAAACAGTAAATTATTTGATAAATATGGGATACGGCTTGTCCCTGAGGCAGAGTTTGTTGACGACACTAAAGATCGCTGGGTGAAGTAAGGTTTTTTGAGTACTCCGTGACCTGATTTTTAATCTCTGAGACTTTGCTAGAATTGTTGCGCTCCCGAATCGCATCCACCATCCAATCGGCGAGTTGTGACATATCCGATGATTTTGCACCACGTGTCGTAATTGCCGGCGTACCAAATCGAATACCACTTGGCCTAAAGGGCGGGTTGGCGTCGTCGGGAATCGAGTTCTTATTAAGTGTTAGACCTACTGCATCAAGAGCGTGCTCCGCCACGGCACCATCAACTTCAAAGCTTTTGACAGCATCGAGTAAAATCAAATGATTATCTGTACCGTTTGTCACAAGTTTACATCCTAGATTCATGAGAGCATCTGCCAAACTTCTA
>JAYSUL010000040.1:0-3470 GCA_043719125.1 Candidatus Saccharimonadota bacterium | reverse complement strand
TTACTTCATCAGCCTTATTGAGTAAATCAAACTGACCCATTTCCCGCATAAAGATACGCACGATATCTTCATCGGGATGTATATCATTTCTACCGCCTTTTTTATATAATCCCATATCACCATTAGAAAATGACCTAACTGAGGAGCGCCTAGCAGTTTTTGCAAGCTTTTTAGCGGGCTTTGATTCAGGAAGAATTTCTGTCTGGCTACCGATCTCCTCGTCAGTGGTATCATCAGGTTTAACTTCATCTTCTTCAGCATCCCCATCAATACCCTGAAGGTACTCGTCGCTTAACTCCTGCTCCAATAATTCAAGTTCGGCCTCTGTTGGTTCTTCTCCTAAACTAGACGCCGCTATAATAGGCACATCCGCGTTAGACTCCACGGCTATAGTACGTGGAACAAAAACAGTTGAATCAATTTCAAGGAAACCCGCATCTAGAGCAATTCTTGCTATTTCTGCATATGTTGTGCCACTAAGTCTTTCGTGGGTCATCAATACCCTGAGCACATCTGCACCAATGTTGCGCGGTAGGTCTGACACGCCCTCTCCGCTCAGAAGTATCTGTGCAACTTCGTCGGCAATTTCTTCTTCGATAGTTCTCGTATTCACGGCAGCTACAGTTCCAACCCGGACTCTCAGCGGAACTTCGACTGCATGTCGAAGTTTATGCTCATCTTTATGCAGTAGTCTCGCTCCGTGAACATACGGTAGGTCTACATCCTTGGGGGTATGCCAAGCATTCATGGGTCTACTCATTACCCATCGATCGACGTCCTCATTGCACTGAGAAAATGAGTCACATCCACCCCTACATACATCAGCCGCCTCAGCTACCAGTGGACTTTCAACGGTCTGTTGTCGCCGTTCAGCTTTTGGCATAGATTCGATGGACAGAAAAGGACCCACAAAATTTCCATTGGTATCAACGCATCGATGCCGAAGATCTAAAGCCATGCAAGGTCACATCCTTATATATGGTGTAACGATAGCATCAAGAGACACCATGAGCAAGCATAGGCGAATTAGTTGCACTAGCTGGCTAGTGCTCTGTCCTGCTCCGATAAATCTATCTCAGAACGAAGCAAGGTCGGCAAATCAACTACACCTTGTTTTATAGGACAATCAATCACTTCACACCTTGCACAGAGCTCACCTGCATAATTAACTACAGCCGAGCGTTTCTCTTGCCCCAACTCCCTCAAGAAGTGTACCGGGTTCTGTCCGTCACAATAAGGGTTTTCGACGCCCATTTCAACCATAACATCAGTCATTGTTCTTGGGCCAAGTAACTCGTGATTAGGTTCGGTGATTAATGTTCCATTGTCCCGTATATGCATAGTGAACCCTCCAAATATTTAGATCAAATATATGCTTACAGCTTTTTGTATGCAATAAAAATACAAAACTACAACGCGCTTAGCTTTTCGTGCTAAATTGTTTGGCTTTTTTAGACGGCCAGTAAGATGTTTGTCGGACCAGTTTATGTTCATCGCTAGGATCAGATAGCCAAGATTTAACAGCTTCCTCGGCATAGACACCGTTCTGTGAGCCCTTAGCCAAAACTACCGTACCCATACTCAGATATTTCTTTATGATGTCTCCTGCATCGTATGGAGAGTTTGTACGGATAACTTTACACCCATTCTCCTCTGCCTCTTCAGCTAAATATAGATTTGCGTCTTCGCCGAGCGTGACGAGTAGGCTTAGCTTACTAGGGTCACACCATGATCCAACTTTTCGGTGAAGCTGTTCGCTTACCTCGCCCATCTCATTCATCATTCCTAGTAACGCTATTCGCTTTGTTGCCTTTTGCTCGTATAGATAGTCCAAGGCTACCTTGACTGCCTCAGGGCTAGAATTGTATGTATCATCAATAATCGTCGAGCCATTCAACCCGGTGAATTTGTTCATTCGCCCTGCAACCGGACGAATTCTCAAAAGACCCTTCTTAATAGATATGCCGTCCATCCCAAGACGCTTTGCCACAAGCGCAGATGCAAGTAGAGTCGATAGGCCAGATGCGCCGATTAAATTGAAATCAGTTGAATTAATCCGAGAATCCTCTACAGAAATAATCACTTCACCTTTATCTATCTGCACAGTATTTGATGTCTCGGCACCATAGAGTATGGCGGACAGATCTTTGGAATATTTCTTGATGAATTTAGCCGGCACTAGATCCGTATTAATGATGACTTCAGACGAAAACATTGATGCGCTAAGCTCCTCCTCAGCAACAGCATCTAGAGTTTTGAAATATTCCATATGCTCAGGAGTTGTCGCCGTAACGACGGCTATATCTGGGCGTAGAAATGCAAACTTTGCGATATCGCCGGGCTTATCGCTCCCAAGCTCCAACACTAGCATCGAAAACTTGGGCCAAGTAAATAGTGCTTTCATTGAAGCTTGGATCAATAGCCCTAGCCAGCCTCTACGCGAAGCCGGAATACTCAGATCAAAAACTGTGAGCGGCACACCCCTATGTGTGTTGTAGTTTTGCTTTGTTGTTTTAACCACATAGTCTTCAGATAACAACGTAGCGATAGCCTGCGTTACTGACGTTTTACCAACACTGCCAGTAATAACCACTGTCTGATGCCTGCCCTTAGTCAGGTACAGGCGTGCTAGCATTAGAAAAATCTTATCGAGGAATATTTCCATCGTTTTATAGTATAGACTAAACCTCTGTAACCCAGCTTTCATAACCCCCTACTTCACCTTTTCTCATAGCAGAGTGTAGCTTTTGTAGCCTCTCCGTCACACCTCCTATAAGTCCGTTGCCAATATCCCTACCATCGATATGCACTATAGGTGCAATATTTGCGCTCGTACCAGTGGCAAATACTTCATCTGCTAAGTATAGTTCAGTGAAATCTATTGCTCGTTCAACAACTTCCATTTTGAGATTTTTCTTCAGAAGTTCTATTACCGAACGTCTGTTGATACCCTCTAAGATATCGCTACTTGTGTCAGGCGTGTAGACCGTGCCGTTTCTAACAATAAAGATATTCGCGGCCGATAGCTCGCAGACATGGCCGAGTGAGTCAAGAAAGATGCAGTCGTCATAGCCGGAATCAATTGCGTCTTGCTTTGCAAGCACCGAGTTTACATATGCGCCGTTCACCTTCGCCCGTGAAGGAATTGCCATATCTGATGTTCTGCGCCATGCGCTAATTTTAACCCGCGAACCAGCAGGTTTTAGTATAGGTTGTGCGTCATAGATAAACATACTCAGCGCAGTATCAAGCCCACGAGAACGCGTCCCTGCAATTTGGGCTGTAGCATGGATAGTCGCCCGAACATACACATCGTTTTTAACATCATTTGCTCTAATCAAATCCTTAACTGCTGTTTCGAACAGCTCGTAGTTCCATATCGCTTCGAACGTATCGAGCCCGATAATCTTTGCTGAATCTACGAGACGACTAAAGTGGTCATTGAGACGAAAAGCCAATAGTCGCTTATC